>CAZRFP010000001.1:0-68071 GCA_964599535.1 uncultured Planctomycetaceae bacterium
GGTGGAGGTAATGAAGATGTCGGCGGTGTCGAGCACGTCTTCGAGCGTTGTGACCTGGTAGCCTTCCATGGCGGCCTGCAGAGCGCAGATGGGGTCGATCTCCGTGACAATGACGCGGCACCCCTGTCCGCGCAGCGCCTGGGCGCAGCCCTTGCCGACTTCGCCGAAGCCGAGCACGACGGCCGTCTTGCCGCCGATCATCACGTCGGTGGCGCGGTTGATGCCGTCGACCAGCGAATGTCGGCAGCCGTAGATATTGTCAAACTTGCTCTTGGTGACGCTGTCGTTGACGTTGATGGCCGGGAAGAGCAGCGTGCCGTTTTCCTGCATTTGATAGAGGCGATGGACGCCAGTCGTCGTTTCTTCGGTGACGCCGCGGACGGTCTCGGCGATGCGCGACCACTTGCCGGGAAATTCCTTCAACTCCGCGCGGATCACGTCGAGAATGACGCCCCACTCTTCGGGGTCGTTCGCCGCGTCGAACGCGGGAATCTTGCCGCTCTTCTCGAACTCGGCCGCCTTGTGAACCAGCAGCGTCGCGTCCCCGCCGTCGTCGAGAATCATGTTCGGACCGTCGCCCTCGGGCCAGTTGAGCATCTGCAGCGTGCACCACCAGTATTCTTCGAGCGTTTCGCCCTTCCATGCGAAGACGGGAATGCCCCTGGGGTTCTCCGGCGTGCCTTTCGGTCCGACGACGACCGCGGCCGCCGCGTGATCCTGCGTCGAGAAAATGTTGCAACTGGCCCAGCGCACTTCCGCGCCCAGTTCGGCCAGCGTCTCGATCAGCACGGCCGTCTGGATCGTCATGTGCAGCGATCCGCTGATGCGGGCACCCTTGAGCGGCTTTTTGCCGGCGTATTCACGGCGGATGGCCATGAGGCCGGGCATTTCATGTTCGGCGAGAATGATCTCCTTGCGGCCGAATTCGGCCAGGGACAGATCGGCGACTTTGTAATCCTGTGCGACAAGCGTGGTGGTCATGACTGCGTTTCTCCTTGAGAGCCAATAAGTGGTTGTTCGTTACATGAATGTTCGAAGCATCGCGATCACGTCGATCGCGTCGCCGTCAGTGCAAACAGGGGCGGCGCATCGACTGAGCCTTCGCGCGATGCGGTGACAAGGCGATGCGCCTGGTCAGCCTCGCAGCCCGTGGCCGTCAGCCGGCGCGACAGGCCGGCGGCGTCAAATCCCCACCACCGATCCTGCATGCGCTCGTAAAATGACTGATTCTCGTGGGCCTCCTGTTCAACGATCAAAATGCGCCCGCCGGGGCGGATGATGCGGCGCAGTTCGCGCAGCGCATCGTCAGGATTTTCAACATGGTGCAGTACCAGCATCGCGATCGCCAGATCCGCTTCGCCGTCGCCCAGCGGCAGATGCGTCAGATCGCCCTGACGTAGATCGACGTTTGTCAGCCTGCTCTGCACGACGCGGCCGCGGGCGCACTCAAGCATGCCCTCGGCAGGCTCGACGGCGATCACGCGACGAAAGTTGGCCGAGAGCGTCGGCAGCAGATGCCCGGTGCCGGTGCCGATGTCCGCGACGGTCCAGTCTCGCGGGAGCAGTGCGACGAACGCTTCCATCGAAAATGCCGCACCAAAGGCATCGGTGCGCAGCTCATCCCAGCGGCGGCCGAGCCGGTTGAAGAATCCGGCATTTGAGGCATCGCGCGCGGCGACGACGCGATCAAGCCGCTCGCGCACGGCGGATGGCAGCGGCCGCAGCGCGAGCCACTGCATGAGCATCGCGGGTAATTGCTCGTCGGTGCCTTCGGCGGCGCCATCCGAGTGAAGCGCGGCCGCATGGAGTGCCGTCGCGCCGACACGCCGGTCGCGAACAAGGCCCGCGTCGCGCAGCGCCTTGAGATGTCGCGAGACGCTGGACTGGGGCAGTCCGACGATCTCGACGAGTTCGCCAACGCTCAATTCCTCCAGCAGGAGGAGTTGCACAACGCGCAGGCGGGTGATATCGGCGAGGACGCGAAAGACATCGACCGGGTAGGCGCTGCCAGCTTGACCAGAAATAGGCGAGACATCCATATATTCGGATGATAGCATACTATTTGGTGTGTCTCCGGTGAAGCGAAAAAACCTGAAAAAAACCACATTTTTATTTGACAATACCAATTATGTAGCACATACTATGTCATACAAAGTATCGGAGACTGACATGCAATTCGAACGAGAACTTCTCAAAGGCGTATTGCCCCTCGCGGTGATGAAGCTGCTTCGCCAGCGGTCCATGTATGGCTACGAGCTGGTGAAGGAAATTTCCGACCAGTCCGACGGGGTGCTCAAGCTAGGCCAGAGCACGTTGTATCCGCTCTTGTATAACCTTGAAGCCCAATCACTCATCGAATCAGAGTGGCAGGAGGCCGATAGCGGCCGAAGCCGCAAGTACTATCGACTGACGGACAAAGGTATGGATCGCCTCGAGCGCGATCTAATGCAATGGGATGAATTGGTTCGCGGCATGGGCCGGCTGGTGTTCGGCGGGCTTCAGTCGCGACTGGCGTTTTTGTTTGCATGATGGAACCGTCGGCTTCCATGCGTCAAGGCAGCGCCGCAAGGGTGCTGCCGCCCGCCCTGGCCGACCTCGTAGAGCGTGTTATCCGCGGAACGCGACTATGGCGGTCGGAGAAGCAGGACGTGCGCGCCGAGTTGGAGAGCCACTTTCGCGAAGGCCTTGAGGCCCTCGCGAGTGAAGGCCTCCCGCTGGAGACGTCGGTTCGCGTGCTGTGTGAGAGTTTTGGAAACCCTGAATTGACGGCGAAGCTCATTCGCCGCGGAAAGCTACGAGGTAGACCCATGATCTGGAAAGTTACAATCGCCGCGACCCTGGCGGCTTTCGGCGTGTGCGTCGCGGGCGGCGGTTATGTCGCTTATATGACACTGGCCAAGCCCAACCCGTCCATCGATTATCTCAAGCAACTCAACGAGCCTTCGGAGCAGATCGCCGAAGAACAGCGCGCCTGGCCGATCCTTCGCGACACATTGGTGCGCTTCAAGCCGATGCCCGAGGAACTCTCTGCGAAGAATCCCGCCACGTTCAAGCCGGACGGCGAAGAGTGGGCCGCCGTTCGCGAGTGGGTCGATCTGAATCGCCCCCTGCTGCCCGAGCTGCGAGAGGCGGCCGATCGTCCGTACTACGGATACATCTACGGCGGCAGCGACACGGGCGAGTTCATGCGCCGGCTGGCCGAATCCCGCAACGACACCACGGCCATCGAAACCGCCGCGGTCGAGCCGGATCCGCTCGCGCCCAAGTTGATTTCAATCCTGCTGCCCCACCTGGCCGAGGTACGCAAGGTGGCGTGGTTCCTCGTGTTCGATGCCCGCGATCACGCGGCGGCCGGCCGGCACGAGAGCGCCTGGGCATCGCTCGACATCGCCCACCGCGTCGCGCTGAAGATGTTCGAGGGCAAGACGCTCATCGAGCAACTGGTCGGCGTGGCTTCTCATCGACTCGCATGTGAAGAGATGCGCCGCTTGCTCACCGAATACGGCGACGCGATGTCTCCACAACTTTACGCCGGCATCCTATCGAGCCATCTGTTCGCAGTGCGCGAAGACCTCATCCAGCCGCACATCGACGGCGAACTGCTGATGTTCCGCGATATCGTGCAATACGTATTCACCGACGACGGTAAGGGCGACGGCCGTCTCATCCCGTCGCAGTACTCGAAAGTAATAGCGCTGGGCATTACGCCCAATGAGTCGTCTTCGATTTTCTCCATGTTCGGCGAAGAAGGCGGCATGGTCGCGATGGCGGCGCGCCACGCCGGCCGCGTCGAGACGCTGGACAAGTATGAAGAACTGTGGGCCGACATGGAACGATATCGCCGGTTGCCGCTGTACGATTCGAACCGCAAGAAGGCCGACTCATTGCTGATGAACCTTCAGGAGGGCGAGAACGGCCTGCGCTACGCGCTCGTGCATCAACTGCTGCCGAGCCTGAACTATGCCGATCAGATCATCCGCGAATGCGCGATGGAAAACGCGGCGACGCGTGTCGCCGTGCTGATCGCGATGCACCATGCCGAGCGCGGCCATTGGCCCAGCGGCTTGAGCGAACTGGACGCGGTTCGACTGGGCGAAGCGCCGGTCGACGTGTACGACGGAACCGCGTTGAAGTACATCTTCGGCGACGACGGTCGGCCGGTAGTTTACAGCATCTATCGAAACATGAAAGACGACAAGGGTTCGGCCGACCTCATCTCGGACGGATCGCGCGGCGACAAGTCGCAGAAGGTGCCCGCGGATCGCGTGTACTTCCCGATGCCGCGCGATTGACACATGATCCGCGGCGAGATCAGAGCCGCGCCCGTCAGGAAGCGGTGGACCGAGCGTCGAGAAAACGACTCGACAAGTGAAGCTGAACGCGAATAGCGAATGAAGAATGGCGAGTGTAGAGACAGGGGCGGTGCCTCATGCGTCTTCCACACTCAACATTCTTCATTCTGCATTCCCCCTCACCGCGCAAACAGCGTTGTCGTAGACCGGGACAGACGACTTTGCGGGTCGGGGGAGCATCGGCGTCCCGCTGGTGCGCACGGATCGATTCACTACAACCCGAATATCCGGTTGTCTCGACCCAGAAGATCACCATCAGAGCCACGCCCCTCAAGAAGCGGTGGACCGAGCGGAGAGAAATCTGTCCTTATAGTGAATTTGAACACAATCGGGTAAGTGGAAGCATGGGTTGATGTGTCATAGGGGTTTTCGGCGAAGTGAAGCTAACGCCCACCCGCACGATTTACGTTGCGGTTGCAAAGCACGGCTTCGCGGTTCGGGCGTGTAGATGATCGCGAAGATATTGACCGTCGCACGAATGATGGACCGTCGCGCGGTGATTCATCATCGCACGGAAGTCAATCACGTTGCGGAATGTGAATCAGCCTGTGGAATTCAGATCGCGACGTGGCGTGCGGGTGAATTAACGAGCGGTCTCTTGCAGCGTAAGAAGCGCCTGGATTGCCGGCTGCATGGCGGGGCTTTGTTCCTTGCCCTGAATGACTTCCCGCAGAATCGCATAGGCCGCATCCTGTTCGGACTTGCGCTCGTCGGGCTCGCGCGTCAGCGCTGCAAGCAGCAAGTGCGACGCGGCTTGACCGAGATCGGCCTGCCACTTGTAGTCTTTGCCCTGCACGACGACGCCATCGACGCGCGACTTGGCGCGGGCCAGTTCCTTTGAAACACCCTCGTAGGATTTGACGGCCTTGGCGGCTTCGGTCTTGGCCTTGTCACGAAGATCGTCGATCTTTGCGTCGATGTCGGCGGGCATGTCTCGCCCGACGCGTGCGGCGATGCCGAGTTGGGCGATGTGATGTGATCGTATCCAGTCGAGTTGATCGGCGCGCGTCATCGCCGCGCTGTGAGCGCATTCGGCGACGATCGTGTCGATCGAAGCTTTCATGTCGGCGTCGTCGATGATCATCTGCAGCCGCTCGCGTTCCGGTTCCGTAGCGTCGGCTTGTGCCGTGCGGGCTTCGTTGACGCGCGTGGTGGCGGCGGTCGAGGCTTTATTGGCGGCCTGCACGGCCTGCGCGAAGAACTTGATGGCGTTTTCAGCGGCCTGGTCGGCGTTGCGATGGTGGTTCTCGGCCTTGGAGAGCAGCTCGTCGATGACGATGAGCTGCTCGTCCGACGCAGTGGATGCGGCGCGCGCGCGTGATTTCATTTCGTCGCGCATGCGAATCGCATCGGCGCGGCGCTGCTGCAGCGTGGCGAGCAACGCCTCCCGGCCGGCCAGTTGCTCGCGGCGCAGCTCGAGGAAGTGCGCCAGATCACGAACACCCACGATCTGCCGGCCGTCTTCGTACCGCGTTTCGATCAAGTCTCCGCCGAGCGGCGGCGCGATGGTCGTCGCATCGGACAGCGTGCCGTTTCGCATATTGTCGGCGGCGGCCTCCGCGGCGCGAGCGGCGCGCGAGAGGCTGGCGTACTCGCCGTTCTCTTCATGGATGGGTGCGCCGGACGTTTCGAGTTCGATCATTCGGCGGCGTGCCGCGGCGGCATGCTCTTCCTGTTCGTTGATCATCGCCTGGCCTTCGCTGACGGCTTTGGCGATGGCGCCGATTTCGTTGTTGAGTCGGCCGATCTCCTGCTGCTCGCGCTCGATCTGACCTGCGAGTTCGGTGATGGATTCGTCCGGAACGCGCGCCGCGACCGACCGGGCGTTGCGCTGGAGCGCTGCAACCGAATCGACCAGCTCCTGCGCAGTGTCGCGATATTGCGCCGACTGCCACGCCTCGAATCCGGCGCGGTTTCGCTCGATCCGGCCCTTCGCGTAGAGCAGAATGGCCTGAACGCGGTTGGCTTCCATGTGCGTCGAAACGTTGGCGCCCCCGGCCGACGCGCCGGTCAGACGGGCCACGGCCTTGTCGGCCTCTCCGAGCAGTTTCTTGTGCTGCTGGGTGTACTTGTTGTCGACTTCGCCGGGAGCGGCCTTGTACTTGAGCGGGCCGGACTCGATCGGCTTTTCGGCGGTGCTCAGACCGGCCGCGCGATCGGCGTCATCGGTCTCCTTGAGGGCCCTTGACGAATGGTTCAGGCTGTCCATCAGGTCCTTGGAGATGATGTCCTGATTCTGGCGGACCAGTTCGTCGATGCGCGACGCGTCCAGCTTGGCGGCGGCGCCGGCGAGCAAGCGGGCGTCGGCCAGTGCGGCGAGACTCTCATCGAGATTGAAGATGACGCGGCGGACCTCGTCGATCGGATCGGCCACGAGCCTATCGAGCCGTTTGGCGTCGTTACTCAGTGAGTTGAGATAGAGTGGCGAAGAGATCAGCGCGGCGACGACAACGAAAGCGACGGCGCCTCCGACCATACCGCCGACACCGATGGTGGAATTATGTGCCAAGGCAAGGACTCCTCATGATCCGCGCGGATGCGCCGGGCAGGCGGGTGCAATGCTCAGTTCCCCCCAGGAAGGCATGTCCCCAACACGTTGGAATCACGTTATTTAACACGGAAAAAGGCCAAATGTCAATCGAACGGGCCGTCGGCGCGGCGAGATGCGCGGCGTTTGGCCACTGATTCTTGGCCCTCAGGGGGTTATCGCCCGTTCACGGCCGTTCAAGCGGCGGACGACGTTGCACCGCGGGCGATTCGACGAAAGCCGTACGCTATGATATATCCGTACGCTTCGGCCGCACGGTCGTCCGATCCGAGTGCGCCGGCGGTCAAGGTGGACACGATACCAGCGAACACCCCAGAGGAACCCTCTGAATGAGCAGTTCGAAAGTCGCAATTCTACGTACTTCGCCCGCCACGGTGCTGGCGGATTATCACCGCCTGCTGAACCTGGCCGACTACCAATCGGTCGTCGCGAAGGACGCGGACACGGCGCTCAAGATCAACATCATTTGACACTTCTTCTTTCCCGCTAGCAGCACGACGCCCTGGCAGCTTGAGCGCGTGATCCGTGCGATGAAGCAGGACGGCTACGATCCGAACCTGATCCACGGCTGCCACAACCGCACCGTCGTCATCGACGCCCATCTCGGCGAGCGCGAGAATAAACAGGTCAACGTAACTGATGCCCACGGGCTTCGAAACGTGCACCTGTATGAAGGCGAAGAGTGGATCCACGTTCGCGACGCGGTCGGCGAGCTGGCGGACAAGTTCATTTGTCTCAATGAGGTCTATCCCAAGGGCTTCCACATTCCCAGGCGATTTATCGGCGAGAACATTATCCATCTGCCGACGGTCAAGACGCACATCTTCACCACGACAACCGGCGCGATGAAGAACGCCTTCGGCGGGCTGCTCAACGAACATCGCCACTGGACGCACCCGGTCATTCACGAGACGCTCGTCGATCTGTTGATGATCCAGAAGAAGATTCATCGCGGCGTGTTCGCGGTGATGGATGGCACCTTCGCCGGCGACGGCCCCGGTCCGCGCTGCATGATGCCGCACGTGAAGAATGTGATACTCGCGAGTGCCGATCAGGTGGCGATCGACGCCGTCGCGGCGAAGCTGATGGGCCTCGATCCGATGTCGATCAAGTTCATCAAGATCGCGCATGAGATGGGGCTGGGCTGCGGCGATCCGCGCAAAATTGAACTGGTCGGCGATCTGGATGCGGCCAACGAAAACTGGAACTTTGTCGGCCCGTTCAAAAAGATGACATTTGCCTCGCGCATGCAGCACAAGATCTATTGGGGGCCGCTGAAGAAACCGATCGAATGGTCGCTCAAGACGGTGCTCGCGCCGTGGGCCTATATTGCCAGCGTCATCTATCACGACAGCTTCTGGTACCCGATGAAGGCGAAGAAGATGATGCGAGAGGTACTTAACAGCGAATGGGGCCGGCTGTTCCGCAACTGGGAGCACGTGCAGCCAGACGCCGAGGGGCGCGGATATCCGAGCGTCGGCGGCGATGGCGCGGAGTTGAAGCGTGTCGGCTTTCAGGCGTTTCTCAAGTCGCTGGGCATTCTGGGTACATGCATCACCGAGGCGCCGGAGTTCGCGGCGCGAAAGCGCCGCGCGGCGCAGCGCCCGCGCGAAATGCACTGATGGACGCTTCGGTCGCCAAATCGCCGCAGCGAAAACTCAACCGCCAATCTGCGACATCTGCCGATTTCCAAAATAGGAATGCACTTCGGGCTTGAAGGCCACGCAGCGCACGAATGCATCGCGCAGCGCGCTGTCGGCGGTTGTGCCCTGGCCTGCCGCGCGGAGGAGCGGGCGAAGCTCGACTTCGCCGCCATCAAACAGGCAGCTTCGCAACTGACCTTCGGCCGTCAGGCGCAGTCGATTGCACGTCGAGCAAAACGGTTTGGACATCGCGCTGATGAAGCCGATGCGCCCTTTCGCCCCGGCGATCCGTTGAATCACAGCCGGACCGTGGCCGGTGTCCGGCGCGTCGGGCGCGAGCGGGCCGAGGCGCGATTCGATGCGCCCGCGGATTTCAGCTTCGCCAATGAACCGCGCTTCGTACTCGCCGCCGAGCGCCGTTCGACCAAGCGGCATGTATTCGATGAATCGCACGGTGAGATCGTAACGAAGCGTCAGCGAGGCGAAGTCGGCGAACTCGTCGTCATTGATGCCGCGCATCGCGACGCAATTAATCTTGGGATGGCGAAAGCCGGCGTTGACCGCGGCATGTATCCCGCGCCATACCGCGCGGATGTCCGCGCCACGCGTGATTTCGCGAAACCGCTTCGCGCTCAGCGTGTCCAGGCTGACCGTGACGCGGTCGAGACCGGCCGCCTTGAGCACCGCCGCGAATTCGGCCAGCAGCGAGCCGTTGGTCGTCATGGAAACTTCCGGCGCGCCGGGCAGGGTCTTCAGCATGGCGACGAGTCGCGGCAGATCGTGCCGAACAAGCGGCTCGCCGCCGGTCAGCTTGAAGCCTCGTATGCCGTGGCTCATGGCCGCCCGTGCGACGGTCACGATCTCTTCGAAAGTCAGCAGATCGGCGCGCGGCACCCAGTCGAGTTTGTCCTCGGGCATGCAATAGACGCATCGAAAATTGCAGCGATCGGTCACGCTGATGCGCAGGGTCTTCACGGCGGAAATTTGCCGCGGACCGGTGATGGACCGTTCGCTTTCGGGCCGCGTGTCGAGCGCGGGTTCGAGGATGTTCAGTGCAACGCCCATTTCGGCCCATCGTACAAGAAAAGAGCCGCGTTCGGTATCGCCGTGGGCCTAAATGCAAGGCCCGCTAAAATTGACCCGCCGAGCGCGCCGACGGAGAATGGCCCCGCTCAAGCCGGTCGGCGCGCAAATCGCGCCTTTTGGCTCAGGGACGGGCATTGAAAGCCGCCGCAATGGATGGAACCTATTCTCACGCACAGCGTCCAATCTCCATGAAGGACGCGGTCCATCTTGCAACGGATGGCGATGTCGATACGGACGACGCCGCTCTGATCGACGCCTGTCGCAGAGGCGAGACAGCGGCCTATGGGCGTCTGGTCCGCCGCTATCAGGATCGCGTCTACAACTTGTGCAGGCGCATGTGTTCCAGCCGCGAGGATGCGGAGGACTTTGCGCAGGAGGCGTTCGTGAGGGCGCTGCAGTCCCTGAATCAGTTCGCCGAGCGGTCGCGATTCTACACATGGGTGTATCGCATCGCGGTGAACCTGATCATCAGCGCCCGGCGCAAGGACGGCCATCGGCCGTCGTCGTCGCTCGACGCGCCGACGCGGGGCGGTGACGGTGAATCTTCGGAAAGCCGAGCCACCGGTCTGCCGTCACGGGAATTGCGGCCTGACGAGGGTGCAGCCGGCAGCGAACGCGACGCGCTCGTGCTGCACGCCCTGACATTGCTGGAGGAAGATCAGCGCGCGGTGGTCGCGCTGCGGGATATGGAATCACTGAGCTACGAGGAAATCGCCGAGATATTGAATGTGCCGACGGGCACGGTGAAATCGCGCCTGCATCGGGCGCGTCTGGCGCTGCGGGATATTCTCGCACCGATGCTGGGGATGGAATGAGCGGCTATGGCGCTTGACGCGGACAATTTTGAACGGCTCAGCGCCTATCTCGATGGCGAACTGTCGCCGGCGGAGCGCGCGGAGATCGAGCGCTGGCTCGAACGCGACGCCGAGGCCCGATCGCTGTTCAACGAACTTCGACAAGTCGCGAGCATCGTTGCCGCGCTGCCGCGCGAGCGCGCCCCGGCCGACATGGCCGATGCCGTCGTCGCGCGATGCGAGCGCGCGGCGCTGCTCGGCGAGGCCGACTTCCGACCGCGCGGCGCCGCGGCGGCCGCGCGCTGGACGCGGCCGCTGGCACTGGCGGCATCATTGCTGGTGGTTGCAACGATCGCCTGGATCGGCGTCCCTTTTTGGCCGGAGATCGAGCGCTCAGTCATGCAGATGGCGGACATGGAATCGGCGTCGGAAATGAGACCCGCGGCCGAGTCAAATCGCGGGCCGCTGGCACTGAACGACGCAGCCGGGCGCGATCGCGAATCGGCTGCTGCACCGTCGGATAGCGTCGCCCGCGATGCGGCGTCGAACAACTTGAAGACTCACAGTGCGGGCCGCGAACACGCGTCGCCAACCTCAACGAAGGATGCCACTCAAGATCGCGACGGGCCAGCGCCGCCGTCTGTTGCAATGCATGATGAAGCGCGTCGCGATTTCAGTGCCGCAGTGCGTGAACGTCGAAAATTGGGTTTCGATGCTGGACAGCCTTCGCCGGAAGCGGTTGCCGCGCACGACGCCGGTGCATCGCCCGCGCCCGGCCGATCGGACATGTTGGTCGCCGCACCTGCGCCGACGCGGGCGAACGTTCAGCCATCGGAAGGCGCGGCCCATGTTGTGGCCTTCGGAAGTTACACAAACCGCGACGTGCAAAGCGCTCCGATCAGCGCGTTCGGCAATCGCGTCGATGTCGCGGTTGACGATCCCAAAGTGGTCGAGCAGCTCGACGGGCTGATTCGCGCCAGCATGGAAGCCCAGGCCGTTCCCGACATGGCTTCGGCCGCGGCTGATGAAACGCTGCCCGCCGACCGCGCCTACTACTTCAGACGCGCCGAATGGCTAAGCGACGAGCATGCGGCGCATTCCGACGATGAACCTCGGCTGCGTGATGCGAAGCTCGGCTTTGCCGACGCACGCGACGATGCCGATGCGAGCGAAGCAGACGCCGGCGGCGCACGCGCGTATGTGTTGACTCTCCAGCGCAGCCAGGTCGCGCCATTGCTGGCGTCGATGCAGACCTATCTCGAATCGCAGAATGTCGCATCGGCATGGACCACGAACGAACAACCCGTCGCACCTGATCGCGCGGCGGTTGAAACCGTGAGTCAGCTTGTGGCCGGTCCGCCGATCGTGATGTCGCGCGTCGCGTCGCCAGAGGGGGGAGGGGGGCTTCGTGACGCCGAGCGTGATGCCGTTGATGAAAGCAAGATCGCAGTTGGTGCGACGCGCCGCAGGTCGGCGACGGCGTCGGATGATCGGGCGGAGCTTTCGGATGAGGCGAAGTCCGCCGAATCAGCCGAGGCGGGTCCAACCGGCATTCAAGGCGGCGGACGGCGCGGCACGGCCAAGGAGCGTAGCAAATCGGCACGAGCCGGTTCGAGCGCGTCCGAAAGCGAGTTTGTCGGTCCTCCCGAGCCGACAGCAACGCGCCGTGCGGGTGACGGAGGCGCGGGCGTCGAGCGGCAACGCGCGATCGAGCGTTCGACTGACGATGCCGAATATGTGACACTCGCCGTCCGCCTGCGATCGGATCCATCGCTGCGCGCCCAACGCCGCATCGAGGCCTTCCCCTCTGGGACGCAACCGTCGGGCAAAGCGCCGCCCACGTCACAGCCTGTCGTTCCGGCGACCACGCAGCCCGCGACTTCGGAGTCTCCCCGTGGCTAAGAAGCGCGGCGGCAAATCCGGCGGCCCTCGAAAAGTTCGCGTCGACTTCCGCAAGCATTACGAGAAATCCACGCGCGACGGCCTCAAGTGGACGCGCCTCTACCGCGCGCGCGATATCGAACATGAAGACACCGCCTCGGTTGAAAACGTCCGCGCCAAAGGCTCGCTCTCGCGCAGACGAACGATCATCGTCGACGAATCCCAGGCCGCTCAACTGAAGCGCGGCGTCGTCATTCGCCTGCGCGGGTTAATCGTCGAAGTCGACGATGGCAAGTCAATCTGGGCCTGCACCGTGCGGCAGGTGCTCCGAAAGCTGTTGATCGCCGAGCGCCATCCCGTCACGGTCGGTGATCGCGTCGGCTTCATGCCGGTCGAAGTCGGCGGCGAACAGTCGCGAACGGTCAGCGACGAACGCGAATACCCGGAAGGCGTCATCGACGAAGTCGAGGAACGAACGACGACGCTCGTGCGACACTACGAGCGCAAGCACCAGGCCGTCGCCGCGAACGTCGACAACGTCGTCATCGTTCTCGCCGCCGCGCAGCCCCCGCTGCGGACGCATCTGATCGATCGATACATCGTCGCGATTCATCTCGGCGGCATGCGACCCGTCGTCTGCATCAACAAGGCCGATCTGGATGCCGACGGCGCGGCACTAGAGGCCGTCGAGCGCTACCGGTCGATCGGCTATGCATCGGTGCTTGTTTCCGCCGAGACGGGCGCGGGCGTCGATGAGCTGAAGGAGATTCTTCGCGAGCGCACCAGCGTGCTCGTCGGCCCCAGCGGCGTCGGCAAGAGTTCGCTGCTCAACGCGCTCGATCCAAATCTGCGGCTGAAGATCGGCACGCTGAGCGATCTGGAGCGGGGCCGGCACACGACGACGACGGCGTCGCTACTGAAGTGGGCCTTCGGCGGCTACGTCGTGGACACGCCGGGCATGCGGCAGTTTGATCTGGTGGCGATCGATTCAGACGAGTTGGAGGCGTATTTCATCGAGTTTTGCGATCGGGTGCGTGAGTGCCGCTTTCCCGATTGTTCGCACATCAACGAAGAGGGCTGCGCCATTCGATCCGCCGTTGAGACCGGAGCAATCCACGCCGAGCGATACGAAAGCTATGTTCGCCTGTTCGAAGAATGCCGCGAAAAAGAACGGAATCGGTATTCTTGAGTTATTGATCTGGCGAACGATTAGACGATTGTGCGACGACTCAGTGCCTGACGTTGAGCCGGCGCATTCGCGCCTTCGCGTGTGTTACGATACACGTTGCGGTCGCGCTGTGTTCAGGCATAAATCGTTGCCGTGAAATCGACATCCATGAAAAAAGCCCCGAACGCTGCGTTCGGGGCGGTTATTCAAAAACAATCAAATACGCTCATGCGACGTGGTGCGCCGCAGACAATGCGGTGCAGCGCGGTTTACGGTGAATCCGCGTCAGGCGGCGCGCGAGACAACCGCCCTGCGGTCGATTCTTCACTCAGCGCGGCGGCGGTTGCGAGGGAATCCCGCGGCTCGCCAGCCACGTCGTTCGCGCGTGACAGCGCGGACTGCAAGTCTGCATTCGGCGCTACGGCCGATTGGACATTCGAAATCGCTTTAGACTGCGGGCCGCCCGGCGCGCTCGCCGAAAGTGCAGGCCCCATCTCGTAATCAACCACGAATGACGCATCGGACGATTCCGACGCATCCGGCTCCCACGCCACATACGCAAACGCGCACCCGGCGATCACCGCCAGTGCATAACGACCCATGCGCTGCAATCGTGTCGTCCAAGTTGATGTGTTCGTGTTGCCATCCATGACGAGTTCTCCCGCGTCGTGCGTGCTTCGTCCGTTCGACCATCCTGTCGAACCGTGTCCACGCATCTGCAACTTCATGCCGGTCATGATGATCGGCAGCGCATACGGGAAGTCCCCAGATTTTCCGGAATAAATCCTGAGATTTAGCTCAAGTTGAGGCGCGGCCTCTGAACATACTGGCGTGCCGTTTGTTATCGGGACTTGGTGCGGGGCGGGCCCAGCATCGGCCAGCTTATTCACTCGCCGCCGACAAGACGCCGGGCAGTTCGACGAGTCCACCGAGAAAGCCGCGATGCTCCCGATGGGCGGCGCAGCAGTCGATGCGAATGACGACGCGGCCGTCTTCGTGTGTCGCCGGACCGGACTTCACATCGTGCGGAAACGAATCGAGGATGGACTGAATTCTGAGCAACGTCTTGCCGGATTCATCGCCCAGCACCAGCTTCAGCCGTTCGATGCGACAGCGACCGAGCACTACGCGATCAATCGCGCCGGCCGCGCCGAGCGTCGCCAGAATCAGCAACGTGAAGAAAAGCCCGGCTGCCAGATGGCCTGTGCCGAGAACGACGCCGACGGCGGCCGTTGCCCAGATGCCCGCTGCGGTGGTGACGCCGACGAGCAGTCCGCGTTCACGAATGATCGCGCCCGCGCCGAGAAAGCCGATGCCGGAAACGACTTGCGCCGCGACGCGCGCCCGATCGCCGATATGATCGCCGATGATGAGGATCGACGCCTGCGTGAAGATGGCCGATCCGAGGCAGATTAAGACGAGCGTGCGCAGGCCGGTGGGCTTTCGGGCGCGCTGGCGTTCCAGGCCGATCAGGCCGCCGCAGACGACGGCGGCGGCGGT
Organism: uncultured Planctomycetaceae bacterium; assembly: GCA_964599535.1. GTDB lineage: Bacteria > Planctomycetota > Phycisphaerae > UBA1845 > UTPLA1 > JADJRI01. The sequence goes on from CAZRFP010000001.1 coordinate 14,973, forward strand.
CGAGAGGATGCCGGCCCACTGGGGGCCGACCACTGCGTGAATATCTCCGAGCCAGGGCTGCAACCATTCCGGCATCATGACTTTCCTCCGAGTGTCCGCCCCTTGCGACCGCCGCGAAAGGCCTATCTAATGTCGGGCTTTCGACTCGTAAATCAAGCGGTTTTCCAACCAAACCGCAAGGAGCGCACCTTTGGATATCGCAAAACTCGAAAAGAAGATCACCAGCAAGAAGGCCCTTATCGGCGTGATGGGCATGGGCTACGTCGGACTGCCGCTGGCGCGGACTTTCGGCAAGGCGGGTTATCCCATTCTCGCCTTCGACGTCGATCCGCAGAAGATCAAAATGCTCAACGCCGGCAAGAGCTACATCCAGCACATCCCCGATTCGCAGATTCAGACGCTGATCGACTCGAAGCGCTTCCGCGCCACCGCCGACATGGGCGAACTCGGCAAGCCTGACGTCATCGTCATCTGCGTGCCGACGCCCCTTTCCAAGACGCGCGACCCGGACATGAGCTATGTCGAGTCCACCGCCCACGCCATCGCCAGGACGCTGCGCCCCGGCCAGCTCGTCACCCTCGAATCCACCACTTATCCCGGAACGACGCGCGATCTGGTCAAGCCCATCCTCGAGAAAGGCAGCAAGCTCAAGGCCGGACGAGATTTCTTCCTCGCCTACAGCCCCGAGCGCGAAGACCCCGGCCGTCAGGACTACACCACCGAGACCATTCCCAAGGTCGTCGGCGGCTACGACGCGAAGAGCCGACGCCTCGCGATGGCGCTCTATTCAAACTCGATCGCCAAGGCCGTGCCCGTGGCGAACTGCGAAGTCGCCGAGGCCGCGAAGATTCTGGAAAACGTCTACCGCTGCGTCAACATCGCCATGGTCAATGAGCTGAAGGTGCTCTTCGACAAGATGGGCATCGACGTGTGGGACGTGATCAACGCCGCCAAGACCAAGCCCTTCGGCTTTTCCGCGTTCTATCCCGGCCCCGGCCTCGGCGGCCACTGCATCCCCATCGATCCGTTCTACCTCACCTGGAAGGCCCGGCAGTACGGCGAGTCGACGCGCTTCATCGAGCTGGCCGGCGAGATCAACACCCACATGCCGGAATACGTCATCAACCGGCTGGCCATGGCGCTCAACGACCGCAAGAAGTCGATCAAAGGCTCGCGCATCCTCGTGCTCGGCCTGGCCTACAAGAAAGACGTGGACGACATCCGCGAAAGCCCGAGCATCGAGCTGATCCACATCCTCCGCGACCGCGGGGCGCTGGTCGATTACAACGACCCCCACGTGCCCAAGACCCACAAGGGCCGCGAGCACGATCTGCGCATGGTGTCGGTCCCGCTGACGGCGGCCAACCTGAAGAAGTACGACGCCGTGCTCATCTCGACCGATCACTCGGCCTACGACTACGGCTTCATCGTTCGCAACGCCAGGCTGGTGGTCGACGCGCGCAACGCCACCATCGGCGTGAAGCGCGGCCGCGAGAAGATCGTGAAGGCGTGAGGCCGGACGTGGAATTGGGCCCCATGTGCCCGATTTCGTGCCTGAAACACCCCGTTTCCGGCCCCATTTGCCCCGTTTGGCGCCCGAAACGCTCCGTTTGTGACACTTTTTGAAGCAAAAAGTGACACAAATGCGCCGTTTATGTACGGAAACGCCCGTTTGATGACCCGAAATGCCCCGTTCATGGCCGGAAACGCGCGGTTCAGGGTCAGAAATGCAGGGTTTATGGCCGGAAATCCCGCGTTGATGACCGGAAATGCAGGGTTTATGACCCGAAATGCACGGTGGATGACCCGAAACAGGCGGCCCGTGGGCGTGGATGGCCGCATTGTCGCGAGGGGATGATGGAGCCTGTACGCACCGGCGAGACGCCGATGCTCCCCGGCCCTGTCAGTGGTTGGACCCGGTCTGCCCGACACCCGGATTCCAGCCCCCGGTACCGGGTTTCAGGCCCCCTGTACCGGATTTCAGGTCCCCGGTACCCGGTTTCAGGCCCCCGTGGTCCGGTTTCGAGCACCAGGTTCCAAGCCTCAAGCCCCCTGCACCCGGCTTTAGGCCCCCGTCGCCCGGTCGCCAGCCGCCCGGCTCCGCTATCGGCCCCGCTCACTCAGGACCGGCGGGGTCGTTGGCTCGGGCAGGCCCTCGGCCATCGATCGGCGAGGGTGGGCGTGGCGCACCCCCGTCTTCGTGTCGAAAAAGTTGAGCATCAGGCTGTAGAAGTAGTCCTTGCAGTAGGCCGCGAAGCCGTCGTGGCCACCCCCCTTGAGGATGATGCCGGCGACGTTGGGGTTTTTCGTTTCGGCGAAGACGTCGGCGACCTCCTGGGCGTAGGCCAGCGGATCGTCGGAGGCGTGCAGGATCAGCACCGGCACGCGGGCCGACTCCAGCTTGCGGCCGGAGGGGCGGCCCTTGTAGGGCAGGAAGCGCAGATAGTCGAAGCCGTCGTCCATGAAGCCGTCGTAATCGAAGCCCGAGTCGACCAGCTCGCGATGGATGAGGCGGCGCAGGCTGCCGTCAACATCGTCGTAACCGCGCAGCCTGGCCCGCCAGTTGACCGTGTTCTGCACGGCGTTGAGCACGGGGTTTTTGAGGATGGGCCACTGATGATCGAGGGCATCGACGGTGTTGGTCTCGAAGTCGAGCACCGGCGAGATGCAGAAGACGCCGGCCTTGAAGTAGAGCTGGTCGCCACGCGGATGGAGAAACGGCTTCAGCCGGGGAGAAACGCTGGGGTGGTCGTCATCGCGGCCGTTTTCCCAGACGGCGAGAAGTGCGACGTTGGCGTTCCAACTGAAGGCGACGACGCCGGTCTCGCGCACGTGCGGCAGGGCCTCGACCCAGCGGGCGACGGCGATGAGATCGCCGGCCTCAAGAGTGCCGTAGTTGTAGGGGATGTCGGGGTAGCGGGCGTGGGTCTGGCCGTGGCCGCGGAACTCGAGCGAGAGGACGTGATAGCCGGCATCGGTGAAGAAGGCGCCGATGTCACGGGCGCGTTTTCGCATGTTGTCGCCGAGCAGGCCGGGCAGCAGGATGATGCAGTCCGCTTCGACGATGCGGCCGCCCTCGCGCGCCCAGCCGACGCGGGCCGAGAGGCTGAGCGTGTCGTTGATGGGAACCCAGATGTCGTCGAAGCCGTCCCAGGGCGGCGCGGGGTTAATGGTGGCGTTGGTGCTGCCGGTGACTTGCGCCGTGTGGGAGATGCCGGAGAGATTGCCGATGAGGGTGTGGAGCATCGACTTGATCTTGCGGAAGTGGGCGAAGACATCGACGGGCTTGCCGGATGCGTCCGTCAACTGCTCGGTGACGAGGGGTCGAAGCCGGCGCTCGTCATAGGGAAGCAGATGGGCCAACTCGACGTGCGCTCGGCGGGTCCATTCGCGCACGTTGCGGGGGGGGTGGTCTTCCTTGTAACCGACCGGGATGACATCCTGCGGATCGTAAGTAAAGGACCGCTCCGAAAAACAGCCGGCGCACAGAGCGAGGACGAATATGGATGCGGGGGCGAGGGAATGACGGGGATTGAACAAGGAACTCTCCAGGAGCGACGCCCGCCGGTTGCGAACTTTCGCGCCAAGCACGGGGGGGCGACATCATCCGAATCGATTCGATACGAATCCTCAGCCGAGATCGGGACCGAGCCGGCGGATTCACGTTCGCGCGAGATTGCAGAGGACAGCCTAACCGCAAGTGGCTGGCTCGGTCTACGTCAATTATATCGTGCGGTCGTTTCCGCAATCGGCTGCGTCGTTTAGGATGTCGGCGGTCGGCTGAAGGTTACGCCGGGCGGGGGCTGATGGGAACGAAGCACAGGCTGCTGCGTCCACGGCCACGGCGGGCGGCAAATATTTTGCCGATTTTCGATCGAATCCGACCCGGGCTAACTTGATTCATGCGGCCAAGTTGTAAATACTATGGCCGCTTAACAGATCTGACCGGGCGCGGGCAAAGACTCAGCCGCGCGATGGGCTGCCAAGGAACCCGCCGCTGGGCGGTGGCTTGTCATTTTCGGGAGCGTGGTTGATGGGTGCGGTCGAGATTCGGGATTTGCATCGAAACCCCCAGAGCAACGTCGTGCCGATGTTGCTCAACCTGGGTGGGGTTGCGATTGCGCTGACCGCGCTCGCCACGGGCTGGCCGTCCGACAACTGGCTTTGGACATCGGCCTGGATACTCTGGCTGACCTACTTCCAGCACACCTGGATGACGATCTTTCACGAAGACGTTCACTACGCCTTGTACCGCGCCAAGTGGCACAACATCATGAACGGCATGATCGTCGGCACGCTGCTGACCGTGCCGTTCGCCGTCTACCGACACGTTCACATCCGCCATCACAACCGGATGAACCATCCGGAGGATTGGGAACTGTGGCCGTATGTTGATCCGTCGAAATCGCTGGGCTTTCGGCGGGTGTTCATGATCTTTGACGTGGTCTTGGGCTTGTGGGTCGCGCCGCTGATTTACAGCCGCATCTTCTGGTCGAAGAACTCTCCGCTGAAGGAGCCGTCGCAGCGCCGGCGCATCCTGCTGGAGTACGCGATCATCCTGATCTTCTGGGGAGCGATCTGGGGGCTTGTTGCATACACCGGTGCGTGGTGGCTCTTCGCGAAGATGTACCTGATACCGGCGTGGCTTTCAGGCGTCGTGCAGACCTTCCGCAAGTTCACCGAGCATCTGGGCCTGCCGCTGGGCACGCCGATGGAGGGGGCGCGCACGGTGATTCCGCAGGATGCGCTCGGCAAGGCCGTCGCGTATACGAGCTTTCATATCACGGCCCACGGCGTGCATCATCAGTATCCGCAGATGCCGCACGAGAATCTCGAAAAGGCGCTGGCCGTGGAGCGCGAAGCCCATCCAGACGCGCCGGTGTTTAACAGCCATGTCAGGGCTTTTTGCGACATGGTCCGCCATCTCTGGCATCCCGGCATCGGTGTCAACGCGCGGTCCGCCTCGACGGCGAGCGACAATTAGTCCGCTTTCAACCGCCGCCGACAATCCGCGACACTCAACAGACGTGGACGACACATGAAAGAATGGTATTTTCCAGGCCCGCTCGACGTGTTGCTTCGCCATCCGCGGCGCAGCGCCGACGAGCTGCGCGCCATGGCTGATGCCCAGCTTCGCAGGCTGCTCGTTCACGCCGGCGCGCATGTGCCACTGTATCGCGATTTGTGGCGGCGCGCGGGGTTTGATCCGCGCGACGTCAAGACCGCCGACGATCTGCGGTCCGCGCCGATGGTCGACAAGGACACGATCGTCAGCGCCGGCGATGCGGCGGTGGATGAGCGCCTGGTCCATCAGCCATTGGACACGATGAGCACGAGCGGCACGTCGGGGCGTTCGATCACGATCCGCCGCATTCCGCGCGAGATGCGGCTTGCGCGGCGCTCGTATCTGCGTTCGCTCATGCTGGTCGGCGGCCGCCCGTGGCATCGCACGGTCACCATGGCGAGCACCTGGCTGGCAAAGAAAAAGGGGCTGATCATGAGCGTGATCGCCCGGGCGAAGTACATCCACCCGCAAACGCCGATCGACGAGCAGATTCGCTTGCTGCATGAATTTCGGGCGCAATATCTGATCGGACAGACGGGCGGTCTTTATCTGCTGGCGCGGGAGCTTCTGCGGCGCTCAGAGCGTTTTCCGCTTCGAATCGTCGCGCCGACCGGTGCAACGCTGATGCCGCCGATGCGCGAGGCGCTGCGCGAGGCCTTCGGCGTCGATCCGCGCGATCTGTACGGCGCGGTCGAACTTGGCGCGGTGTCATGGCAATGTCGTAGCGGCAGCTACCATGTCGATGCCGATCGAATGATCGTCGAAATCGTCGACGAGGCCGGGCGACCGGTGCCGACGGGCGAAACCGGACAGGTCGTCTGCACGAGCCTGTTCGGCTATACGATGCCGCTGATTCGTTATCGACTGCTGGATGTGGCGTCGTTGTTGCCCGGCGCATGTCCTTGCGGGCTGGCGTTTCCGATGATGGGTCCGGTGCAGGGGCGGATCAACGACTTTCTGCCGACGCCGCGCGGCGATCTCGTCTCGCCGCATTATCTGTATCACATATTCGACCATGCCGGCAGTCATCCGGTGAAAGAGTGGCGGATCATCCAGCACGCGGTTGATTCGATGACGTACGAGTACGTGCCCGAAGACCGCTTCGACCCGAATGCGCTTGAACACGGGATGAACGTGATTCGCGATCGCTTCGGGCCAAAGCTGCGACTTGAAGTGCGCCGCGTAGACAGCGTGCCGATGACGCCGAACGGCAAGCGGACGTGCATCGTGTCCGAATTGAAGCCGGACGACTTCGGCGGCATGCGCCCGTGGGACGCGGCGGCCGCCGCGGGAATGTCGAGCGATCTGGAGAAACAGTTGACAGCGGTGTGATGTCGTCGCCGCGCGGCGATGGGCACTGCTGCAGTGTCAAACAGGAAAACGCCTGATTCGAATTGAGACCGATGCTCATTCTTGCAAAACAAGCTGCCCTCATTGAGCGCGTACCGTCGATGGTTATTCTGATCGGCGTGTTCTTTGTTGGTCTGATCATATTTCATCTGCTGGAGCGGTTGTTTCCGCCGATCGTGCCGAAGTACGCGGCCGGTCCGACGCGGCGCGGCTATCTCGCCGACATCACGGCGAGCCTCGTGGACGGGCCGGTCCTGTCGAGCCTGACGAAGATGGCCGCTTATTCACTGATTATCTTCATGCCCAGCTTCCATTTTGACGGGATGGCGGCGTGGCCCTGGTGGATGCAGTTCGCGGTCTTTCTGCTCGTCAATGATTTCCTGCGGTATTGGCTGCATCGGTGGCATCATTCGAACGATTTTCTCTGGCGGATCCATCGCGTGCATCACACCGTCGTCGAGATGGACGCGCTGTCGACCTTTCGCGTCCACGCGCTGGAAGCGATCATCAAATACGGCCTGATCGTGCTGCCGTTCCACTTCGTGAATGTTGATCGGTCAGTGATATTGATCTACTCCTCCGTCGATATCCTCAAGGGCTTCTGGCACCATGCGAATCTGCGCACGTATATCGGTCCGCTGAATTACATCTTCAACTCGGCCGAGCTGCACTGGTGGCACCACTCAACCGAGGCGAAGGGCCAGCTTGCGAATTACGGTTCGATCTTCTCGATCTGGGACTGGCTCTTTGGCACGGCGTATTACGACAAAGGCAAGTGGCCTGAGAAAATCGGCGTCGAGGGGATGGAGAACTTTCCCGACACTTATCACGAGCTTTTGACGACGGTGCTTTACGACGATGCGGAGGCGATGCGGCGCTATCCGAGCAGGGCATTTCCGATTGATATCGATGATGAACCAGCCGAAACGCTCGCCCCGGATTCGGCCGCCGGCACGAACGCGCCGCGGCCCGAGCTTCGGCGCGAGCCGGCACCGGCGGCTCGTCGCGCGGGCGGAGAGCAGATTGCCGCGAATCCCCCGATGGCTCCAGCCGTTGATCCGTCCTGACGCTTTATCTGACAAACCGTCGTCGCCGGAAGCGAGTCTGCACCGCGCGAGATTGTGATTCTGCATGATCGCATTGGATTCACGTTGCTTCCGGCTCGGCGTTCAATTCCTCGTCGTTGATTCGCGCATTCTTGTCCACTGACCATTGCCAGGCTTTGCACTCTACGCGCTCTACGATGAGATAGGTCGCCACCGCGCATGCCAGCGCGACGACGTAGGGAAACTCGCTTTCTGCGAGGTATTCCATCGAAATCCACACGCCCATGCCCACCAGGAGCGTCGCATAAGCCGCGACCGGTCCGCCGCGCTGTCGAAACAGCCCGAAGAACACAATCACCACGACGCCCGCGCTTCCGAACGCCGAGGCGGTTTCCACCAGATCCATCACGCCTCCGCCGTAGACCGCAAAGAAAAAAGCGATCACGCCAAAGCACATCACGGCCATTCGATTCAGTCGCAACTTGTGTTCCGGCGGAACCGGCCGCCAGGAGCAGACCAGGTTTTCCGTTGTCAGAGCGGAGGCGGCCAGCAGGGCGCTGTCGACCGTCGAAAGGATGGCCGACAACAGCGCGCCGACGAAGATGATGTACAGCACCGGTCCGACGTGCATTCGCACGACGGTCGCGAGCAGTTGCTCGTGGTCTTCAATATCCGGCACGATATGCGGACCGAGCAGTCCGATCGTGATCGGGATGATACCGATGAAAAGGTACATGGCTGACGCACCGAAGCAGGCGCGGCGTGCGACAGTCGGCGATCGCGCGGCGAGTACGCGAGCGATCAACTCCTGTGCAACGACGGAGCCGCAGATCGGCACGAGCCATTGTTCCGCGTTGACGAAGAGCGAAGAATGCCACGCCCCATGTGACGGAAACAGCGTGAGCCGGTGCGTATCGATTTCCGCCAGCGCCGCCGAGACGCCGCCGACACTGCTGAGGATGGCAAAGAATGCAAGGATCAGGCCGATGATCAGGATGCCGCCCTGCAAGATGTCGGTAATGGCGTCGGCCATGAGTCCGCCGGCCATGGTGTAAATGATGACGACGCCGGCGGCGATGGCGATGGCGGTGTTGGTGCTGAGGGTCGATGATGCCGCGAGAATCTGGCCGAAGGCGCGAATCTGCGCCCCGGCCCATATCACCGATGTGGGCACCATCATGAGCGTGGCGAGCCGTTCGACGCCGGGTGAATAGCGCTGGCGAAACAAATCGCTGAGCGTCATGAGGCCGCGATTCCAAAGCGGTTTCGCGAGAACGAGACCCATGAGGAGGATGCACAGCCCGTAGCCGAAGGGATCATGCGCGGCGGCGAAAAGTCCTTCGCTGTGTATCTTTGAGGTCGAACCGATGCACGTTTCCGCGCCGAACCACGTGGCGAAGATGCTGAACGTGGCAAGCAGATAGCCGAAGCTGCGTCCGGCCAGCACGTAGTCGGTTTCGTCCTTGATTCTGCGCGAGACGTAAAATCCGATGCCAAGCTGCACGGCCATGTAAGCGCCGACGCCGATGAGCGTGTAGTTCAACGAGGTCTCCTGTTCCGGATTTCCATGCCGAAACGCGCATGGCCCTGGCGCGGCCGATCAACCCGCAAACGAAGCATTATCTGACATTCAATCTGTCATTCAATGGCGGCGCACGCATCGATTTGTTTCGCCGTTTCTTCGGCGACGGCTTCGACCGAGAGATCGTTCATGCATTTGTGCTGATGCGGGCACTGGTGGAGGCGGCGGAAATAGCATGGCGAGCACGCCAGCGGCAGACGCACGACATCGCCGATTCGCCCGTGGGGGCCGGTGCGCGCCGGATTCGTCGGACCGAAGAGCGCCACGAGCGGTCGCTGGTGCGCGGCCGCGATGTGCATCGGCGCTGAATCGGCCGTGACGACGACGGCCGCGCGGTCGATCATGGCGGCAAGTTGGCGAAAGGTCGTTTGTCCGCAGAGGTTAATCGCGGCGGCGGCCGTGCCGGTGGCATCGCGCGCGGCCTGTACGGCGCGATCGGCGTCATCGCGATCCGATGCCGCGCCGACGAGCACGGCGGGGATGCCGTGGCGATCGAAGAGCATTCGGGCGAGTCGTCCGAATCGCTCGGGCGGCCAACGCTTGGTCTCCCATCGGGTTCCGGGCACAAGCAGGGCGAAGCGTTGATCGGAGTTGATGCGCGATTGTGTCAGGAGTGCCTCTGACGCGGCACGATCGTCGCTCGTCACCGCGACGCGAAAATCGCGCGGGGCGTCGCCGAAGCCGAGCAGCGCCGCGACGGCGTGCAGTTTGTCGGCGGCGTGCATATCGCGCGGCAGGGGCGGGATGCGGCGATTGTAGAATATCCACGCCATCTCGCGGCTGTCTCGAAAGCCGATGCGAACAGGCGCGCCCGAGAAGATCGACATGAATCCGCTGCGGATCAGCCCTTGCAAGTCGATCACAAGCTCGAACCGTCTTGTCCGCAGCTCGCGCACGAATGTCCAGAAATCCAATGTGACGCGAAGGCTCCTGCCGATGCGGGCGAAATGGCGGCGGTCAAACGGGATGATCTCGCTCAACGCCGGATCGGCTTCGAGAAGATTGACGAAAGGCGTCGCCACAAGCCACGCAATGTGCGCTGCGGGATAGCGCCGGCGAAGCCCGCGCAGGATCGGCAGCGCGTGAATGATGTCGCCCGGCGAACTGGGCTTGATGATGAGGATGCGATTAAACTCGCGGCCGGACAGTTCGGGTGACGACCGCGGAAAATCGAGTTGACCGGTTTCCACTTCGCTCATGCGGATATTGTAAAGGCGAGCGTTCGCTCAATCCCGGCGAGATCGCGGCATCGTGCGGCTGGTCGAAGTCCGGATGCGCTGTTGAAGAGCGATACGATATCGTCGCCCTGGCTGCGGCCGATCTCGAGCAGGAGCAGTCCGTCCGGCTTGAGCATCGAGGCAACGGTCGACGCCAGCCGGCGGTAGACCTCCAGCCCGTCGTCGCCGGCAAAGAGTGCCAGATGGGGTTCGAAGTTTCGAACATTCGGCGCGAGCGTGTCTGCATCGCGCTGTGCGACATATGGCGGATTTGAGACGATGAGGTCGAATCCGCCCTCTGGTGCCATGCCCGCCGGCAGATCGAGCAAATCGGCCTCGACGAATCGAATACGATCCGCGACGCCGTGTGTTTGCGCGTTCTCCTCGGCGACGACCAGCGCCGCCTGGGATATGTCCGACGCGACGGCGGCGAGATGCGGCACGCGCTTGGCGAGCGTGACGGCGAGACATCCGCTGCCCGTGCCGATGTCGAGCATCGTGCAGGATTCGGGGCGGACGGATGCGATCCATGCCAGCGCTTGTTCGATGATTAACTCGGTCTCAGGCCGCGGAATGAGTACGTCCGGCGTGACTCTGAAGTCGAGCGAGTAGAACTCGCGCCGTCCGACGAGGTAGGCAATCGGATGATGTTCGGCGGCGGCCTTGACGAGTTCGCGATATTCGGCGCGCTGCTCGGGCGTGGGCGATTCGTTGAATCGCGTGTAGAGCATGATCTTCTTGCACTGCAGGACTTTGGCCAGCAGCAATTCGGCGCAGAGGCGGGCGTCGTCGATGCCCTTGGACTGAAAATGCTGCCGCGTCCAGTCGAGCAGCTTGCCGATGGTCCATTCGCCGTTGGTCTGGGTGGCAGGTTTGCTCATGGGGTTCCGATTCAGCGCGCTTCACACGGGGCCGGCGGCGTATCGTAAGCGATGCCGGCGCACACTTCCACGACCGCGCGCATCGCGGCGACGTCGTGGACGCGCACCAGGTCCGCGCCAGCCAGCGCCGCATGCGCGACCGCCGCAGCCGTTCCGAACAGCCGCGCCGGCGACGCAGCCGCGCCGGGGGCGGCGGGATCGGCCTCGCCGAGAAGCTCGCCAACTAATCGCTTGCGCGAGACGCCGATGAGCAGCGGCCGCTTCGCGCCGAATTCGGCCGCCGCCGCGCGGATGAGGGCGAGATTGTGCGCCCTCGTCTTGCCGAAGCCGATGCCGGGATCGACGATCATCCGCCGATCCACATCGATGCCGGCGGCGGCGAGCGCTTCGGCCCGCTCGTCGAAGAACGCGCCGACGTCGGCGACGACATCCTGATAATGCGGATCGCGCTGCATGGTCTGCGGCGTGCCGAGCATGTGCATAATGATGAAGGGCGCTCCGCTATCGGCCAGCAGGCGCGGCATGGCGGGATCGTGCCGCGCGCCCGACACGTCGTTGATGATGTCCGCCCCGGCATCGATCGCCGCGCGGGCGACGGCGGCGTCGCGCGTGTCGATCGAGATGGGCGTCGTGACGCCCGCGGCGCGCGCCGCTCGGATGACCGGCACAACGCGCGTGATCTGTTCCTCGGTCGGCACGCCGGTCGAACCGGGCCGCGTGGATTCGCCGCCAATGTCGATGACGTCGGCGCCGTCGCGTTGCATCTCGACGGCGTATGCGACGGCGTCGCCAGTCGAAAGGAATCGGCCTCCGTCGCTGAAGCTGTCGGGCGTGACGTTGAGCACGCCCATGATGAGGCATCGCCGGCCGAAGCGCAGCTCGCCGCGTGGCGTGGGCAGTGTGCGCAGGGGGCGGCGAATCGGCATGGCGCTTTCGGGGATCACGCGGGGATGATAGGCTGATTCGCCACGGCAACAAGTGTTGCGGGATTTCCTTGCGCTGTGGAGCATGGCGCCGTGAAGGAAAGGCGCTGAGGCGCCGGCGTCTCGTCGGTGCGGTCAGCGGCATTCGACACGGTCCAGACGCCCGTGCCACAGAGCGCGAGCGGAAATCGCCTTACGAAGTGGAACGCGCGGAATGGCGGCGAATACACACATGGCCGGCGGTGAAACGATGACTGCACCTCTTCCGCGCCGGCAACTGGCGCTGCTTCTGCTTGCGCCGGCCGGCATGGCGATCGTTCTGGGCTTTCCAACGCTTCGAGCCGACTTCACCAGCGGCGATGATCAGCGATTCATCACCGAGCACTTCCTCGTGGCCAATGCATCGCTTGAAAACGCGCTTCGGCTGCTTGCCATTGTTCACGGCGACTTATACCAGCCGCTGCCGATGCTCAGCTTTCAGGCGAACTACGCCGCCGCGGAGCCGATGCCGGACTCCCGCTTTGGCGTCAGCGCGTGGGGTTTTCATTTGACGAATGTGCTGCTGCATGCCGCGAATGCCGCGATGGCGGCACTGTTGGCGCTGCGGCTGTCGCGAAGGCCGGCCGTCGCGGTGCTCGCCGGGCTGATGTTTGCATGCCATCCATTTGCGGTGGAAGCGGTGGCATGGGTCTCCGGGCGAATGATGCTGATGGGCGCGTTCTTCGCGCTGGCGACGATGCTGTTGTGCCTGCGAGTCAGCGCGGCGGAATCGACGGCTGCAATCGCGAGCGGCGGCCGCCGCATGACGTCGCCCACGTTACAGTGGATCATCGCGGCGCTCGCATGGCTGGCGTCGCTGCTGTCGAAGGTGCTGCCGACGGTTCCACTCGCCGCGGCCTGGCTGGCTTATCGTGAACGAACATCGCTGCGGCGGCGAGAGGTCGTGCTGTATGGCGCGCTGCTTGTCATGGCCGTCGCCGCGGCGGCGCTGGCGGTGAAGACATCGCGCGCGGCGGGCTTCGTCGGCGAGGATGGCGAGTTCGCTGCGACGCCGTTCGTGAGTCCGGCGCTGGCGACGGGCTATTACATCGAAAACTACTTTCTGCCCCGGCGGCTTTCACCGTGGGTTCCGCCGGCCGATGGTGTCACAATCGCGTCGCCCATGTTCTGGCGGGCCGCACTGGAGATCGCCGCTCTTGCCGCCCTTGCGGCGTGGCTGCGAAAGCAATCGCCGACCGCCCTCGCGGGGATCGTCCTGTTCGCGCTGCTGCTCGCGCCGTTTCTTTTCACGACGGCCGCGCGGCGGTTTCTCGCGGCCGATCGGTACATGTATCTGCCGATCTTCGGACTGCATCTGGCCGTCGCCGATCTGCTGGTGCGGCTGTCGGACCGGCTCGATCGCGCGCTGATGCCGTCACTACGTCATCGCTATCTCTTGCTGCCTGCCGCCGTGATGCTCGCACCCTGGCTGATGATCGGGTGGAACCTCTCGCTCGCGTGGAGCGATACCGTCTCGCGCGATCTGCGCGTGGCAGCCGTTTACCCCGATCATCCGCTGGTGCACTATGAACTGGCAAAGGCTTACAACTTCTCGGCACGGCCGGACCGCGCGCTCGACGTGATCGACCGCGCCCGCGAACGTTGGCCGGACAACCCCCGCCTCGCCGCGCAGGCCGGCGAGGCGTTTCGCCTGCAAGAGGATTGGGCATTCGCCGAGAAGGAACTGGCCTACGCCGCGAAGCACATGCCCGGCCACACGACGACGCGCTATCACCTCGCGCTGGTGCTCGAGCAACTTGGCCGTCGCGAAGAGGCCGCCGCGCAGCTCGCGGAGATCGTCGCTTCGCGTCCGGGATATCTGCCGGCGTGGACATCGCTCGGTCGGCTGCGCCGCGCGGCCGGTGACGAGGACGGCGCGATCAATGCCTACAACCGTGCGCTGGAGATCAACGCCGACCATCGCACGGCGCTGCTCGAATTGGCGAACTTGTACATCGCGCGGAACCGCGCAGCCGACGCGATACCCCTGCTGCAGCGCGTGCTGCGGAACGACTCGCGCGACGCGCGGGCCAGATTCACTTTCGCCGTTGCGCTGGTGGCGGTCGACCGCGCGGCTGACGCATTGCCGCACTATGACTTGCTGATCGCCGGAGACGAGGCCAATGTCGTTTTGCGATTGAATCGCGGCGCGGCCTGCGCCCACGTCGGAGCGCTCGAGAAGGCCGAGCAGGACTATCTCTATGTCGCGACGGAGCGGCCGGAGATACTCGAACCGTTCATCGCGCTGCACGAATTGCTCGTGCAGCAGCGGCGCTTCGATCGTAACCGAGAGCTTTGGCAGTTTCGCACGGAGCGGATCGGTCACACGCCGGAGAACATGGCCTGCATGACGTGGGCGCACATGCTGGCGGGCGACAGGACGAGCGCCGAAGCGGCGTATGGCGAGTTGTCGGAGGGCACGCCAAGCCTGGCGCTGGCGCGATGGGCGTTCGCTCATGACGCCTTGCGGCGCGGGGATGATGAGGCGCTGGCCGGGCAGCTCGACGCAATCGTTCGATGGCCGGCCGAGCCGGCTTTATCGTCGCAGTCCGATCGGCTCGAATGGCACGGGCGGGTCATCCAGCCGGCACTCAGCGGCCTGCCTGTGGAGATCCGAAATTCGCGCGCTGGTCGTGTGACGCTTGCGTGCTGCCTGTATTACACAGGCCGAAGTGACGTAGCGACGGAGTTGTTGGAGCAGATTGCGCGTGAGACTGAGCGAGATGAATGGGTGGAGCGTGCGCGGTCGTATCTCAAGTACGTTCAGTAAGCCAAGAAGAATTGGCAAGCGAACGTGTGAAGGGATTGTTTGAGGCGAACGATTTTGACGTGCCGGTGGTATTCACGCGCGGCGCGCCACCGTTTCCTGACGGGCTTGGCTCTGAATGCGCGGCTTTGATAGTCCGGCCCACGACTTCTCATTGTTGCGCGGCATGCTTTCTAACGGTCGCGTCTGGGATGTGCGGGCCTGATTGTTCGGAACGAGTTGAGTGCTTCATGACTTCTCGACTGCGTGAGAATCCGCATGAGGCATTCCGGCGGGGCGGGTTTCCGCGCGGCGATCGCCCTGACTGGGGGCTGGTCGGGATTCCAACTTACGATGAGATAACCAGTTAGCCGGCGCGGCACCGGCGTTGCAGTGTCCTCCCTCATCGAGCGATCGATATGCGTCCGCGGGCGACGCCGAATGGGCGGCGCGGCTGGGGTTCGGATGCGGCGACGCGCGAGGACGAGGACGGTCAGCCATGAAAACCGCGACGATGCAACAAGCCCGCACACACTCAGTCGACGCACATCGCGAGGGGCCGCGCGGCGTTGATCTGCTGCACAATCCGACACTGAACAAGGACGCGGCCTTCACGCTGGCCGAACGTGATCGACTCGGTCTGCGCGGACTGGTGCCGTACAGCCGTCTCTCGATCGAGCAGCAGATTCAGCTTGAGATGGAGCGACTGCGCGCCAAGAGTAGTGATCTGGAGAAGTTCATCGGGCTGGTCTCGCTGCAGGATCGCAATGAGACGCTGTTCTATCGGGTGATGATCGAGAATCTGCCCGAACTGATGCCGATCGTCTACACGCCGGTCGTGGGTCATGCCTGCCAGCAATACAGCCATATCTATCGGCGGCCGCGCGGCCTGTGGATCACGCCGGATGACATCGATCGCATTCCGGATATTCTGAGCAATTCACCGAATAAGGACGTTCGCTTGATTGTCGTAACCGACAACGAGCGCATTCTCGGGCTGGGTGATCAGGGCGCCGGCGGCATCGGCATTCCGATCGGCAAGATTTCGCTGTACGTCGCCGGCGCCGGCATTCATCCGTCGCGCACGCTGCCGATCAGCCTCGATGTGGGCACGAACAATGCCGATTTGCTGAACGATCCGTTCTACATGGGCTATCGCGAGCGGCGCCTGCGCGGCGAGGCGTATGACAAGTTCATCGAGGCCTTCGTCGAGGCGGTGCGCGAGGTGTTCCCCCGTGCTCTGGTGCAGTGGGAAGACTTTCACAAGAACATCGCGTTCGGCATTCTCGATCGCTATCGCCGGCGGATCACGAGCTTCAACGACGACATCCAGGGCACCTCGGCCGTGGCGCTGGCCGGCATGCTCGCTTCGCTGCGAATCACGAAGACAAAGCTGGCCGATCAGCGGATTCTCTACGTCGGCGCGGGCGCGGCGGGCGTGGGCATCGGCCGGCTGGTGCGCTCAGCGATGATCGAGCAGGGCGTCGACGCCCGCGCGATCAAGCTCTCGCAGGTCTTCATGGATACGAACGGTCTGCTGCATAAGGGCCGCCCGATTCAGGACGCCCACAAGCAGGAGTTCGCCCTTGATGCCGAAGCGATGGCACACTACGGCATGGACAAGAACCCGCCAATGAGCCTGCTCGACGTGGTGCATCATGTGAAGCCGACGATCATCCTCGGCGCGACGGCCACGCCGGGCACCTTCAGCGAGGCGGTCATCAAGGAGATGGCGCGGCACGTGGAGCGGCCGGTCGTGCTGCCGTTCAGCAATCCGACATCGAAAGCCGAGTGCACGCCGGAAGAGGCGATCCGTTGGACGGACGGCCGCGCGCTGGTGGCAACGGGCAGTCCGTTCGCGCCGGTGACGTATCGCGGCAAGACGCACGTGATCGGTCAGGGCAACAACGTGTTCATCTTCCCCGGCGTGGGCCTGGGCACGATCCTCTCTGAAATGCGCGAGGTGACGGATACGGTCTTCCTTGTCGCGGCCAAGACGCTGGCGGAGTGCATCACGCAGGATCGGCTCGATGCCGGTGCGATCTATCCGGATCAGAGCATGCTTCGCGAAGTGAGCCGTCGCATCGCCTGCGCCGTGGTTCGCGAGGCGCGCGACTCCAAGCTGGGGCGCATCGTCGACGACCGCGAGATCGAAAGCTGGGTTGACTCGAAGGTGTGGTATCCGAAATATGAGGACGATGTGGACTAGGCGCAGGCCGCTAAGAGTCCGGCGTTGTTAAAGTGCTGTTGGCGCAGCGCGAATCGGCCACGGATCGCGGGGCAACCGGCGGTCCGGCATCGCGAGAGAGACGCACGATATACTTCGCGTTGCACTGTCGACATCGAAATACGCGGCTGGGCGCGAGGCGGCGGAGAATCGCCGGATGCTCGCAATTGGGGCAGAGGACGTATGCCGGAAGCGCGCCAGCTTCGTTCGGCTCGATGTCTCGATACAGATTTCGGGCGACCATTTCCAGAAGTTCCTTCACAGGGTGCGCCGTGAACGGATATAAAATCCGGTTCGACGGTGCTTCAGAGACCAGCCCACTCTCTTACATCCCTACGATCGACTAAACGATGCACACACGATGATATTTCGCATCCGCGCCGGATTATTTTGAAGCCGATAATTTCGGTCTGTGGCAGCGAGGGCACGCGAAAAGTATGGCATATTGATTGCTGTGTGCGTCGTAACGGCGTACATCGCGGAATGGAGCGGCATGTCGCATCGCAGCCGGCACACATGTGCATAAAAAAGCGAGGCCCCGGAAGAAAAATCCGGGGCCTCGCTGGATGAACTTAAGTTGGCCGAACCGACCGCATGGGTCGGAATTGCCGAGTTGGTGACCGCGCGTCTTATGGCGCCAGCAACGCCGCGACCATGCCGTCCACGTCGCCGACATCCATCACGCCGTTGTCGTTGAAGTCACCGGGGCACAGATCGGCCGTATCGACCGACTGATCCATGATGGCGTTGACGAAGAGCTGCAAGTCGGCGCCGTCCACGTCGCCGCTGCCATCCATGTCGCCGGTTGCCGGCGTTTCCGGATTGCCGCAGCCGCAGTTGCCGGGCGACGTCTTCTCCGGATCGTTCGGGCAGTCGTCTTCGCAATCGGGCGTGCCGTCTTGGTCGGAGTCGATGGGCGTGTTGATGCACTCGCCTGCATCGCAGACATCCTCGGTGCATGGGTCGTCGTCGTCGCATTCAATGTCATCGACGCAGCCTTCGCAATCATCGGGGATGCCGTTGTGGTTGGCATCGTTCTGCGTGCCCGCGCCGAATTCGCAGCCGTCTGAAACGCCGTTTTCGTTGCAATCCGGCAGGTCCTGGCAGGCATCGAGTATGCCGTCAGGCCGCGCCGGCGCGTTGCCCGTGTCGTTCAGGAAGGCTTCCAGATCGGCGAAATCCTGCGCGGTGAAGCCGGGGAAGGCGCCGCCGGGATGGTTGGTCGGCGGCAGGAGCTTGTTCGAGATGGTGGTTCTCGACTTGTTCCTCAGGCTCGGTCCGGGGCAGGGTCCGCCGGGTCCGCCGCAGTCAACGCCGAAAGCGCCGGGGCCGTGGCAGCCGAAGCAGAACGTGCTGATGAGAATGCCGCCGTCCGAAGGCGCGCCGGTCGGACCGCCGTCGCAGTCGCCGCCGCCGGCAGCGATGTCGCACTCGTCGGGAATGCCGTTGTTGTTGCAGTCCTGACTGGTGCCGTTGGCGATGTCGATGGCATCGGTGATGCCGTTCTCGTTGCAGTCGCACGGGTCGATCGGTTCGCCCTGTGTCGAGATGATCAGGCCCCAACTGACGAGCGAACCTGTATCACCCGAAGCGCGGTCGATCACACGCAGGTTCCAAGTGCCCTGTGCGTTCATGCCGTTGAATGCGCTGAGTGGGTTATTCGGCGTGTAGCTCGGCGGCGATGTCAGGTTTGTCGTGCAGCGGTCCTCAATGGTGCCGCCGACGCCCTGATCGTCGATGATCACGTTTACCAGGTTGTCCGCCGCGCAGCCATATGGCGATCCGGAATGGCACGTGCCGGCCTCGCCCATGCGCTGAATCATGGCGACGGTTGTTCCGTTGTGCTCGATCTCAATGCACAGGTCGCCGACCCATGTGTGTGTGATGTTCAGCAGCACGTTGACATCCGTCACGAGGTAGGACGTGGGCACGGTGATGGTGCGCACGACGCCGGTCGCGTTGTTGTCCGGAATCGCGGCGGGGTAGCCCGCGCCGGAACCGTTGTATTCGTTGACAGCCGAGGAGGGTTCGCAATCGTCTGGAATGCCGTTGTTGTTGCAGTCGAAGCTGTTGCCGACGTCGATATCTTCGCCGTCATCAACGCCGTTGTTATTGCAGTCGCCGTTGGCGAACTGGCAATTTGAATTGCAATATTCACCGGGGGGATCGCACTGCTCGCCGGCCTCGACGATGTCGTTGCCGCATTCGCCGCAGGGGAACGCCGAGTTGGAGACGAGCAGATTGCCCGTGCCGAAGTTGCCGGAGTTCCAACCGCCGACGCGAATAAGATATCGCTGCCAGGCGACCACCGGCGTGATGATCGTACTCTTGAATCCGCCGCCGCTCGCGCCGCAAGCGTTGTTCGGATCATCGTCGTTGCAGGCGACGAAGATGCGCGACGTGCAGCTCTCGCCGTCCCACGTGTAGAGCACAAGATCGGTGTCGTAGCTCGCGCTGCCGCCGAGCTGATCGCAGGTCGTGACCGTGAGCGTGCCGTTGCAGGGCGAGAGATAGTCATACCAGATGTCATTGAACGTCTGGCCGCCGTCGCCGGCCGTGACGCACTGGGCGTGTGGCTCGCCGTCGGTCGTCGCGCCGATCGTGCTGAACGGATGGAGTCCGTCAGTGATCGGGAAGGCATCATCGCAGTTGTCATTCGTCTCGATCATGCAGTTGAAGCAGCCGTCGCCGGGGATGTCGTTGCCGTCGTCGCACTGCTCGCCGGGATCGAGTTCGCCGTTGCCGCACAGGCTGGGCGGCGCGGCACAGACGATCTTGTAGATCGAGCCGAGGATACTGACGACATACATCTCGCCTGCGGCGTCTTCACCGAACGACACGATGCCTTGGATCGCGCCGCCGGCCGCCTGCTCTGTCTGCAAGTCCGTCACGCTGCCGTTGTAGCGGAAGCGCTTGATGTAGTTGCCCAGATAGTCGGCGTAGAAATACGAGCCGCTCAGCCAGGGCATTTCGCAGCCGCGATAGACATGGCCGCCGGTGATCGAGCCGGTGCCCTGTCCATCGCCGTGAGACTCTTCGCGAATCGGCAGGACCAGGCCGACGTTGCACGTGCAGCCCGAGAGACCGGTGCAGAGTGTGCCTTCCATGCAGCGCCAGCCGTAGTTTAATCCGCCCGGCGAACCGGCCGCGGTGAAGTTGATCTCCTCGCGGGCATCCTGTCCGACATCTGCGATCCAGAGATCACCCGTGAGCCGGTCGAAGCTGAATCGCCAGGGATTTCGCAGACCCTTGGCCCAGACTTCCGGCAGATGCGGTGAGCCGGGATTGTCGGCCGGCACATAGGTCGGCGGGTTATCGACATCGAGGCGGAGCATCTTGCCGAGCAGAGAGGCGTTGCTCTGCGCGCGGCCGAACGGATCGTTTGCGTTTCCGCCGTCGCCCATGCCGACATAGAGCTTGCCATCGGGACCGAACTGGATGCATCCGCCGTTGTGGTTCGCGAAGTCTTGTGTGATGGTCTTCAGAATGGTGGCCGAACCGGCGTTCGCGGTGTTCGACGCGGGGTTGCCGCCCGTTGCCTGATAGCGCGCGACAACGGTGTTGCCCGACGTGTTCGTGTAATTTACGTAGAAGTAAGCGTTGTTCTGCCAATTCGGATGGAACGCAAGGCCGAGCAGTCCGCGCTCGCCGCTTGAGCTGACGATCGAACTCAGGTTCAAATACGGCGTGGCCTCGACCGTGTAAGACGGCAGATTCACGATCTTGATGCGGCCGGTCTGTTCGACGACGAACAGGCGCGACGTATCGCCCGGCGCGGCATAGACCCCGACCGGCACGCTGAGTCCGGTGATGACTTCTGAAAATGCAAGATTGCAGGGCTCAAACGACTGGCACTCGTCGGGAACGCCGTCATTGTTGCAGTCCTGACTGGTGCCGTTGGCAATGTCGTCCGAGTCTTCCACGCCGTTGGGCTGGCAGTCCTGTGGACCGATGGCCGGTCCGACCGTCGCGGCCGTGACGCTTGCGGGCGATCCGGTTCGGAAGAGCGTGAGCGTCGCGTTGGACGATGTTGGTGCCTGATCGCAGTCGAAGCGGAAGTTGTAGAGCGTTCCCCAGAGCAGGGCGTTCGAGTTTGCACCGATGTCGGTCATGGTCCAGCTTACGACGCCGCCGGCCGCGCTGCCGGTCCAGTCAGTGCCGTCGCGTGTGACGGCGCCCTCGCCGTCGTTGTCGTAGTAGTTCACATCGCGGAAGCCGATGTTGGAAACCGTCGCCGCCGGATCGACCGGAATGCTGAAGACCTTTACGCCGCGATGCGAATTCAAGTTCTGCACGGCGTATTCATAATGGAAGAGTCCGCCGCCGATGTTGGTGGCTTTGGCGGAAACGATGATGAGTCCGTCGTTGGGCACCTGTACGTCGGTTTCGGTGACGCTGGGATCCTGATGTTTCCAGGCGCGGATGGCGCAATCGGAGCGCATCGTGGTTCCGGCGAGCGAGAAGGTGCGATTACCGCCGGCGCTACCGCCGACCGTGATCTGGCGATAGGAGGCGTTGTTGTTGTCGTTTCCTGCTTCGGCGTCGTCCTTGGCGATGTACTGCGACTCGACGAAGTACAGGGCGCCGGGTTCATTCAGATCGGCCTCGCGAATGCGCAGGCGTCGACCGGTGTTGGACGAGTAGCCGCCGGGATTGCTGATGGGATGGATGTGAACGCCGGTGGAGGGATTGACCTGCCACTTCGGCCCGGCGCCCGACTGTCCGCCGTTTCGCGTTGCGGCATAGGGATCGGCGCAGCCGACGCCCAGCGCGCTGCCGCCACTGCCGCTCTGACAGGTGCAGCAGAGATTATTCTGGAGAGCGAAAAAGCCGTGCTTCAGCCATGACTGGCCGAGTTGCTCAAAGCGCGTGGCGCCGTCCGATGCGGTGTAGTAACGATAGAAGTTCTGGCCGATGACCGGGTGCAGACCAATGCCTCCCGAGTCGCCGGAAATCCACTGGAGCGTTTGCGTGCCGATGTTGCAGGAGTAGGTGCCGACTGAAAAGGCGTCATATAAAACGCCACCCACTGATTCCGATGCGTAATTCGCTATCTCGTGCATTTCACCGACGATCACGTCCGGGCCGGTGTTGCCCTGGCACGACCAGTCGCGCGGTGCGCCGTCGCCGTCGTCTTGGCCGGTCGAGGGGATCAGAACGTCGCCCATTTCGACCAGTGCGTCGCCGCCGGTCCAAGTGGCCGGCGCGACGACTTCGAGCGCGCCGATGGACAATCCGGCGAGCTTGGGGCTTCCCATGGCGTCGGCCAGTTCTTCGCTGATCGCAAGGTGCGCCGCTTCGAGAAGGAAGCGGCTCGACGCATGATCCATGCCGATCTTTGCATCGGCCACATGCAGCATCGGGCCTTTGAGTGCGCTGCTGCCGCTGTAGATGTCGAACGATACGCCGTCTTCCGTGTCGATCGGCACGATCTTGAAACCACGCAGCACGATCGTCGCCTCGCCGTGGCGAATGATGATGTCGTCGCCATGGCGCAGATCGCCGATCGGTCGGCTGGTGAGCATTCCGCCGACTTCGGTAAGGCTCATCGACGCGCCGTCGTTGACGTGAAGCGCGACGACGTTCTGATCGAAGGCGGGATCGACGCGGAGCAGGTCCGCGTCGCCCTGCTGGATTTCGATGCCATACTGGTCGAGCGTCGGTCGATCGAGCAGCAGGCGCGTTTCACCACCGACAACAGCCCAGACCGAATCGGCCCGGGCCAAGCTGGGACACAAACAACAACAAAGTGCGAGCGCAGCGAGTGTGTACCTCTGGATCATTCCTACCTTCTCCCTTTTTAAGATTGCGAAAACCACTCCCTGTGCGGAGTGCGAAAACTCTGCATCGCGGCATAAGCAGCGAATCAAGCGCGGGTTGGAACTCGGTATCAGACGTCCCGTGTGGATCGGTCGGACGGACGGGCGAGTGGAGAAAACATGTCGGAAACGTCCGCGTGGGGACGAACTCGCCCCGACTGCCTCTGGGACCTTTGCGGTACCGAGGTTCGGAAGGACCTACTCCTACCTACCCCTTATTGATATCTACTATTACCGGATCAGCAGGGGTGAATCAAGCAAACGCATCGGTGAAAAGTCCGTGAATCTTCGGCATGATGCTTGAGGGGCGAAAAAACGTGGACCTGCGCAAAAATTCCCATCACCCGACTTTCAGTAGATCGCGTGTTAACGCTACCAGGCTCGATGCCGGATTCCGGATTCACGCGCCGTTACGCACGATGTGCGCCTGCGTGTTCGCGCTACAATTGGCTCGCATATTTAGGAATCGGACGGCGCCGTGACATCAGGCGGCTCCGCTTATCGAAGACTGAGAGGCATGCTGACGCCGCTGGAGGACATTCCAAACCTGATCGAAACGCTCGCGCGCGATCCACGCGCGGGCGGCGAGACGTGGACGCTCGCGCAGATCGCGGACCATCTGGCGCGGACGATTGAATGGCAGCTTGGCATGTCGCCGCCGGGAGGTCTGCCCGCGAGGCTGCCGCCGATGTGGCTTCGTCGCGTGTATCGCGCGATCTTCCTTCGCGCGGGCCGGCTGCCTCGGAATGTGCCGACGATCGAATCGCTCGTTCCACCGCCGAACGTGATGCCGGCCGACGCGATCGCGCGGCTTCGCAGGTCGATCAAACTGCTCGGCGCGGCGTCGGAGCCGTTTCCGGCGCATCCATTCTTTGGTGTCATGACGAAGGCACGCTGGATTCGCTTTCATGAGGTACACGCGGCACATCATCTGCGAAGCGCGAAAGAAGCCGGGAAGGTGCAGCACGGGGCGTAGAAAAAGGCCGTGCAGCTCGATGAAGGCCGAGAGTATGGGCTCCTTCGAATCCTACGCGCCACGCGCGTGACTCTGCGATCTGCATTCGTCGGCGATTCTGATCATCTCCGCGATGGATCCCCCAACGCGCACGGCCGGAAGCGCGGGGAGTTCGAGTTCGGCGAGCGCCTTTCCGCCGACGGCCAGTGTCGTGTCATGTTTGTTGCACCACTCCGCGAGGTTCTCGATTCCGGACCGAAGCTCGTCCGCGTTTCGCACGGAACTGATGCTGATCCAGATCAATCGAGGGGCGTGGCGCTCGGCTGCGCATTGAATGGCGTCAAACGGCGTGTCGGGACCAAGGTTGACGGCATGCCAGCCATCGGCGGCCAATGCAACCGACGCGAGAAGCGACGGCAGGTGATAGGGATCGCCGGGGCAACCACCTCCCACGGCGACATGGTCGGCGCCCTTCGGCTCGACCAGCAGGCGCAATTGTTCGACAGCTTGTATGCAGATGTCGGTTGCGCGATGTTCGATGTAGATTCCTCCGCGATCGTGCTGCCACAGTTCGCCAAGCCGGCTCATGGCCGAACGAATCGGCCCGTCGGCGATGTCCGCCACCGTCCATCCGCTGAAATAGAGCGAGAGCAGCAGCCCGCGCGCTTCGCGCGCGTTGCCGTCTCGAAGCCAGGCGAAAAGTGAATCAGCGGGCGAATCTGCCGAAACGACTGACTCGGGTGGGGTCGGAATCTCCGACAACCCGAGAATGTCGGGCCGCAAAAGCGGAGCTTTTATATCTCGAATGAACCGGATGGCCTCTCCGATGGTGATCCGCCTGTGGCCCCCGGCGGTTCGCGATACATGCACTAAGCCCTCGTCGGCCCAGCGCTTAAGTGATGATTCACTGACGCCGATGGCTGTTGCAAGCTCTCGGGGCGATATGATGGGCTTCATGCTTCCTGCTTCCAATCGTTTTGAACAATTATATCGAATTTCCGTTCAAGTCAATCTTGACTCTTGAGAATCGGGGCTTATGATGAACGATATGGACGATTTAAGTGATTAGTCGTTCGATTTCAAATGGGCGTGTCATGCTCGCCAAGGAGAATAAGGTGTCTGAGATACCCATCCCCTCAATGATCGATTCGCACCGGCTCAGCGGCTTGAGACTTCATTCGGAAGATGCCCATCGCCATGACAGCGAGTCCGTTACTTTGCCGGCAGGGAGAGCCATTGACCTCGCACGAATCGAACGGGCGGTCCGCGAGATTCTTTTCGCGGTCGGCGAGGACCCGCAGCGTGAGGGATTGCGGGAGACGCCTCGGCGCGTCGCCCGTGCGTATCGCGACCTGTTCGACGGACTTACGGACGATGCCGGGCGGCACCTCCGGCGCACCTTTGAGCACGAATCCGACCAGGTGGTTGTTGTCGGCGGCATCGACTTCAGCAGCATGTGCGAACACCACTTGCTGCCTTTTTTCGGCAAGGCGCATATCGCCTATCTGCCCGGTCATGGTCGCGTCGTCGGGTTATCGAAACTGGCGCGTACGGTCGATGTCTTCGCTCGTCGTCCGCAGTTGCAGGAGCGTCTCTCCGAGCAGATTGCCGAGGCACTCGATGCGCACCTGTCGCCGCGCGGCGTTTGCGTGGTGCTCGAGGCGGAGCATCTGTGCATGAAACTTCGCGGCTCGTGCAAGCCCGCCGCCATGACGACGACGCTCGCCGTTCGCGGTCTGTATCGCGCCGATGCGTCGGCTCGTGCCGAAGCCCTGTCACTCATGAGAATTCGGTCGCACTGAAGCGCGCGAGCGTTCGCCGCGTGCGGCCTGAATCTGATTCAATGATGAATCGAAAGGTGGATCACGTATGAGAACACAAATTGGAATCACATCCCTGATGTTGGCGGTTTGTTGCGTTGCCGGGCTAGGCGTTCTGGCCATGGCCGACAATAACAAGAACGAACCGAAGGACATCGTGCAGACGGCCATTGCCGCCGGACAGTTCAAGACGCTCGTCAAGGCCGTGAAGGCGGCAGGACTGGTTGAGACGCTCAGCAGCAACGGCCCGTTTACGGTTTTTGCGCCGACGGATGAGGCGTTTGCCAAGCTGCCGGCGGGCGCGCTGGATGGCCTTTTGAAGAATCCGGAAGCGCTCCGCAGCGTACTGCTGTATCACGTGGTTCCAGGCAAGGTCATGGCGGCCGATGTTGTAAAGCTCAAGACGGCCAAGACGGCGCTGGGGCAATCCGTGAAGATCGACACGCAGAAGGGCGTGCGCGTGAACGAAGCGAACGTCGTCACGACGGATATCGCCACTTCGAACGGCGTCATTCATGTGATTGATTCGGTCATTCTACCGAAGAACGACATCATCGAGGCGGCGCGGTCTGCCGGTTCGTTCAAGACGCTGCTGACGGCCATCGAAGCGGCCGGACTGACGGACACGCTTCGCGGCGACGGTCCGTTCACGGTATTCGCTCCGACGGACGATGCGTTTGCCAAGCTGCCCAAGGACGCGCTCGCGGCACTGCTGAAGGACAAGGAGAAACTCACTGCGGTCCTGACGTACCACGTCGTTTCCGGCAAGGTAATGGCCAAGGATGTGGTGAAACTGAAAGAAGCCAAGACGGTTCAGGGGCAGTCCGTGAAAATCGATGCGTCGAGCGGCGTGAAGGTGAATCAGTCGGCGGTGATCGCGACGGATGTACCCGCGACGAACGGCGTCATTCATGTCATTGATACAGTCTTAATGCCGATGTAATCGGTTGAATGGGACATATGCAGCAACTTGCCATGCAGGCAAGTGCCATAAAGGAGAAACAACATGAAAGCGATGAGTCTGATGGCTGTCGTGCTGCTCGTGGTCGGTGGCTTGAATTGGGGCCTGGTGGGCGTGGCTAACTTTGATCTGGTGGCGACGCTGTTCGGCGCCGGCTCGACCTTGTCAAAGATCGTTTACACGCTGGTGGGAGCGGCGGCTGTTTTTCAGGCGCTGACGCTGACATCGACGCTCAAGCAGCGTGAAGCTCACGCCATGACGGCCTGAGCAGTAACCCGGGTTTGAAAGCGATGAAAAGGGGCGCTCGATGGATCGATTCGAGCGCTCTTTTTCTTGCGCAAGGTTTGCCTTAAACGGAGTGACGACGCCTTGGCATCATCGAGCCGGTCTAGCATACACTGTTGTTTCGCAGGTGATGCCGGGAATCGCGCGGCGGTGCAGACTCGTAGGCCAAGACAACCGAAATCTCGGGTTGATGTGATTCGATCCGTTCGCACCGGCGGGACGTCGATGCTCCCCGACCCGCAAAGCCGTCTGTTCCGGCCTGCTAGTCGATTCGCACGCGGGCGGGCGCGGCGGAGGGGTTTTCGGCAAGTTCTTCGAGACGTTCGATCTGCGAGCGGAGGACTTCGGCCTGCGGCGAATCGGGGTATTGATCGATAACGCGCCGCGCCAGATCAAGCCCTTCGATGTAGCGGCCGGTTCGGACGAGGTCCATGAACTGTGCCTCTAGTCGCTGCCGGGTTTCAATTTCCGCGTTTCCTTCGAGCGTGTGCAACTGCATGCGGAGGGCCTCGGATTCTTCGGAGCCGGGGAATCGCTCGATAAACGCTTTTGCGGCGACGAAGGCTTCTTCCCAGCGGCGGCGCGTGACGAAGCGTTGCACTTCGGCGCTCATGCGGCGTTTCTGTTCGTCGTTGAATACGCGATGATCGCGCTCGATGCGCAGGATGAGCTGCCGGGCTTCGGCCGAGTCCGGATGGCGCTGCTGAAGATTCTGGGCCAACTCGCGGGCGCGGGTCCATGCCGAAATGCTGATGAGGTCTTCGACTTCGCGGGTCGTGTTGCGAACGTCTTCGGATTCGTGTCGCTCGCGCGACCTTTCGACATCGGCATAGACGCCGGCCGCACGCTTATCTTCGGGATGTCGGCGCGTGATGTGATCGGCCAGTTCGCGAGCCTGCGTGAAATTGCCCTCGCGCGCGAGCGTCTTGATGCGCGTGATGGCTTCCTCGATCTCCTCGTTGGCGACGCGGATTCGCTTCTGTTCGCGGGCCTCGTCGGAGAGCAGCGAGTTATCACGAATGTCGCTGAGTATGGCGATGGCCTCCCGCCATTGCGCGGCGACGGCCTCTGCCTCGGCGGTATCTGTCTTCGAGGTTGTTGAGCGAGAGGTTCGATCGCCGTCGGTCGAGGGCGCGGGCAGTTCGCTTCGTTCATATTGGAAGCGCTCCATTCGCGTGAACGAGCGATGCAGATCGCGCAGCACGCGCAGCAGCGCCGCGATGCCGACGAGCAATCCGCCCAGTGCCAGGCCGCTCGCCAGATGAAGGCTGAAGCGATTGAGATCGTTGACGAAGTTCAGCGTCGGACTGCTGTCCAGCCAGCCGGTGCGGGCGTACATCTCCAGGGTGCCGACGATGACGAGCAGAAAGAGCACAACGGCGCCGACGATGCGCAGCCATGCGGCCGTTCGCGACTCGCGCTCATCCTGCGGCGGTGTAGGTTTTGTCGGATCGTTCATGGATGATAACGTTCGACGGATGTCGGCATCGCCGGGCAGGCGCAGTCGGGGCGCATATCTCCCCCCCTCATTCAGGATATTATACACCATGCAGGCCGTTTCAAGCGGGAAGGTCCGTATCTCGCCGTTTCAGCGCCCCCAGCGGCGCGTCCAAGTATCGCCGATGACAAGCGGTGCAGAGATCGTATCGCAGGGCGCGATAGACCTGGTTCTCGATCTCATCCGGGGTTTGGACGGCCATTTTTCGGATCAGGCTCTCAATCTCGGACTTATGATCGCGTTCCGCGTCGGCGGCCGTGATCTCCAGGCGGCCTGCGGCGGCGAAAGCTTCGATCTTAATGATGAAGTGATTCGAGCCGTCGCGGGCGAGGGTTTCTCGGCAGACATCGCATTGATAGCGGATCATCGTGGGCGCGGTCCCTTCCGGTCGGTGCGTAAGCGTGGGGCCAATTCGTGCATTTTATCAGGAAGGTTCGGCTGCGACATCGGCGATGACCGGTGGCGGTGAGTCAGCCTCTGACGACACACTGAGATGCAGTCGCGCGCCCAGTTCGCGCTGGAACAGGGCTTCGTGTCGTCGGGTGGTGTACAGCTCAAGCTCGACATCATGCTCTGTCAGCACGTCGATGAAAACGTCGTCTCCCTCGATTCGGCATCGGACATCGCGAACGACTGAATAATGCGTGCGGTCGAGAGCGTTTGCGATGCGCAGCAGCACGGACAGCTTTCGCACCGGTCGACGCAACGACGGATGCAGATGGCGGAAGCTGTAGTGTGATTTCTTGGGGCGTTCCTTGCGATGGTAGCGGGCGATGTTGGCGATGATCTCGATTTCCTGCTCATCGAAGCCCTTGAGTTCGCCGTTTCGGATGAGGTAGTAGCCGTGCTTATGGTGACCGCGCTGGCTGATGAGATAGCCGACATCGTGCAGCAGTGCGGCGTGTGACAGGAGTTCCTTGAAGCGCCCGTCGACGCCGTGGAGCGGCTGCAAGTCGTCGAAGATTCGCATGGCGAGCCGGGCGACTTGTTCGGCGTGTTCGCGTCGGTAGTCGCATCGCTCGGCAAGCTGGATGACGCTGCGAAGGCGCGGATTGGGCCATGCGGCGCGGGCGCGGAGCTTGCGCCGGTGGCTGCTGATGTAGTCGATGATGACACCTTCGCGGAGGGCGAAATCGCAGTACTCTATTTCCTCGATGCCGAGGGTTTTCATGACCATGTGGAGCAGGGTGCATGCCGGGATGCTGGCATCGACGCGGCGGGCATCCATTCCCGGCACGCGCAGCCGCTCGGCGCGGCTCATGGAAGACATGCGGGCCAGAACCTGCTTGATGCCGTCGTGGCTTGTCCTGGGATTGGGCGCTTCGTCGTCTTCGAGCGTGCCGTGCAGGTGCGAGCAGATGAGGCTCAGGCTTTTGATCGCGCCGCTGGTGCCGATGCAGTGCGGCGTCGCGGGCAGCGCGCGGGCGAAGTTGTAGAGCGGCGACAGCTCGCGCTGGATCTGCCGGCGCATCTGTTTGATCTCGTGGCCGGTCGGCGGATCAGACTTGATGAAGAGTTCGGCCAGCCGCGAACCGCCGAGCTTGACGCTGTGTATGAAAGAGGCGCGGCGCGAATTTCCGATGATGAATTCGACGCTGCCGCCGCCGATGTCGATGATTAGATTGTCCGCCAGCCCCAGCGACATGGCGTGGCGCACGCCGAGGTAGATCAAGCGGCCTTCTTCTTCGCAGGTGATGACGCGCAAGTCGAGTCCGGTTTCTCGCCAGACTCGGTCGACGAACTCACCGCCGTTTTGTGCCTCTCGAACGGCACTGGTCGCGACGGCTTTGATCTTGGTGACGCCCTTGAGTTCGGCCATCTTGACGAAGCGTTTGAGCGCGCCGATGCCGGCGTCCATGGCCTCGGGCGTGAGCAGGTGTTCGGTGAATCCGCCTCGGCCGAGCTGCACCATGTCCTTGTCGGCGCCGAGGACTTTGAAGTCGCCGCGCGGCGAGATTTCGGCCATGACGAGGTGAATGCTGTTGGTGCCGACATCGATCGCGCCGAACTTCATCGGCGCGGGCGATGCGGAACGGCGGCGGTCGATCGAATCGACCGTCGCGTAAAGGGCGTCGTCCGCGGCGTCGAACGCGACACGCGTGAATCCATCGGGGCGGCCGCGGTCTTCGGTCAGGTCGGTCGCCAGAGGCGCTTCGTCTGCGGATTCAGTCATGTAGTCTTGATCGGTCGGAATGGCAGTCCTCTTGCGGTGGCGTTTGGGGCGGTCGTGCCTGGCGCGATGTCAGACGCGCTCAACGGCGAGCCGCGGGTTCGCGACGGCGGCGCGAGGGGCGGCCGACCCGTCTGATTGTACCCGACCGAGGACCTGCGACTCAATCGCGGCGCGCAAACGAGGCCAGCCGATCAGAATCTCGCTCAGTTCGTCGTTCATTCGGCGGGCGCGCCGGGCGGCGTAGTCGAGAATTTTGGCGGACCATTCGGGGCCGGCGGCCAGCATTTGCTCGTCTCGAGCGAGTTGCGTGAGCAGTCGGGCGGCACAGAAATGATCGTTCCATGCGCCGAGGCGATCCTGCATGGCGGCGAATTGTCTGAGCAGATCGTCTCGATTTTCGCCATCGAGTCGCGTCATCAGCTCGGTTGTATAGCGCAGCGCCTTGAGGCGAATGCGCGTCTTATGGATACCCGGTCCGTGATCGCGCGACGGCGGA
Source organism: uncultured Planctomycetaceae bacterium (assembly GCA_964599535.1). Taxonomy (GTDB): domain Bacteria; phylum Planctomycetota; class Phycisphaerae; order UBA1845; family UTPLA1; genus JADJRI01. The sequence continues at coordinate 46,056 of CAZRFP010000001.1, forward strand.
CGATCGAGAAGTGTCTCGGCCTTCTGGCGCCAGAATTCCCGGGCGGATGCCAAAAGATTCTTGTTGCGTCGGCGCGTTTGAATTCGGTCAATGGACTGGCAGAGTTCGGCGACTTCACGCCGGACGGCGTTCGGGCTTAATCGACGGATGGTCTTTCGCGCGGCGACGAGGTCGTCTTCGCGATGGATGACGAGCATGCCTTGCAGTTTGGCGATGTCGTCGGCGCCGCTCAGCCCGTCGTGCTTTGAATCGGCCAGGGCGATGAGCAGCACGTCGGCATCGCGGACATCGCGGAGCGAGTTGCGCACGGCGCGGAGCTTCTTCTGATGTTTGGCGCAGCGCTTCGCGCCCATCGAGCGGCCGATCAATTCGAGAGGCTCTGTCAGGCGGCGCGATGCGACGCGTAATTCGTGAACGGCCTCGATGTCGCGCGTGGCTGCCACGCGCGTTAGCGCGGACTCCAAGCGATCAAGGTGCTTTGAGACAAACTTTACCAGCCCGTCAGTGGGTGACATGCCCGCAGCTCCTGCAATGTCGGCGACGATTCTGGTTTAGACATGGTTGAATCGCTGATTCGGATATTACCGCGCCGCGCGGTTCATTTGAATCGATTTGTGCCTCGTCATTGCATAAAGTGGGTCATGCGTCGAGCGTTTATCGATATAAGCTTCGGAATGACATGTTGTTAATGCGTCCGAATCTGAATATTAAGTTTTGCCGCGACGGAAAATCACAGGTGGTGAAGTGCGAAAAAAGTGTTCGAAATGAGCTTGTCATGTAGGTGGGCTGTGTAGAGCGCTTGCGCCGCGTGCCTTGAGGCAAGTGGGCCGAAAAATCCGAGATTTCGGGTTGTGGTGATTCGATCCGTGCGCACCGGCGGGACGCCGATGCACCCGGACACCCAAAGTCACCTGTCTCGGCGTATTAAAGCAGGCGTTGGATTGCAACAGGCTTACAAATTTCGAATCTTCTCGACGATTCCCGATGTGCTCAGGCCTTCGACCATCGGCGCGAGGACGACGCGACCGCCGCGCGATTCGACGAATTCCTGCCCCGCGATCGGCTTACCTTCCCAGTCGCGGCCTTTGACGAGTACATCCGGCGAGACGGCCTCGATCAGTCGCTGCGGTGTGTCTTCATCGAACAAGACGATGTAGTCCACATCGGACATGGCGGCGAGAACGGCCGCGCGCTCGGACTGCCCGACGATGGGACGGCCTGCGCCTTTGTTGAGGCGTCTGATCGAAGCGTCGGAGTTGAGGCCGACCACGACGACGTCGCCGCATTCCTTGCACAGCGCAAAGGTCGCGGCGTGGCCCGCATGGATGAGATCGAAGCAGCCGTTGGTGAAGACCATCTTCTGTCCGCGGGCGCGTCGGCGCGAGAGTTCGGGAACGATCTGCTCGACGGTTCGGAGTTTGCCGAGGCTTTTGTGGTGCTCGAGCATGATCTCGCCGAGGACTTCGTCGCGTGTGATGGGCACGCAGCCGAACTTCTCTACCTCCAGCCCGCCGGCGATGTTGGCCAGCGCGGCGGCCTCGCGCAAGTCTCCGCCTGCGGCCATCGCGACGGCCATCGCGGCGAGCACTTCGTCGCCCGCGCCTGTGACGTCGTATACGTCGCGCCGCTTGGTGGGGACGTGCTCAAACGCGCCGTCGGGACCGATGATCGCCATGCCGTCGGCATCGAGTGTGACGCAGGCAAACCGCGTGCGGCAGGCATCGAGGATGGTGCGTGACGCCGTCTCGACCGCGTCCATGCCGCGCAGGCGCAGGCCGGTGAGGCGCTCGGTTTCGGCGCGATTGGGCGTAACGGCGAAGGCGCCCGCGTAGCGGCCGTAGTTTTCGATGTTCGCCGGATCGACGAGCACCGGCGCGCCTCGGCGCTCGGCCAGTTTGATCACCTCGCGGCAGAGTGCCTCGGTGACGACACCCTTGTTGTAGTCTTCGATGCAGACGACGGAGCAGCGCGCGAGGCGCCGCTCGATCTGCTCGAGAAGGCGGCGCGTCGTCGTCTCGCTGATCGGCTCGGTCGATTCGTCGTCGATGCGGATGAGCTGCTGTCGATGTTTGTGCTGCGCCAGGCCGATGAGGCGCGTCTTGCGCGTCGTGCGGCGGCCGGGGATTTTGACCAGCCCGCTCGCGTCCGCGCCGGCGGATTGCAGCATGTCCGTCAGGCGGTCGCCGTCGGACTGATCTCCGATCATGCCGACGCAGTGGGCGACGGCGCCCAGCGCCGCGACATCGGCCGCGACCGATCCCGCGCCGCCGAGCGCGTCTTCCTCGCTGACGACGCGCAGCACGGGCACGGGGGCCTCCGGGCTGATGCGCTCGGCGTCGCCGTAGAGGTAGTGGTCGATCATGAAGTCGCCCACGACGAGAATGTGGGCGTCCTTGGGCTTTTCGAGCAATTCACACAGCCGCTGCCACATGGGCGAGACTCCGGACGCGGCGAAACCATGCCGCACACAAAACGCGGGCACGATGCGCTGATACGACGGCTATTCTATTGTTGACGCGGCGGGTTGCCATGACCGATTGCCTGCGCTCCGGCTCGAAACCTCATCGCGATGGCAGAAGGGTATCGCATCGGCGCAAAACAGGGTTTCGCGGTCCGGGTGCAAGGCAGTGCTTTGCGTTCCCGTTTTTCATCTGTATCGTGGCAATCGGCTCCACGCCCCGGGTCCCAACTTTCGAGTCTCAAGCCCTATGCCGCCAGCCTCTCGCTTGCAGCCCTAACATTATTGCCAATGGTGTTTTACAAGCGACCGTATGCGTTTCGGCTGCGAACGGGCCTCTTGACCGCAGGGTGGAATCCGCGTTTTCAGCCTTTCGGCGGTCGCTGCGACCCCTCTATCAGCACTATGGCGCAAGATTTGTCCAATAAAAACTCAAGTCGGCAACTTTCGCCCGCCGAATTCTCATTATCGGATGTTCCGCGAGGGTTGCGCCGAAAAGGCCGGCCTGAATTTTCAAAATATGCAAGCGGCCATCGTGCCGTGTGAGGGTTTCCGCGCTATGAGAATCATCGCCATCGCCAATCAGAAGGGCGGATGCGGCAAAACGACGGTTTCGATCAATCTGGCGGCGTGTCTTGCCCGAGAGGGTCAGCGCACGCTCGTCGTTGATCTCGATCCGCAGGGTCACTGCGCGCTGGGTCTGGCCGTGCCGGAGGAGCAGATTGAAGTGAGCGTCGCGTCGATTCTGGCGCACGATCCGGGCGAGAATCATGTCGATCTCAGCCGGGTGATCTGGCAGATATCCACGAACTTCGATCTGATCCCCTCGAAGATTGACCTTTCGGCGCTCGAGCGATCGCTGGCGAATGTGGACGGCCGCGAGCGTCGCTTGCAGCAAGCGCTGCGTTCGATTCACGGGCGTTACGACTTTGTGATTATTGATACGCCGCCGACGATCGGCTATCTGACCGAGAGCGCGTTGTATGCGGCCGATGAGGTCATCGTGCCGGTCGATACGGGCTATTTTTCGCTGCATGGTCTGTCGAAGCAGTTGGAGACGATCCGGCGGCTTCGGTCGACGTGGGATCGCCAGATGACGCTTCGCATTCTGGCGAATCATTACGACGTTCGCACGAAGCTGGCCCGCGAGATTCTGGCAGAGCTTCGCAAGCGGCACGGCGATGCCATGTTTGCGACATTCATCAACTTCAACACGAAGCTGAAGGAAAGCTCCAGTCTCGGCCAGCCCATTACGGAATACGATCCCGCGAGCAGCGGCTGCCGCGACTTTGTTCGGTTCGCGCGCGAGTTGATTGCGCTGCGGCCGAGCGCCGCGCCGACGGAAGTGGTGAATTCGGCGGTCGCCATTCAGTCCGCGCCGACGCTTCAGGTGGCTGAGCCACAGCGTCCGGCGACGCCGGTCGCGCGCAGCGCAACGGAGCTGAGCCTGCTGGCGCGCGCCGACGCGTTGGCGGCGGATGCGAGCAAGCTGCTGGCGACATCTCAGACGCTGATCGGCTCCGGCCGCGGCGCGTCGAGCGGAGAAGCCTGGTCCGCGAACGAGAATCGCAGCACTCTGATTCAGCGGGATGCGGCGCTATCACACGTCGAGACGGCGCGGAAGATCGAACGCATCTACGGACCTCAGCCGGTCGAAGACGGCATCGTCTTCATCACGCGCGCGGCTGGCGCGCATCGCGTTCAGATCGCGGGCGACTTCAACGATTGGAACCCGGCCCGCTCGCCGATGATGCGCATCGACGAGGATACGTTTCAGATCCGACTTCCGCTTCGTCCGGGTCGCTACGGCTATCGCTTTGTCATCGACGGGCAATGGCGGAACGATCCCGCGAACCATCGCACCGAGCTGAATCCTTTCGGCGAGTTGAACAACATTGTCGAGTACAGCGGCATGTCGGCCGCCATCTGACGATTGTCTGCCATTCCTGCGCCGCTCCGATTTTTCCCGCGCGCAGTTCCCTCCTGCGGCGAATCGCATCATTGCACGAACGCACTGAATCTTGCCCGGCTCCGCGAGGGTCGATAGAATCAACGTCGATCAATCTCGCCGGGCCTGCATCTACCGTGATACACAGCGGCCCGAAGCGGCGAAGCGTGCGATAGCCCAGGGTCGTCGCCGCGACGCCGGAAATTCCTCGCATCACGCGCGTTCACGACATCGGCAAGGGAGCAAGCAGGGATGGAGGCTGGAGAAACAAGTCGATCCGCGCTGACCGATGCGTGGATTTCGGAGTGGATTTCGGCCGCGCCGCGCGCGGTGATGCATCCATTTCGTCCTCCGGGCGATGCCGTCGAGATCGGCGACGAGATCGCGCTGCGGCATTTTTACCGCATTCAACACCATCCCGGCGTGCAACTCGCGGCGGAACTGAACTGGACCGAGGACCCCTTCAACGATCGCAATTGGCAGATCTGGTTTCATTCGCTGACGCCGGTCAGTTATCTCGTGCAGGCGTACGAAAAGTCAAATCAGGCCTTGCATCTCGATCGCGCGAAGGCGATTGTCGAATCGTGGATCGCGGCGCACATCGACGGCGCTCGGGAACATCCGATGACGTGGCACGATCACGCGATCGCGCTGCGCGTGCTGGTGCTTCTGGAGTTCGCCGAAGTCTGGCGGCGAAGCGGCGGCGCAGATATTGAGTTTGCACGGCGGCTGTTGGCCACGCTGCACGGCCATGGCCGTTTGTTGCTCGAGCCGGCGATTTATCGCGCGGCGCACAATCACGGCATCGAGCAGGATCGGGCGCTGCTTTCACTGGCGATGCTTGTTCCCCAGTGGCCGGAGTCGGATGCGTGGCGTCAACTTGCGTGGAGCCGCCTGCTGGAGCAGATTCGCGCGGGAATCACGCCGGAGGGCGCACATGTCGAACACTCTCCGGAGTATGAGGGGCTGGTCTTTCTCATGCTGGCTCAGACGCGGGACTTTCTGGTCGCGCATGGTCGGCCGTTTGTGGAACTGGGCCATGCGGTTGACAGCCTTCAACGCAAGATTGCGTTTTCACTTCGACCGGACGGAACCTGGCCACCCGTCGGCGACTCCGTCGCGCGTCGCAGCGAAGAACTGCTGGAGTATCTGCGTTCTCGGGGCGACATCGGCGCCGAAGCGCTCTATGCACTGACCAGCGGCGCGGAAGGCGCCGCACCGACTTCGAGTCATCTGGTGCTGCCGGGGAGCGGTTGCGCCGTTTTTCGAGAGCGATGGGAACGCGCGCGGCAGTCCGGCGCGCTGCATTGCTACTTTACGGCGGCGTTTCACTCGCGCACCCACAAGCATCATGACGATCTGTCGCTGTCGGTCCATGCGTTCGGTCGCGAAGTGTTGACTGATGCCGGACGTTATTCCTACAACTATGACGATCCGCATCGCCGTTACTGCGAATCGGTCCATGGCCACAATGTGGTGATCGTCGATGGGTCAGACACCGATCTGCGCCGGACCAACGTCGGCAAGTCGGGCATGACGGCCAGCTTTTCAGGCAAGCGCGTGGTCGGCGTCGACGCAGTGCACTATCTATACCAGGGCGTCGAATCGCGCCGATTGCTGTTGTATTTTCCTCCGAACATCTTGATCGTATTTGACAGGTTGGCGAGCGATCACCCGATTTCGGCGCTGCAGCAGTTTCTTTTTGCACCCGAATGGGTCCCGACTCCCATCGGCGAGGAAGGCCGCGCGCTTCGTGCCGCACAGAGCGAAGTCGTGGGCGGTCCTTCTGTTCAGATGGTGCAGTTGTTCGGCGGTGCGGATCGAATGAGCGTGGTTCGCGGCCAAGGCGAACCCTTTATCGGATGGGTCTCTCGCAGTCACGGCAGCATTGAACCTTGCAGCGCGGTTCACACCGGCGCGGCGGGTGCAGGCGTCGTGTTTGTGACGGCGTTTGTGTTTGAACCGAATGCGGAAACCCGATGCGATGCCGTCGGTTCCGCGCGATGGGACGGCCGCGAGTTGCAATGCAGCCTGCAACTTAAGGGCGACGCGCTTAAGCTTACATTTCAGCAGGACTCCAATCGCGCGCGTTTGCTGCATCGCGGCACGACGCTGGAGTCGTGCGTATGGCCGACGCCTTATGAATTCAGGACTCGCCGAATGCTGGGACGCATGACGAACGCGTCGGCGTCGGATCAAAGCGTCGATGGGGCATCGGGCGCGGGCGCCGATCCTCCACTCGGCGGCGCGGTCGTGGAGCGGCTCGGATCGATCACGGCGCAAGTCGAACAACTCGAACTACGCCATCGCCAGGCCGTCGAACTGTTGAATCATGATCTGGATCACCTTCAACAGGGGCTTCAATCTGTTCAGGACGGCCTGCTTGGCAATCTCATGCAACGCATTGAGGAGATCGAGCGCGCCCGGGCCCAGCTCGAGATTCGCGAGCAAGTTCTTCAGCAGCGCGTGACTGCGATGGAGGAGAACGAGCGCCATCTTCAGGAGCGTCTTGCGCGGGCGCAGCAACTCGCGGCCAATCGCCTTGAGTCGCTCAATAAGCGGCAGGTCAGCCTGGATCAGCTTCGACTGCGGCTCGAAAAGGCTCAGCAGGCGTGCGACGAGTCGCGCGACAAGTTACGGCGCGTTTCGGAGGAGAAACGCGTCGAGCACCGGCGCTTCATGCACGCGCAGGAGCAGTTGTGGGACACGATGAACTCGGTGCGCTGGCGGCTGGGGAATGCGATCATCCTCGCGATGCGGCCGTCGATGGATACGCTGAAGCTGCCGATTCGCCTGGTGAAACTGGTTCGCGACGGGCTGAAGCGGCGCGCCGAGCGCCGCGCGAATGAGCTGAGTCCTCCGGATTCGCCGAAATCGGCCATAAAGAAAACGGCGGCCGGTGCGGCAGCTTCGAAGCCGTTTACCATCGCATCTGCCGGCGCGGCCCAATCGCCGGCGCGTGTCGTCACGTCGACACTGGGGCCCAGCGAGGCATCAAAGCGAAAGCCGGCTGCGGCGAAGAAGGCGCATGGCCTGTCACCGGCGCCTCGGCGCGACGTGCGCGTCGCGTGCATTCTGGATGAGTTTTCTTATGAGTGCTTCGAGACCGAGGCGGACTGGCGGCAGCTCTCGCCGGACGGCTGGAAGCGCGAGATCGAGGCGCACCGGCCGCAACTGCTTTTTGTTGAGTCGGCGTGGCGCGGCGCGGGCGAGAAGTGGCGGCATCTCGTGTCGACCGATCGCCGCAACGACGACGGGCCGCTGAAGGATGTTATCGATTACTGCCGCGCGCATGGCATTCCAACGGTCTTCTGGAACAAGGAAGACCCGGCGAACTACGAGCACTTCATCCAGTCGGCCGTCTGGTTCGATCATATTCTGACGACCGATTCCGACTGCATCGAGCGATACGAAAAGGCGGCGGGCCATTCGCGCATCGGCGTGCTGCCGTTTGCTGCGCAGCCGCGCATTCACAATCCGATCGGCCGGCGCGGCGGTGATCTTGGCAACGTCTGCTTTGCCGGCACGTGGTATGCCGCAAAACATGACGGCCGCAAGGAAGACGCCGACATTGTGCTCGCGCCGGCACTGTCGTTCGGACTGCATATTTACGATCGCATGTTCGGCTATACCGGCCCGGGCTGGCAGAACTACCAGTATCCGCCGGAGTATCAGGGGGCGATTCGGGGCGGGCTGCCGTATGAGGAAATGCTCGACGCCTACAAGCGCTACCATATCTTCCTGAATGTCAACTCGGTGCGGACGAGTCCGACGATGTGTTCGCGGCGCGTGTTTGAGATCCTGGCGTGCGGCACGAACGTGATCAGCGCTTATGCGCCGTCGCTTGAAAATCTGCTGGGTACTGACTGCGTGCGTCTGTCGCGCTCGCGCGAGGAAACGCGACGGCATCTGGAGACGTTGCTCGGTGATGAGGCGCAGCGCAATCGCATGAGCACGCTCGCCGTTCGCAGAGTGATGGCTGAACACACGTACGACCGGCGATTCGCACAGGTGCTGGCGATGATCGGGCTTGGCGTCGAACGGCATCCGCCGCGTATCGCGTGCATTTTGCCGGTCGCGTCGGTGGACGACGCTGCCGCGGCGCGGGCGTTTGTCGAGCGGAATGCCGCGTTGCCGATTGATCCGCATTGGCTCCTCACGGATGCATCGCCGGAGATTGATGCGCCCGGAGCGGTGATTCGCGCGGGCGGAAACGTCGGCGCGGCGCTCGATGCCGCGCTAGCCGATATGCGAGCCGACACTGTTTTCATTTGGCGGCGCGGCGAAGATCAATCGGGCGACATGCTGGCCGATCTGTACCATGCCTTCAGCTATTACGGCGGCGATGCGGTCTGCAAGCCGGCCGTCGGCTTCGTCGATCAGTTGGTGTATGCGGAGGCGACGGATGCTCGTCTTGGAAGATCGCTGTTTCGCATGTCGGCCGCGCGACGGCTTGGCGGCGCAGCGCTGAGCGATTCGCGGGCGCTGGCAGTGGCGCTGCCAAATGCGAAACTGAAGATCCTCGCGACGGACACGGTCGGCGTGGCGATGCACGAGGCGGAATCGTCGGAATCGCCAACGGCCGCGGGCGGTGGGCCGTCGAGTGCGAGCGACGATCGCGACGAGCATGACAATGGAAACGGCGCGCCGACCGTCGCAGGCTCGCAGGTTGGCGAGGAATCCGCGGCGGTTGATTCCCCTGAACATGCTGACGACGCCACGTCTCATGACGAACTGTCGATCTCATGGATCGGCGCGGAGGGGCGCGGGCCATATCGCTTTTTACTGCGCGACGAGACGACGGGAGAATATCCGCTCAAGGCGGTCGTCGAAGAGCCATCGGTGACGATTTCGGCGCCCGGCGGTCTGGACTGGTCTCATGTGTATCAATGGAAGGTGGAAATCGCCTCGGCCGACGGGCGCTCGTGGGAAAACTGGGTGCCTTACACGCGGCTTCGTCCGACGCCGCCTCGCGCGTCCGCGACACGCATCGAATGGAAGCCGGCCGAAGGGACGCCGCATGTTTATCGCGTGATCGTCCGTAATGACACGCGCGACGAAGTGGTGTTGAAGGACGTGGTGAGCGGCTATCGGTTCGACGTTGACTGGCGTGAACTGAATGCGGCCGACGTTTATCGCTATCGCGTGCAGATTCGCCGGGGCGAGGCGTGGGTGGATCATCAACCGTACCGTTCGCTGAATCCGCCGATTTCCATTCTGTTGGCCTCGCGCGGGTGCCCGCAGGCAGGTGGCAATGGAAACGGCGATGCTCGGCTGCTGTTCCTGTTCACATGCGATACGGAGGTGAACCTTCGCAATATGCGCCTGCCGGAGCGGGCGGCGGGGATCGATCATCAGATATTCTGCAAGCATGAAGGCCGGGAGTACGGCATCAACCTGATGATGGACCTGCTGGATCAGCACGGGATCAAGGGGACATTTTTTCTTGATATATTGATGGAGCATCAGTTCGGGCGGGCGGGGGTGGAGCGCGTGATCGAGGCGATCGCCACGCGCGGGCATGATATACAGTTGCATCTGCATCATTCGCCGCATTTGTGGTATTCCGAAGATCATTCGTGGCGAGATTTGCTGCTGAGATCCTACAAGGATTACACGCCGGACATCTTCCGGCGCGTGATGGAGCACGCTGTAGACTTGTTTGAGCTCCGTGTCGGTCGAAAGGCCGTGGCGTTTCGCAACGGCTCCTACTATCTACGCGACGGATTCATTCCCATTCTCCGAGAGTTCGACATTTGCGTCGATTCGACGCTGTACCCATTCAAGAATTTTGACGGTTCCGACTGGCTGTTGTCGCGAACACAGCCCTTCTTGTGGGAGGGCGTCCTCGAAGTTCCCGTCTCGTGGCTGGTGCATCAGCATAAGGAGCAGTCGTCGGCGCGACAGTTCGCACTGCGCGACTCAGACCTTGCGATTGGGCCTTGTATGAGCGCCGTGGCCGACACCGCCCGTCGCCCCCAGACGATCGTCGCAATGTCGCACTCATATACGCTTCTCGATGAGCAGCGCACGTCTGATCCAGCCGATATCGCGGCCTGGAACGCGCGCCTTCGAGAGACGAATGACGAGCCAACGTACAACTCGCGCTATATCGGCGACAATGGCCAGATATATATTCTGAACGGTCCGGATGAAGGTCGGATTGCGTCGATGGCGCGCATGATCGGTTCAGCCATGGACATACCCGGGGCGGTCGGCGTGACATTTCAGGAATTGAACGATCGGTATTTCGATATGCTGGCACAGTCTGACACGCCGGTTGATCCGATTGCCGTTTATGATGCGGGCCTGCGGCGGGCAGGGATTGTCACGGGGCGAAAATACTCCACCGGGTATCTCGGCGAACTTGAAAAGGAGTTTTCGTCGTAGTCTGCCGTTTGTGCCATCGTCGTCGCTACGAATATTCTCGGGGCGCAAGCTGCCGGACAATGTTTCCAGCTTTGGTATGGATGGACTCGCCATGCAAGCATGGCACCCAGAAAGCACGCGGTAGTATGGACTCAATCAAAGTGCCAACTGCGCAATCGGGACCTTCAACGCTCCATTCCAGTGCTTCTACGCTGCCGTCATGGGCGATACTTGTTGCGTTGCTCGCCCTGAGCACCACATCGCGACTCGCCTTGTTCTCGTCGACGCTTGGCAACGACGATCTCCGTCATGCCTTCGCTGCGTTTTTCCTTGTTAGTTCCGACTCTGACAAGCACGCCGTCGTCAAATGGTCGGATGACGTTCCGTACCGGCGCATGGGGATCAACCTGCCGCTCTGGTTGTGTATGCGCGTTTTCGGCGTTTCAGATGCGTCAATGTCGCTGGCGCCGCTCGCCGGCAGCTTGCTGGGCGTCGCGTCCGTTTTCTTCCTGTTGAAACACTTGTCTGGTCTCCCGGCTGCCGTGCTCGCCGGCGGCCTGTATGCTGCACTTCCCGAAGATGTATACATGGGCACGCTCTGGCTGCAGGACACGATTTTCGTCGGCGTCTTGACGCTACACGTCTATCTACTGGTTCGTGCCATTGATTCGCGCGGCGGTCGGCGCGTGGCATGGGCCTTGGCTGCCGGACTGGCGCTGGGCTATCTCCAGTACACCAAGGAAACGTCGTTTCTGTTGCTTTCTATGACGGGGATGTGGAGCCTTGTCGCGCTTTGGCGGAAGGTGCCGGGTGCTATTAGGCTGTTTGTGTTTGTGGTCCTCGGATTCGTGGTGGTTCAATTCGCCATGCTTGCCGTATTCTGGCCTCGGCATCCGGAGTTGTTCTTTTACTGGCGCGAGACGCTTTCGTTCATGTGGGACAAGGCGCAGGATTCTCCGCCGGCGTCGGTCATCATGGAGCTTCTCTGGAAACGGACGACGCATTACTGGCTGTTCGGTTATTTGATTGCCGCATTTCCAATTACCGCGACCATTGCGTTTGCTTCACGGCGGACGAAGCATCGTCTGATCTGGGCGATGCTGCTGATGACTCAGGCGGGCGTGCTGTATGGCGCCATGCGAATGACGCAGGGTCAGAACCGTTATCTCCTGCAGCTTGCGTTGCCGTTTGTCATACTCACCTCGATCGGTCTCTGGCGACTCGTTGAATGGATGAGGCTTGATCGCCGGCCTGCGTGGGCATTTCTGTTCATTCTTGCCGCGATCGGCGCGACTGCCGCGGCCATCCGACCGGAGCGTCAGCAATATGGAAGGGATCGAACGCTTGGACTTCGATCCTGCTATCAGTATTTGCGATCGAATGCGGGTCGCGATCCGATCTTTGCAGCAGGCAGCGGTGCCGGTTCCTATACCTTTCGCACACTGTATCAGTTCAATGGTTTCCAGAATTTCCGTGGCGGATTGTTCGATCTTTCACGGACACTCGGCGCCGATCGAGGCCTGGTAGTCTTGTCCGATCTAGAGAAATACTGGCTCGGTCGCACGCCGCCCCCGACACCGCCGAATTGGGAACAAGTCTTTGCCATGGACGGACGCGTTCGCTGGGCGCGCGTTTATCGACTGACCGGACGGGCAGAACTTCCGGATGGTGAAGTCGAATTGCTGAATCTATCACAGTACGAGGCGCTCCAATTCAGGCTCAGCGGCGACGGCGCCGCGCGAGAATCGGCTCGTAAGGAATCGGGCAGTCTTGAGTTTGACTTGAGATCGGAGGCGCCGGCCTGGCTCTTTGTTGAGAAACAGCAGAGTTTTCTTCGAACGTGTCCCGGAGTTTGGACGGACGGTCGGCATCCACGCTTGACCCTTGTCGTTCGGGCACGTTCATCGAAGCCGGCAAGCGCGAACATCGGCATCAAGATTGAAACTGTCGCCACTTCAGATGAAATCGGCACTGGCCAGATCGCCTATGCCACGCCAGTGGAATTGGGGCCGGACCCGCGCGAGTTGACGTGCCTCGCGTCGGTCCCGTCCGGCACATACGCCTATGCCGTACCTGTCGTTCGAGTCGAAGGTTCAGCAGGCACATCCGTCATCGTGGAAGCCCTGCGGCTCGTAGCCGCCCCGAATAACGAATGATGATATTGGTGAAGTCATTCGGTTCGCATAGAATCCTCACTTTTACTCGAAGGTTTCTGCGCCAATGACTCCGAGCCGAATGCATGTTGATCAACCGCACAAGCTCACGCTCGCATGGGGCGAAGAGCAGGCCGAGCGCCTGTTCAGCGGCACGCTGGCACGCTATTCGGTGGAGTGGCGCGGCGCGACCACGCTCGACTTTGGTTGTGCCTGGGGATATCTAGCGCGTCATGTCATTGAGCGGCTTGGCGCGGCGCGATCCTACGGCGTTGATCTGCATCCCCAGTGGAACATGCTGGACGACGGCTGGCGGCCGGAACAGACGCCGGGCCTGTATTTGTTCGCAGGCGATGCGCAGTCGATCCCCGAGCTTCAGGACGTTGCATTCGACGTGATCTATTCGATCGGCACGCTGATGCTCATCCCGCCGACGCAGCTCGATGGGTATCTCGCGTGGTTCCACGACCGCCTGCGGCCGGGCGGCCACTGCATCTTACGCACGCGCACGTTTTTCTCCTATTGTGGCGGCGATCTGCATCGCCGGCTCAAATCGCCCCTGCCGCACTTGCTCTTCTCAAGACGAACGATTGATCGATATCTCGCCGAAGGAGGCCATGATCCGTCGCGCTATATGACGCCGATGTGCGCGGCCTCGTTTCTGACGTTCTATCGCCGCGCGGGGTTTGAGATTCTTGACGTGCATCGGACGATGAATCCGACGTCGCAGGAAGTCTATGAGCGATTTGAGGACAAGCTCGGTTACTATGACGATCAGGAGCTACGCACGTCGGAATTGGCTGTACTGCTGCGCAAGCCCGCGTCGCCGATGGATGCGTCCGTGCTGGAAGGGGTTGTATGAGCGCTGTGCCGCGAGACATTCCCGCACCATCGAAATCGCCGCCCGGCGTTGACGCGGCCTACGCCGCCGAGCGCGCCAAATGGGTTGATCGGCAGACCAAGGACACGCTCGATTGGGGCCATCAGCAGGCCGAGTCGCTCTGGGAAAAGCTCTACGCGCCGTATGATCCGATCGTTGACGGTCGATGCGTGCTGGACCTTGGCTGCTCTTGGGGCTATCTGCTGAAGTATCTTGCGGAGCGGTTCAATCCGTCGCAGTTGACCGGTGTCGACATCAAGCCCTGGTGGGAGACGACGGATCATGGCTGGGATTACTCGAAGCTTGGCGATCGGCTTCAGTTTCACGCGGGCGATCTGGCCGACATCTGGGCGATTCCGCCGGAATCGCTCGATTTGATCTTGTGCACATCGGTGCTTCAGTACATGAAGCCGGAGCAGATCGAGGCGAATCTCTGCCGGGCTTATGATCTGCTGCGCCCCGGCGGCGAGATGCTGCTACGCACGCGCGTGTACACATCGTATATCGGGGCGGATCTGCATCGCGACATCGAGCTGCCTTACGCGCATCTGCTCTATCCGGAGCGCGAACTGGCCGAGTTTGTGCGCGCGAAAAACGGCAAGGAGCCGCCCTATCTCAACTGGCTTACGGCGTCGACTTATCTGGCGATCTTCGTTCGCAGCGGCTTTGAAATACTCGATTGCCGTCGTCGGATGAATAAGCACGCGCCGGCCGTGATGGAGCGCGTTGCAAAGGCCTATCCATGGATTTCACCCGAGGAGCTTTTTTGCGCGGAGATCGAGGCGCGGCTCGTTCGGCCGCTGGAGCCGGAGGATATTCGTCGATTCGGCCGAATGGTCTCGACGCGCGTCAAGGGCGCGGCCGTCGTCAATCCACACGCGGGATACGACGTGCCGCGCGCGGAGGCGCGGCTCGATGCGGCGCTGGGCGCTGGTGGGCGGCCGTTCATGATTCCGATGCGCCGTCCGGCACGGGCGCTGGAGGACGCGACGGCGATCGTTGAACGCGACGAATTCGTGATTCAGGCACATCCGGCGGTGAAGCTGAATCGGCCGGTGACGTGGCTGGAGGATCCGCTGTCCGACCGCAACTGGCGATTCTGGTTTCAGTCCGGCGCGCCGATCAGCACGCTGTTGCAGGCCTATCAGTCGTCGGGCGATGCTCGCTACTTGTCTCGCGCGGCCGAGCTGGTCGATGCGTGGATCTGCACATCGCTCGACAAACGGGAAGGTGTCGATATGACGTGGCACGATCACGCGACGGCGATGCGTGCGATGACACTGCTTTACTTCTGGGAAGTTTGGCGGGAAAGCGACGCCGGCACCACCGATGGAACGCGCCCGTTAGCGGCGCGCGTGCTGGCGACGCTGATCGCGCATGCGCGGGTGCTGGCGAACGAGACGTTTTACATGCCGCAGCACAATCACGGTTTGGATCAGGCCCGTGCGCTGTTGGCGCTGGCATTGAACTTGCGCGAGACGGAAGAAGCCGCCGACTGGGAAGCTCTTTCGCGCCGGCGCGTGGAGGAGCAGATTCGCGATACGATTTCGGCGGACGGCGTTCACTTCGAACACACGCCGGACTATCAGGGCCATGTCTACCGAATGCTGGCCGAGCTGGATGCGTTTCTTTCGCGCTATGGGCAGCCCTGGCCGCTCCTGTGCGAGACGATGGATCGGATGATGACGTTCCTCGCGCACTGCCTGAAGCCGAATGGCGACTGGCCGAACATCGGCGACACAACGCCGGGCGGTCCGGCGAATGTCGTATTGTCGATGGATGATCGGCTGGAAGACCATCCGGAGTTTCAGTTTGCATTGACGGGCGGTCGCGCGGGTTCGCCTCCGGTGGCGCGCGATCTGGTGCTTCCCGACAGCGGCTACGCGATCTTTCGCGAGAGCTGGGACGCTCGACTTGTGGATCGCGCGGTACAGATCATCTTCTGCGCCGCATACAACACGCGCACGCACAAGCATCAGGACGACCTGTCATTTGTCGTTCACGGCTTTGGGCGCGAACTGCTGGTCGATGCCGGCAAGTATAAATATGAATACGAGCACCCCATGCGGCAATTCTGCGAAAGCGCGTGGGGCCACAACGTGGTCACGCACGACGGCGCGCCGGCTTCGTGGGACACCGATTACATCGGGCGCAGTGGCATTGTGGCGTCGTGGCAGTGCGGCGACACATCGGCCGTGGAAGGCGAGCATCATCTCTACGAGGGCGCGGTTGTTCGTCGGCTGCTGGTGTGGCGGCGGCCGGATGTCATTCTGGTCGTGGATTGGGCGGGCGGTCGAAAGGCGGCATGGCGACAGGTGTTCAATGTCGCGCCGGAGTTTGATGTGTGCGTCGATGGGCGGCTGGCGACAGCCGCGGCGCGCGACGGCGGCCCGGTCGTGCGCGTGTTTTCGATTGCGCCGGATGCGCCTTCGATTTCGCTGCATCGCGGCGAAGAATCGCCGCCGCGCGGCTGGGCGTCGTTGAAGTCAGGTGTCATCGAGCCGACATGCTCGATCGTGTCAGCCATCGAGTCGGCCGCACCGTGCTGGGTCACGCTTATCACGCTCGACGAGGGGCCGGACCGCGCCCGGAAGATCGAAGGCTCGGCCGCCGTTTCGCATGACGGAATGACCGTTGATTTCAAACTGGACGGCGTGGCGTCGCGGATCGGTTATCGTCGTGCAGGCGGCCGAGCGATTCTGGACGTCGACGGGCAAACCGCCGAGTCTGACATTCTGCCGCTGCCGTATCATCGACGATAACCGTCGCCAGCGCGCCGCCGAAGCGCTTCGCACGACGCTCACACTTCGCGCTCCAGCGCCACGAGGTCGTCATAGGTTTCGCGGCGGCGCACCACGCGGAATGTCGCGCCGTCCACGAGAATCTCCGGCGGCGCGGGTCGCGTGTTGTAGTGGCTGGCCATGACAAAACCGTAGGCCCCCGCGCTGAAAATGGCGACGAGATCACCGCGCTTCATCGGGGGCAGCATCCGCTGCTTTGCCAGAAAATCGCCGCTTTCGCAGACCGGACCGACCACGTCCATCGGCATGAGGCCGGGCATTGACGCTCCCTCGCCGCGACGATCGGGCACGAAGCCCGGACCCGGTCGAACAGGCCAGACAAAATGATACGCCTCGTACAGCGCCGGACGGATCAGGTCGTTCATGCCGGTATCGACGATGAGAAAGTCGCGGTCGCCGGATTTCTTGAGATAGAGCACACGCGTGAGCAGTATGCCCGCATTGGCGGCGATGGAGCGGCCAGGCTCGAGAATAATCTGCAGGCCGCGGTTTGCGATCAGCGGCACGATGGCTTCGGCGTACGTGACGGCCGGCGGGGCTTCCTCTTCACGATAGTGCGCGCCGAAACCGCCGCCGATATCGAGGGTGTCGATGGCGAAGCCCGCGCGGCGCAGCTCGTCGATGAGCGCGAGGCCCTTTTCGATGGCCTGCACGTAGGGTTCGACACTGTTGACAGGCGAGCCGATGTGCAAATGGATGCCGCAGAGCTTCACATGCGGCTGTCGCCCGTAAGTGTCGAAGGCGCGGCGCGCTCTTTCGAGGTCGACTCCAAATTTCGTTTCGCGCTTGCCGGTGGAAGTGTAGCGATGCGTCCTGGGATCGACATCGGGGTTGACGCGCAATGCCGCGCGGACGACTGCACGGCGCTCGCGGGCGATGGTGATGAGATTTTCGAGTTCGGCTTCGGATTCGACGTTGAACCAGCCGATCTCGGCATCGATGCCGGCATGAATCTCTGCATCGGTCTTGCCGACGCCGGCGAAGACGATTTTCGACGGATTGCCGCCGGCATCGAGCGCTCGGCGCAGTTCGCCGCCGGAGACGACATCGAACCCTGCGCCCTGCTCGCGCAGCAATCGACAGATATTCAGATTGGCGCAGCTCTTGATCGAGTAACAGATGATCGGATCGAGCGAGGCAAACGCGGCCGCGACGGCGCGGTAATGGTGAATAAACGTGGCGCTGGAATAGACATATGCAGGCGTGCCGATGCGCTGCGCGATGTCGCGCGCGGGCACGTCTTCGCAGTGCAATTCTCCGTCGCGATAGTGAAAGTGATCCATGATGCGTTCGCGTGGCCGACGGTCTGCACGGCGGCCGCCATGGCCGAGTTGCATTCGCCGCGCCGTGGGCGACGGAGCGTATGAGTAAGGCGGCGGCCGAGACCGGTCAAGCCTTTGCATGATTCGCGCGACGCGGCATCGCTCATCCGTCGGCAGGCTGATTCGCGGGCATCGTCGTCGGCTTGGGCGGCAGGTCGATCTTCCGCGCTTCATCGGCGATCTCGCGGATTTTCTTTTCGTCGGCCGCTTTGATGATCTGCCCTGAGAGGATGCCGCCGTAGTTTGTGCCGAACCAGGTTCCGGCGTAGAAGCCGCCATAGACCATGACACGAGCGGAGTATTCGCCGAGCATGGGCAGCGCGGTCTTGTCGAGCGTGATGACGGGCGTGTCTCCGGCCCAGACGACGCGCACGCTGAAGGGCAGCTCGACATCGCGATCAGCGAATTCGACGCGGGCGGTGATGACCCAGTTGTCTTCCAGACCGCGTGAGACGCCTTTGATCGTGTAGCGCTCGGGACGCGGCGGCGAGAGCGGGGCCTTGCCCTTCAGGCCCTCCGCGTTGGTCATCTGCCATGTGCCAAGGAAGACGACATCGGTGAGCATGTCTTTGAATCGGGCTTCGCGCTGCTTTCGGACCTCCGCAGGCGACGGCTTTCGCGTCGCGGGTGGATCATTGCCGGCGGGCGGCTCGGATGCGAGCGACAGAAATTGTTCGGCCGGCGGCAACACGACGAGCACGGTCAGGGCAAGTAATACGGCGGCGGCTTTCGTGGATTTCATGGCAATCTCCAGCGCTGGGACGCTGCGGAAATCAAACGTCGGTTCGGCGAAGAGTCAAAACGCGGGAACCGGGGCGGAGCAAAGTCACGGGTTGATATTCGCACCAAGTCGGGGACAATGTCTCCGTGTGCGACGGCCCTCCGTGCCGGTTGACGTTCCAGTCCGGCTCGCGTTTCGCGGGCGGTCCTCGCCTTGTCATCCATTATAGAAGGGAACGAATATGACACACGCTTCTTTCCATCGTGCCGGTCGGTTTTTCATCTCCTTGCTGGTTCTTTCGGCAGCTCATTGCTCAACGTCTCAGAAAGGCCGGGTCGCGCAGACGGGGGCTTATCCCGAGACGGCCAAGGTTGATCAGGTCGACACGATCCACGGCGTTCAAGTGGCCGATCCTTATCGCTGGCTCGAGGACGACAACGCGGAGGAAACGAAGGCCTGGGTCGCGGCACAGAATAAAGTGACGTTTGCCCATCTCGAGCGCATCGCCGAAAGAAAGACGATTCATCGCCGGCTTGAAAAGCTGTGGAACTTCGAGCGTTTCGGCACGCCGCAGAAACGCGGGAATCGCTACTTTTATTCGCGCAACGACGGCCTGCAGAATCAGAACGTGATGTACGTGATGGACGGTCTGAACGGCACGCCGCGCGTTCTGCTCGATCCGAACACGTTCTCGGCGGACGGCACGGTGGCGCTGTCGAACTTCGACATCGACAACGACGGCACGAAGGTGGTCTACGGCGTATCCGACGGCGGTTCCGACTGGCGCACGTTTCGCGTGCGGGATGTCGCGACGGGCGAAGACCTGCCCGACAAGATCGAGTGGGTGAAGTTTTCCGGCGCGGCCTGGTCGCGCGGCGGCAAGGGCTTCTTCTACAGCCGCTACGACGCGCCCAAAGAGGGCGAAAAGCTCTCGGGCGCGAACTATTTCCAGAAGCTGTATTACCACACGCTCGGCACGCCGCAGTCGGAAGATCAGCTTGTTTATGAGCGGCCGGACCAGAAGGAATGGGGCTTCGCCTCGACGGTCAGTGACGACGGCGGCTATCTGATGATCTCGGTGTGGCAGGGGACGGAGCGGAAGAACCGGCTGTTTTACAAGGTTCTAACGGTGGCCGATGCTCCGGTGATCGAGCTGTTGAACGACTTCGACGCGGAGTACGAGTTTATCGACAACGACGGGCCTGTCCTCTGGATTCGCACGGACTTAAGCGCGCCGCGCGGCCGGGTGATTGCGATCGACCTTCGCGCACCGGAGCGCGAGAACTGGCGCGAAGTGATCGCGCAGCAGCCTGAGACACTTCAGTCCGTTTCGCTCGTGAACAACACGTTTGTCGCGAGCTATCTGAAAGACGCTCGCAGCGCGGTCCGATTTTACAACTTTGACGGGCGCGTGACGAAGGAAGTGGACCTGCCCGGCCTGGGCACGGCCTCCGGCTTTGGCGGCCGCCGCACGGACAAGGAGACGTTCTTCGCGTTTGCGAACTTCAGCAATCCGTGGACGGTCTATCGCTACGACTTCACGACGGACAAGAGCGAAGTCTTCCGCAAGCCGAAGGTCGACTTCAATCCGGACGACTACGAAACCAAGCAGGTCTTCTACAGCAGTAAGGACGGTACGCAGATTCCCATGTTCATCTGCCACAGGAAGGGCCTGAAGCTCGACGGCAACACGCCGACGATGCTCTACGGTTACGGCGGATTCAACATTTCGCTCTCTCCCTCCTTCAGTGTGTCAAACCTCGTCTGGATGGAAATGGGCGGCGTCTATGCGCAGGCTAATCTGCGCGGCGGTGGTGAATACGGCAAAGAGTGGCACGACGCCGGCCGACTCCTCAAGAAACAGAACGTTTTTGATGATTTCATCTCCGCAGCCGAGTGGCTCGTCGCGAACAACTACACGTCCAACAAAAAGCTGGCCATCTCCGGCGGCAGCAACGGCGGATTGCTCGTCGGCGCGTGCATCACGCAGCGGCCTGACCTGTTCGGCGCGGCGCTGCCGGCCGTGGGCGTGCTGGACATGCTGCGGTTTCACTTGTTTACGATCGGCTGGGCGTGGACGAGCGACTATGGCAAGGTGGAGGACGAGTCGACGTTTCGCTATCTGCTGGGTTACTCGCCCTATCACAACGTGACGCCGGGCACATGCTATCCGCCGACGCTGATCACGACGGGCGATCATGACGACCGCGTTGTTCCCGCGCACAGCTTCAAGTTCGCCGCGGCGCTGCAGGAGGCCCAGTCGTGCGACAATCCGGTGCTGATCCGCATCGAAACGCGCGCAGGCCACGGCGCGGGCAAGCCGACAAAATTCCAGATCGAGGAAGCAACCGATCGGATGGCATTCGTGCGAAACGCGATGGGCGAGTGAGTCGTTCACTGGCCGGTTAATGTTGAGAAGGATTAGATATCGCCGGCGTGCGGACGCTTCGTCCGCGCCGGCTGGTTGGAGACGACGAGCCAGTCATCGTCGTCCGAACCGGCTCGGCCGCGGTCGATGTCGAACCAGACGAAGGCGGTCGGTCGCAGCACGAGCATCAGCATATCGAACTGGTCGCGCGTGATGACAAAATAGACCGGTTTGTCCGCGGCGAGCAGTTCGCTGATGCGCCGGCCGACCATCAGTTGCAGATCTGTTTTGTCGGCGTCGGCGTGTTTCGCACGAAGTTCGAAGGGGTCGACCACCTGTCGAATCGGGCGATTGGCATAGAAGACCACGCGCCCATCGGGCTGATTGCCGGCCCAATAGACGTTTTCATCGCGGCCGATTTCCGATTTCTCAAGTTGTTGCGCCAGTGCCATCGAGTCGGCGACGTCATCCAGACGGGGTCCGAGCATGCACCAGGTGATGCCGAAGACGCAGAAGGCCGACATGCCCACGATGACGAAGCATCGACGCGGTCGGCCTGCGAGAAACTCCCATCCGGCCAGCGCAACGCCGCCCAGTATGAGAATGGCCATGAATGCGCCGCCCCATGCGGCGGCCGTGGTCCACTCTTCCGCGAAGATGTGCCGCACTGCAAACCAGGTAATCACCACGGCGATCAACGTTGCGATGAGAATCGCGTAATAGACAACGCGCACCAGGCGCGTGCGCACAGTCGACGAAGTCGCGAAGAAGAGGTCGTGCAAGACCGGACCGAGCAGCAATGCGATGCCCGGAAGCGCCGTCAGCAGATAGTAGCCCTGCTTGAACGTCATGAACGTGAGCACCGCCATTGTTCCGACGGCCCAGTACCACGCGTATGTCAGGGGGCGTCGATGCTTTTGATATTTCGCCAGGAACGGACTCGCCAAGGCCTCCGGCAGAGAAAGAAGCCAGGGCACGGTGTAACCCAACAGCACG
>CAZRFP010000002.1:0-61137 GCA_964599535.1 uncultured Planctomycetaceae bacterium
TGCCGTGCGTGATGGGGCAATCTGGTCAGTTAGCGAATAGGTGCTGTCCGCGGGCTGTTGCAGCCGCGTTGCAATGAATCAACTTGAACGATGTTCCGAGGGTGCTTGATATGAAAATCGAAACGAGTCTGAAAGAAGTCTCTCCGGTCCAACTGAAAAAGTGGCTCGACGAAGGCACGGCCGTTGTGGTGGATGTGCGCGAGCCGGATGAACACGCCGCCGAGCGCATCGCCGGCGCGAAACTCGTGCCGATGTCCACGTTTCATCCGGAAAATGTGCCGACCGACGGCGCGCGGCGCGTCGTGCTGCACTGCCGCTCCGGAACGCGCGCCCGCCAAGCGGCCAACCTGCTCATCAACGCCGGTCAGAAAGACGTGTGGTGCCTGATGGGTGGACTGAAAGGCTGGACCGACGCCGGCCTGCCGGTGGAGCGCGTCGGTCGTGTTCCGATCAGCATCATGCGGCAGGTTCAGATCACGGCGGGCAGTCTCGTCCTTGCGGGAACGCTCCTCGGTGTGTTCGTTCATCCGTGGTTTCTGGCACTCAGTGCGTTCGTCGGCGGCGGATTGGCGTTCGCCGGCATCAGCGGCACCTGCGGCATGGCGGCGTTACTGGAGAAGATGCCCTGGAACAAGGCGTTTCGCGCCTGCTCGACCAGTTGCAGCGGGTGATATCTTTGATGGGTGGATTCAACAGCGAACGGCAGCCCGTGCATGGGCCAGTGGCTCATCGAGACGCGAAGCCGGCTTCTACATGCGCCGCAGCAGCACGACTGAAATGTCCTGCGGATTGGCTCCGCCGTCGAGAAACTCACCAAGATCCGATGCGAATTCCTTAAGCACATGCCCCGGCGTGTCGCCCAGACCGTCGCTAACGGCGTCGCACAAGCCCCGCACACCGAACACCTCCCCGGCGGCGTTCTTTGCCGATTCGACGCCGTCGCTGGCGAGCACCAGCGAATCGCCATCGGCCAACTCAAAACTGTGCATTGCGTACACGGCGCCGCGCGATTGTCCGACCGGAGGTCCGACATCGGATTCAATGCGCTCGGCGCGGCCGTTTTCATGTACGCGCGCCACGATGACGCGCCGCCCGGCCGTACAGAGTTCGACTTTGCCGGAGTCCGGCCATACGCGCGCGACGGCCACGTCTACGAAGGTTCCCTTGTCGCCATCGTGCAGCAGCCAGTTCAACGCGCGGGCAAAGAGATGCGGGGCCTCGCCATAGAGGACAGCCGATCGAAACGCCGCGCGGATTTCACCCAGCTTGCAGGGGATTTCGTGCAGGGGGAAATGCAGCTTCACGACGAGGAGTGCCGCCGTCTTGTCGCGAAGCTGCATGATGTCATAAAGATCGCAGCAGGTCTCGGTTCCCATGAGGCGATAGGCGGCGACCTGCATGGAGTCCCAGCGCGGCAGAACCGTCGGCGTCAGCGCGTCCTGTGTCGAGCGAGCCATGGCCAGTTCCGTGTTCAGCGCGGCTCGCCTCACTTCGAGAATCTGACGGATCATCGCGTCGATGGGAACGGCCGCGCCGCAGGCCATCGCCCTGAAAGCAAGCAGGGCCTGTTCGTCGTAGGGCGGATCGGCCGGGTCGTTTTCGACGTACAACATGCCGAGCGTGAACTTGGACCCGACCAGCGGAACGGCCATCGCGGAGCCGATACCGTCCTGCGGAACATCCGGCGTGCATAGATGATGGCCCTGCCGAATGCACCGGCTCTCGGCCAGTTCGCAGAAATGCGGACGATCGATGGGCTTGCCGACAGCCGTCTGTCCGAGCAGCCAATCGAAGTCGTCCTTCTCGACTTTGCGCAGGCCGATCCAAGCGCGGCGCGCGTTGAAACGGCTGACGGCCGCGCGCAGCACGACGGGCAGCATGTCTCCGACGGATTCGCAGCGGCAAAGCTGCAGCGCGAGTTGCGTGATCCGCGTCAGTTCGTCGCTGGTAACGGCAAGGCCTTCGTCTTCCTTGAGGATGATCGTGCCAAGCGGGAGAGAGTCGCCGTGGCTGCGGAGCAGGGCGGCCATGCGCTCCTGCTGCTGGACCTCCTTGCTCTGCTCCGATTCGATGAAGAAGCGGAGCGAAAAAGGCCCGCACTCGATCTCGTCGGCGTGGTGCAGTTTCGCTCGAGAGCGCTGAATCGCGCGGTTCAGGCAGGTGGGCACGCTGTAGTCCAGAACTTCGAGCCACCACTCGCCGGCGTCGTCCCTGGTGATGTTGGCCTGATGCTTGCCGAGGCGGGGATCGGGCAAATGGATGTTGCAGGTGACATCCGAGCCGATGGTGAGCGTGCCGCCATCCGTTCGCAGGCTATTCCGTAGCCGCCGGTTTTCGAGAATCATCAGCCGCATGGTCTACGACTCCTTCATCTCGCTATTCCCGACGTGGGGTGCAGCGACCGAAATGTACGAACGACCCGCCGGGAACTGGACAACGAAGATCATCTTACTCATACGCCCCGGCGACAACAAGAAAAAACAGCCGGTCGGCGATGGATCGAATGTGTGGCCAGCGGATCAGGCGGATGCCCCTGAATAGCGGCGCAGGCCGAGGGCAAACAGCCTGGACGCGATCAGAAGCGAAGCAACGGCGAACAGGGCCGCGAAGAAGGGCGCTCGCGCCGTCATCCCGGTGGCCGGATCGCCGAGCAGGCCGGCCGCCGGAAAGGTCGTGATGAACGCCAGCGGGATCACGTAGGTCAGTCCGATGCGCAGCCAGGCCGGATAAATCTGGATCGGGTAGCGTCCGGCCTCGAAGACGTTCCAGAAGATCATCTCGATGTTCTCGATGCGAACGGCGAGAAAGCAGACGGCCGCCAGTGACAGCCAGATGGCATAGACGATGGCGAAGGATGCGGCCATCATCAGGACGAACAGCCCGATCTGCGGCAGGGGGATCGTTCCGAGCAGCCGGTGGCAGCCGTAGAGGGCGACGGCCGTGCCGAGCGCGACATCGGTGATGCGCCAGAAGACGAACTCGCGGACGCTGATGTGGAACTGAACGTTGAGCGGCTTGAGCAGCACAAAGTCGAGCGTGCCGTTGCGAATGTCCTCCATGACGCGGCGCATATTGGGCACGACGAACATGCGGATGCCGCCCGCGACGATCCGGAAGACGCCCACCAGCACCAGCATGTGCTCGGCCCGCCAGCCCTTGAGCGTCGTCGTGTTGGAGAAGACGGTCCACACCGCGAGCAGCTCGGCCGCCAGATGCCCGATCGAGACGAACAGCCGCGAGAAAAAGTCGAACCGATAGGCGGCGAAGTTCTGTATACTCACGCGACAGAACAGAAAAATCAGTCGAAAGGCCCGCATCATCCACTCACCGCCGTGTAGCGCCGCAGTCCCGACCGCCAGAGCAGCCGGAACGCCGCCAGAGAAAACGCGATCCAGCCGAGCTGCACCCCCAGGCCCGTCGCGGCCTGCGCCAGGCTGATGCGCCCGCCGACGAACAGCTCCGCTGGGAACTCGTACATCCATCGAAACGGCAGGGCGCGGGCCAGGTTTGCGATCGGCTCCGGCAGCGCTCCGACCGGGGCGAACCGCCCCCCGAGAAACATGCACAGCCCGAAGTACACCTCCCCCAGCGCATCGATCTTCGGCGCCCAGAACGCCAGCAGGGAGATCACGTAGCAGAGCAGGTACGACAGCACCGCCCCCAGCGCCAGCGCCGCGACACCGAACACCCATTCCCACGCGGCCGGCTGGAATTTCGGCGAGACGAACCACGCGAAGATCAGCCACATGGGCACGACGAACATCAGCGTGACCACCTTGTACGCGACGTTCTCCGCGACCGAGCGCCACAGCGGCAGCACCGGCTGGAGCAGTTGCGGCGAGAGCGCCCCGGTCCGCACGTAGTAGCCCATCTGGTACACGTCCCACGCCCCGGTGACGTGGCCGACGATCATCATGGTGAAAAAGTAGGCCGCCAGCCCGGCCCGGTCGTATCCGGCGATGAGGTGTGATTCCGACCCGCCCGCCGCCGAGCTCCACATCGCGTACAGCACGGCGGGATTGATGATCCCCCAGACGCTCCAGAGCAACACCTCGCCGCGATACTGCATCATCACGGCCAAATGCGCCCGCAGGTGGGCGCCAAGGGCGCGGAGGGCGTGTCTCATGTCGCGGCCGCTCCTCCGAAGACGCGCTGGATCACATCCTCGATCGGCGGGTCTTCGATCGTCAGGTCGAGCACGGCCAGATCGGTCAGCAGCCGGGCGGTGACGGCCGCGGCCCGGTCCTTGGCGACCCGCAGCATGATCTTTCGCGGCTCGCTGGAGAGCAGTTCGCCCAGGGCGCTGAAGTCGTAGCCGTTCAGGTCGCGGTCGAGGTCGATCTTGATGACCTTGAACGGCGCGAGCTTGCGCGACAGGTCCGACAGCGAGCCGTCGAACAGGATGCGCCCGTGGTCGATGACGATGATCCGGCGGCACAGGGCCGACACATCCGCCATGTAGTGGCTGGTGAGGATGATGGTCGCCCCGTGTTCTCGGTTGTAGGCCCGGACAAACTCGCGGATGCGGGCCTGCATGGCGACATCGACGCCGATGGTCGGCTCATCGAGAAAGAGCACGGACGGCCGGTGGAGGAGCGAGACGCAGATCTCGCATTTCATGCGCTCGCCGAGCGAGAGGGAGCGGACCTGCTTCTTCACGACATCGCCCAGCTCGAGCAGCTCGATGAGCTGCTTCTGCGTCGCTTCGTACTGGTCCTTCGGGATGCCGAAGATGGAGGCGTGGACGAGGAAGGAGTCCAACGCGGGCAGGTCCCAGTGCAACTGGGAGCGCTGGCCCATGAGCATGCTGATGCGGCGGAGGTAGTCGCCCTCGCGCCGCCAGGGCGTATGTCCGATGACGGCGGCCATGCCGGAGGTGGGGTGCAAAAGTCCCGCGAGCATCTTGAGCGTGGTGGTCTTGCCCGCGCCGTTCGGTCCGAGAAAGCCGACGATCTCGCCGGGCATGATGCGGAAGCTGATGCCATCGACCGCGCGGACTTCCTTGTAGCGGCGGGCGAAAAGGCTGCGCATCGACGCGACGAAGCCGCCCTCGCGTTCGGGCACGCGATAGACCTTGCACAGGTTGTCCACCTCGATCTGGGGCATGGCGGGCCACGCCGCGACGAAATCGCCGACGTGCGGCACATCGTAACCGATGCCCAACCACTTCGCACGGGCCAGAACCCACTTCGCACGGGCCAGAACCCACCCGTCATCGGCCCGCGCCGGCCTGCGGTTGGCCCCAACCGTCTTTCCATCGGCCCGAACGGCCTTGCGGTCGGCCCGCGGCGGCTTGCCGTCGGCCGAAAGCGCGGCGGCGCGGGGCTGCAACGGGCGGTTTGAGGGATGCGATTCCGGTTTTGAGCCATGAAATTTCCGATTTCGTGGATGCGATTCCGGTTTTGATCCATGAAATTTCGGATTTCGTGGCTGCGCGGACGGGTTTCGTCCCCGGTTGGCTCGATGGCGGGCCGAGATGGGGGTTCCAGCGGCCCGCGCCGGGGCGCAAATGTTGCGCGGCATCACCCTGCCCGCCCGCCGCGCCGCGCTGCCGCCCGACCGCGCTGAGCTGCCGCACGTTCGCGCCGGAATGTTGATGCCTGGCGCGACACCTTCCGGCGCCACGGGGATGACCGCCGGTGCCACGGGGGTGGCAGGGGGCGGGCCTCACCAGGTGTAGCGGACCGTGTACGTCACGAACTTCTCGCCATCGGGCGGGACGGTCACGTCGAAATGGATGGTGCGGGCGTCGATCTTCTCGTACTCGTCGCTCGACTGGGTGATCTCCCAGTTCGTCCAGCGGTAGAGGTTTTCCTTGATGATGACCTTCTGCGCGGCGGGCTTGTGGTTGCGCAGCACGACGCGGATGCTCTCGGACATGGTCTTGCGGCCGCTGTTCATGCTGAAGTCGGACTGGATGCGCTCGCCGACCACGTCGAAGGCCTGCCCAAGCTTGATGAGCACGGTCTCGTTCTTCGGGGTGTGGTCGATGAGGTCTTCGCCGATGAACTCGAGCGTGCCATCGGCGTCGTCCTGCTTGTAGACGCGGAACTTGCCCTTGGGCAGCGGCTTGCCGAGGTTGTTTTCCTCCTTGTTTTTGAAGCGGACGTAGATGTCGAGCTTCTTGTTGCTCGCCGTGCCCAGGCCGCGATCGATTGCCGGGTCGGGGAACACCCAGTAGCGGGCCTCGGGCAGGCCGTAGTACACCAGCACCTTCTCCACATCGACGCCGGTGGCGGTGGGGAAGAGGGTGAGCTGCTGGGTGGTGTTGGCCGGCACATCGGTGCGGCGCGGGAGGGTGTAGAGGTGGTACTCGAAGAAGGACTTTTCCTCGAAGCCCTTGGACTCTAGTGTGAAATAAGCCTGATCGGCGGCCGGCGCTCCGCGGTATCGCGTCGGCTGCGGCGGCTGGATGCGCTGCACGTCGCCGGCGATGAGCTTGAGCCGGGCGTTCTTGTAGCCCGCGCCGGACAGATTGAGCAGCGTGACCCACGCGCCGAGGTCGGCCTTCGTGTCATCGGCGTTCATGACGAGGGTGTAGTCGGAGCGCCAGGTCAGGCCGGCCGTCTGGTAAGTCGTGCGGATGTCGTGCTCGCCGGCCTTCGACGCCAGCAGCTTCCAGACGAGCGTCGGCCGGGTGCGCAGGCCTTCGGGCAGTTCGCCGAGCTGGATCGACTGGCCCTGGCCGGTCACGATGCGCAGGCCGGTGTCGGTGCGGATGACGAGGCTGCCCTGATTAGCGGAGAGGAGCGTGCCGCTGATGGTCTCGGTGGTGTCGCCGGAGGGGACGACGACCGAGATGAGCTTGTCGAGGTACTTGTCGAGCAGCTTGTCGGGGCTGACGAGATCGAACTGGAAGTTCTGCTCCAGGACGGCGGTGCCGGCCGGGTCGGTCAGGTCGACGAAGCTGACGGTGGTGGGGTCGATGAACTGGGCGACATCGGTGAAGGGCAATTCGTTGAGTCCGGCGTTGAGATTCACGCGGCGGACCTCCTTGACGACGCCGAAGCCGGGCACCTGCCAGGCGAAGTTCGGGTTGGAGCCGATCCGCTGCTGGGCGATGAACTGCTGCGGATCGAAGCCGGCGGGATCGGCGGAGGAATAGACGGTCAGGGCCGGTCCTTCAGGCTCGTCGGCGCTGAGCGGCCGGGCCGCCAGCGTGAAAAGGACGCTGCATGAAAGGGCGAGGATGATCGACGATCGGCGGCTGAGGGTTCGAGACATGGGTCAATCCTTCTTGATGGTTGTAGGGAGGGTCGCTGTGCCATCTCAACGTGCGGATTATGTGCCCGGCCGACCGGACACGCCAACGCCTCCGCTTCACGACTCGATTGGACGCACCAAGGCGGCGAAAGTTCCAAACCGCTAACGGTGCGAGAGGCCCGATGCGATGGCTCTGAGATGGAACGCCGGTGGGTCGGCATCGGAAAAGAGCGTCCTTGCGGCTTAGTAGAAGGGCCTGGGGGTCCGATGTTGAATGGGTGGGGCGTCGATTTGCGGCGTGTGCGACCACACCCGAGGAACATCCGAAAAGAGCAAGAGGCTGCGGCAGGCTCAGTCGTAAGCGGGGGACCTCAAAGTCGCCTTGTTTAACAGGGAGGTGCCCACCGGCGAGGATGCCGATCGTCCGGCCAGAGTGCCTGAACTGGCGCGAGTTTTGGTTGTTTCCCGCCCGCCTTACTCGTACAATCCGAAGTGGTCCCGTTGGACGATATCGGTTTTCGGATGTTTGGAATCGGAAAAAAACGGTATCCATCCTTGATTCGGGGGAAATTCCATCGGGTAGGCTGTATTGACGCGGTCTACTATCCGATGGGCGTATGTAGCGACTGAATCATCGCACGACCGGCTTTTGGTCGGTTAATCGAAGATAAACTGGATAGGAGGCCGCAACGTCTACGGCCATCGCGCAAGGAGTCATTTCATCATGCTTATGAACATGCGTCGCGTACGAGGTTTCACGCTGATCGAGCTTCTCGTCGTCATTTCCATTATTGCCGTTCTGATCAGCATCCTGCTGCCCGCGCTTCAGTCGGCGCGCGTTTCCGGGCAGCGAACCAAGTGCCTTGCCAGCATTCGGTCCATTCTTCAGACGGCCACGGCCTACTCGACGGACGACCCGAACGGCGTCTACGGCCCGGTGCATCGATGCCGCTGCTGCTTCGTCGGCGAAGGTTACTCGGAATATGGCGGCGGCCCCGGCACGTCTCCGTTTATGGGCTGGACCAATGAGTTCTCGCCGAATACGCGCCCGTTTAACCGGCTGTTTTATGGCGCGGGCATGGCGCAGACTTCCGTTCCCGGCGATCGCGGCTTCTTTGAGGTGTTTCAGTGCCCCGGTGATGAGTATGGATGGCAGAACTGGCCCGGCTTTGGCGGCCTGCCGACCGAAGTTGAGCAGCCCTATTTCAAGGCCAACGGCACGGCATTCCGCATGAACAACCTGTCATATAGCGACGGAGATATCGCCGGCATTTATGGTCGCCCGCTTTCTCGCGTGCCGGATACCGGCGTGACGGTTGCCTTTATGGAGGCTCGCGCGTTCCAGACGGTCTTTACGAACGACGCATGGGGCGGTCTGCAGCGCGGTGAGTTGACGGGATATCACAAGAAGCTGGGGTTCTTCAACCTTGGCTATGTCGACGGCCACGCCGCTTCGCCTGACATGGGTAACGGCACTTACTATCAGCACGCACCCAATTTCGGCGGCAAGGATGTCCGCGGCACCTGGGGACGCATGGACTGCCAGCCGGATTCGTTCTACGCCGATGGTCAGGCCTATCCCGGTTGCTGCGCCCAGGAATGCCCCTAAGATGGGGGGCACGTCGGGCGCGCGTGAGCCACGTCAGGCTTGCGCGCTATTGCCGCGGCCCATTGAGGTTTATACATGAACAAGACCACAGGACTGGCGATCGTCCTCGCCGCCGGCGCAATCATTGCGATCGTGCTTTGGCTCAACTCTGGCGAGGAAGGGGGCGACGCGACCGTTGCCCAGGCGACTGAGTCGTACACGTGCGGCTCGTGCGGCAACACCTTTCAACTGACCAATCAGCAGGCAACCGAGATGATGCGGGCCAGCGACGGCCAAGGCATCACCTGCCCGTCCTGCAAGTCGGCCGCTACCAAGAACGACGTGACCGTCTACATGGGTGGCTTGGGCGGATCGCCGGAGCCTGACGAGCCGCCGCCCGCAGTCGAAGAGGAAGCCCCGGCGCAGCCTGCCGGCACCATGCGGCGGATCGATTAAGCCGCGTCCCTCAAGCCTGCACTTGCGGCGAGGATCGCGGTCGGGAAGCGTCAGTTCGGCCTCGCCGTAATCCAGATGACGTCATCCCATGTGATGAAGTACATCGTTCGCTGATCCTGCGCCTTCATGATGAGAAAGGCGTCGGTCGATGCGACGACTTTTCCGATCAAGTCTCCCTGTTTCGCGCTGACAACATGGGCTTCGAGCATCATGTTCTTGTCGCCATGCGTACCCAGCAGCGCGTCGAATTCGCCGTACCAACCCTTGGCGCCCGCGCCGCCGCCCTTGGCCTGGGCGAGGTAGTTCTGGGCGCTGGTCTGGCGATCCCATCCGAGGGCCACGCAGAACAGAGAGGCCGCGACGGCAAGTGCCGTGATTTTTGCACTGACGGATTTCATGCTCGGGTCTCCTCCATTGAAGATTCGTAATAGGTGCACCGAATGACGGAGAGAGAATACCACATCGCGGATTGACGGGAAAGCTCCGTGGCGAGGCGCGCCGTTGACGCAGCAATCGCGTCGCGTCGCGTATGGTGTACGTCGTCTTTCGCAGGTCACTCCGCCGCGTTAAACCAGTCCAGGCCGGCCGATTTCGATTTGCTCTTGCGCATCAGCGCTTCGGGGATGCGCCCCCGGGATGCGAAGGGGTCTTCAACCGAAGCGAGCCAGTTCTTCCATGCGTCGGGGTCGTATTCGTGGGTAACGCCGGTCAGGCGGGCGAGTGACACTTCGGCGGCATGTCGATACGTGAAGTTGTCCTCGGGCAGAACGCCCATGAGCGGATCCAGCACGCGGCGCTCCGGAAAGTAGCCAAGTGTTTCGATCATTGCGAGTCGAGTGTGCTGATCGCGCTCTCTGTCGATGCGTAGAATCAGCGTGTCAATGATCCCCTCGCGTTGTGATTCACCGAAAGCGCCCGTTTGCACGGCGACATGCAACAACTGTGCGGCCGACCAGCGAACCGATGCCGGCGCGCTGACAACACCCTCATTTCGCTGATCGGGACTGGTCAGAATTTTCAGGCATGTCTCGACGCACTGTTCATTCGGCGCACGCTCCATGGCGCGCAAGGCGGCCCGCCGAACCATCGCATCGGAATCGGTTCGGGCGATGGTGTCGAAGACTTTGACGGCCCAGTCGGATCGTCCGTCCCGGCTTTCGGATAAACCGACAACGCCGCGACGCCGCTCGTCGGGCTGGGGCGAATCGAGCGCCATCTGGAGATTCTCGGCACTGGACTTGCGCGGCTGGAACAGGCGCTTGCTGCCGGATCGGCTGCAGGCCGTCGAGTGCGAAAGCGCGATGACGAGCAGAAGGGTAAGCGATGCGAGACGGCGGGCGTCAAACCGTCGCCCGAGCATCGGCAGCGAAAAACTCTTCCGGCGAAATCCATGTGACATCGACGACCGGATGGTCGAGGAATCGCTGGCCGATTTCGCGGAATCTCTGCGGGTTGTCGCTGACATAACAGTGCAGTCGTCCGGTCTTGCCGTCGCTTGCGAGGGCACCGCGAGCTTTCAGTTGCTGAACCACACTTAAGGCGGTCTGTTCGCCCGAGTCGAGCAGGCTGATGCCGGCGCCGGCGACTTCGCTGATGGCCTCGCGAAGTAACGGATAGTGCGTGCAGCCGAGAACCAGAACGCGCGGATCGAGCTTTATGACCGGCTCAAGATAGTCGCGCACCACGGCGCGCGTGATGGGATCATCGCAGCGCCGGCCCTCTTCCGCAAGCGGAACGAAGAGCGGGCATGGCTTCTGAAAGACGCGCACGTCCGGGCGATATCGACGCATGGCTTTGCGATAAGCGTCGCTGTTGATCGTCGCCTCGGTGGCGATAACGGCGATGGTTCGGCCGTCGGCCTGCAGAACGGCAGCGCGAGCGCCAGGCTCGACGACGCCGCAGACGGGAATGGGCAAGGTGTCTTCCAATGCGGGAAGGGCCGCAGCGCTGGCGGTGTTGCAGGCCACGACGATCATCTTGGGGTCGAAACGGAGGAGAAATTCGCAATTCTCCCGTGCGAAGCGTGTGACGGTCTCGCTGCTCTTGATGCCGTAGGGCACACGGGCCGTATCGCCGAAGTAGACGATATCTTCATGAGGCAGCCGGCGCTGAAGTTCGCGCACGACGGTGAGTCCGCCGATTCCTGAATCGAAGACCGCAATGCAACGATTGTCGCCAGACATGAGTGCATCCCTGCGCCGTAAGCATCGGCATCCAATTTGCCGATCGGCAATATATCGTCAAAAGCAGGCCGTCACAATCAGGCGCGTGGCCTTTGCGGCGGCGGTTGCGTGTTCCGGCATGTGAAAAGCCATCGATACCGGTGGCTACGGCTCGATCTGAAAGATGGCCCAGACGGCGTTGTCACGAACCTTTTCATTCGAGTCTTCGGTGGACAGCTTGCGGATGACCGCAACAGCGTCGGCGGCGTCTTTGCCGATTCGACCCAGTGCGTCGATTGCGTGCCAGCGAACGAGATCGCTTTCATGTTCAAGCAGGGCGATGAGTGCGGGCACCGCCGGTTTTCCGATTTTCGACAATGCGAAAACAACGGCGCGGCGGTCGCGCGGCTTGTGATTGACCAGCGCTTCGATCAGAGCGGGAACGGCTTCAATCGAGTCGATGCCGACCGTTCCGAGCGCGACGGCGGCCCTGAGACAAACGGCGTCGGAATCGTCGCGGAGCGCCTGAATAAGGGCAGGGCAGGCTTGCCTGGCGCGGCGGCCGATCGCACCCAGCGCACGTGCTGCATTGGCTCTCACGGCGTCGTCGCTGTCGCTCAGTGCTTCGATCAATGCGGGCACGGCCGGCTCGGCATGCTTCCGCAATTCGCGAAGGACGTTCGCGACATCGGCGCGAATGGCGGCGTGCTCTGATTTCAGGGCCGTGATCAGCGCCGGTATGCTCTTTTCGCCGATCGCGCCGAGCGCCTTTGCGGACTGTGCGCGAACGTGTTCGTTGTCATGGCTCAGCAGCGCGGCCAGTTCGTCGACGGCGGGGGCTGCGTGCGGACCGAGACTCTCAAGTAGCTCGACGGCTCGGATTTGATAGGCGGTATCCTCATGAGACAACAGGGTGATGAGATCGGGAACGATCGGTTCACCGATCTTCCGAACCGCTTCGCCGACACGGCGGCGAACGTTCGCGTCGTCGTCGCATATGGCCCGAAGAAGCGGCTTCGCGGCCGGCGGTCCGATTTCTCCAAGAGCCTCAACGGCCTGACGCCGAAGCGTGTTGTCGGGGCTATCGAGGAGGAGGGACAGACCTTCGATCACGATTTCGGAGCGTGACTTCATCAATCCGAGGGCGTTGACGGCGGCGAGCCTGACGGCGTCTTCGTCGATTTCAAGGAGCTTGACAATTTCGGCCTCTGCCGGGGCGGCATCCGCGCCTCTAAGTCCGAGCGCTTCGAGGGCGATCGTACGGACATAGGTGTTGCGATCGCGCAGCAACTTTCTTAGCGCGGGCACGACGTCTTCATGGGGCATGTTGATATCGCGCAGGGCGGCGGCGACATCGGCCCGGACGGTCCATTCCTCGTCCGACGCGAGACGGCAAAGATCGGGAAGCGCCGCAGCGGCGGCGTGCTTCATGGCGGCGAGCGACTGAATCGCGCCGCGCCGCACGTCGTCCTCGCGGTCATCGAGGCATCGTGACAAAACTGCAACAGCGGCCGGCGACCGTGCGCCGATTTCGCGAAGGGCGTTGATGGCTTCGATGCGAAGGGTACGGTTGGCCTCGGGCAACATGCGGACAATAGGCTCTTCGGCTTCGGCGGCCCGCGATCGAAAGCGCGCGATCGCACCGACGCAGTGCCATCTCACCGGCAGGCTATCATCGCTGAGCGCTTCGATCAGGGCCGGCACGCACAGGTCCGGTTGCTCGTTACGCTCGCCGATCTGAAAGGCCGCGGCGCGTCGCTCGTCGGGCGATCCATTGCGAAGCTGCCTGACGAGCTGCTCAATTTCCGTGGGTTTTGATTGGATGTCGTTCGGGTCCGTGCTCGGCTCGTCGTCATCCGTCAATATATCGACGTGCGCGGCAAGTGCGGAGATCGGCGGTAACGCGACATCAGCCGTCGCGACGCTGGGGCCAACGGCGGCTGTCGCAAAGAGTGCCGCACAAAATGTCGAAGATCGGTATCTCATGTGAGATCGTTATTCTAATGTCAATCGCCAACATAGTGAACGTCTGCTGACGGGAGCGCTTTCACGGTGCGTTCACCTTAACGAAGCGGGCGGGAACTCCCCTCTCCGGTGAATTCCCGCCCGCGCAACAGGCGATCGATTTTTCTATTTGGCCTGGCGAATCATCGCCAGGCCGTGGTGTGTCTGGCTGCCTTAGTTCAGCCGCATATACGCGACGAACGTGGTGTTGGCCGTTCCATACTTAAACGCGACGGTGTTGTTGCTGCAATCGACATCGCTGGCCGGGCAACCGAGTGCGTTGGTTCCGTTCGGATCAGGCACGATGGTGAACGTACCGCCGGTGCTGGTCTGAAGAAACTCCCCCGCACTGATGCTTTCGCGACCGGCGATGAACCAGCGCGAACCGTTTGGCGTGACGGCGATGGTCTGGCCATAGCCGATGCCGCCGTTGTTGGTGGATCCGCTGCTGATGAGAGCGCCGGTTGTCGCCGTCGTTACGGTCGTGCCGGCGATGGGACCGCTTCCGAAGGCGCCAAGGGCGCTGCGAAGCTGGCCGCCGATTGAATTATCCGCAAGGAAGTATCCGAACGTGCCGTTTCGTAACGTAAAAAGGCCCGCCGCGCGGTTGGGGTTCATCGTGACGTTTTCATTTGCGGCGATGTCAAAGACGACGGCATTGGGCATGTTCGCGCCATCGTGATAGAAGACGCGCTGGCCGTCAAAGGCGATGGGCATATTCGCGACGCCGTCGATTGCGCCCGCCATCAGGAGCGGTAAGTCCGTTGGGCTGTCGATATCAAACAGATAGAAATTTCCGCCGGCTGAGACAACGACCTGTCGCGTGTCACCATGGACAACTGCCTGCTGAATTTCCCCTGCCGTGGCGACCGGGCTTTGCGTGAGCGCGACGACGGTGGGCGTACCGGAGGTGACGTCGACCACTTTTAGCATGTGGCCGTCCGTTACTTGAGTCTGATCGCAAATTGCGACGCAGAGATTTCCGTCGGCATGGATTCGGCCCACGTCGTATTGGCCGGCCGGCAGGCTGTTCAGTCGGATCTGGTTGGCGGGGATGGTGGTTGAGCTTTGCGTGTCGACGTTGAATACGGTGAGTTGAAAGCTGTTGTCGGTCAGGAAGACGTTTCGTCCGGCGACGGCGAAATTGCGAGAATCGTAGGTGTCGCCCTGGGGAATTCCGCGCCCCGCCGCGTCGCCTTGCGAGGGCCGGATGTAATCGACGCCTGTCGCGCCGCCGGTGCCATAGACGACGAGATCGCTGCCGGCCTTGATGGCGGCTTGAACATGTACGGAGATGTTCGTGGCGACCGCGCCATTGGTGTTGTCGTTATTGTTGTTGTTGCCGATCGGATTCGTATCACATCCGACGTCGGCCGTCAGAACCCACGCGCTAATGACGGCAATGATGTAAACAGACTTGGTCTTACGATTCATGTTCTCCCCCCGGTTTGTGTGAATTCCCCTGTACGGTCCGCGCTTGTCGTCAGATGCGGCGTCCGTAACCGCGATCAAACGGTCGATCCTGGCGGGCCGTCCGTCGGCGCGTCCCACGCGGGCCGCGCACGGATGTCGATAGATCGGATGTCGTCTGGCGGATCGTGAGGAGAGGGTGTCTGCGGGTAGATAACCGCGGGGCGGTTCATCGACCTCGATCAGCGTCCGACAAAGCGTGAAACTTAAGCATGAAACGGCGGCGTCCGGAAGCCCGGCGCGTCCGAGATCGTTTGGATTGATCGATTGCGGCATTTCACGTTATCATCCACCCATGATCGAGCGGCGTGGATTATCCTGACTGCGGCTCTGTATCCGCACGCCCGCTCCCAAATCGAATGGAGAAACGCGCCATGGAAGGCACCGCATCCATCATGAAATCCGATCACGTTGACGACCAGGCACGCGGCGATGCCGATGAGCCGCTGACCGAAGAATGCGCGGAGACCGCGGGGCCGGACGCCGACTGGTCGAATGAGACGCCCTCGGAGATGGATCCGCGGCGCGTGGTGGAGGCGATTCTCATGGCGTCGGATACGCAGTTGCCCGCTGCGAAGATCGCAACGATCATGGGCAGCGGCACGGCGCGGGATGTTCGCAAGCATATCGAATCGCTGAACGAGCATTACGACGAAATCGGCGCCTCGTTTCGGATCGAGGAAATCGCCGGGGGCTATCAGATTCTGACGCGGCCGGAGTACAACGGGTGGCTGACGAAGCTGCTTCGCGTCCGCCAGGAGACGAAGCTGAGCGCGGCGGCGATGGAGACGCTGGCGGTCGTTGCGTACAAGCAGCCCTGCACGCGGGCGGAGATCGAGGCTGTACGCGGGGTGGCGGCCGGCGACATGCTGAACAAGCTGCGTGAGATGAACCTGGTGAAGATTGTCGGCCGGGCGGAGGACTTGGGCCGTCCGATTCTTTACGGCACGACGCGGCGATTTCTGGAGGTGTTCGGCCTGCCATCGCTGGAGGATTTGCCGCAGGTTGAAGCGTTGAAGCTCGCGCCATCGGCGGGGCCGTCGAATGCGGCGGAGTTGCCGGACGATCACACGGCCGACTTGGATGACCAAGCCGGCGACGACAGGCAGGTTCCTCCGGTCGACATGAAGGGTGTTGATTTCGAGAGCGATCAGAGCGACTCGCCGCCCTCAGCGGATCAGCCCACGGAGTCGTAGGCGTCAGCCGAACATCAGCGTCGATGGCATGACTTTTTATTGACGGGCAATCCAACAAAAAGCGGCGACTCGCCGCCGCGAGCCGCCGCGCAGTCTTCAGTTCACTCGATGTCACCTCCTTTCCGCCGGCTCGAGCTCCGGCGCAAGAGAAAAGAGTACGAATCTCTGAGTTGCTCGCGCGCCGCCGGCATTGCAATGCAGACGCGCGTCTGGTCGAATCGCTCCTCTATTCGACGACTCCCGTTTCCATGACCGGGCCGAGCAAGGCCGCGCGAGGAATTCGCCCCATCGCGCGACCCCGCTCGCGCCCCGGAGGGGGGAGGGAAACAGGGTGCCGCAGACAGCGGTATAAGCCTGCTGTCAATGGTCTGGCATCGCGGCGGCTTCGGCGTTGCATGGAAGCTGATTCCGCCGCGATTGGACGTTCAGAGGAACTTGCGTCCGTCTCATGGCCGGTCAGCGCGAAGCGCCGCCGCCGACTGCTCGGCGAGGCGCCGGCGGCCGGTCGGCTCTTCGGCGGCGCAGGTGTCGCGCCGCGGGCCGCCGCGCCGCCGTCGGTTCGGACCGACGACACGAGCGGCCGCGCGGGGTGGGCGCGAACCTTCTCCGGCCTACATTGCGAACGCGTTAGTTGCTGACTTTCGGCCTGATTGCGCGCACCTTCCACCTGGCGCGCGTCGGCGTTCAATCAGCGCGAGCGCAATGCGAGAGCGTGATCAAGTTGTCGTGGGCGAATGGTCAGAGGTGTGCCGACTGCGGTTCGGTGGGACAATGAGTCAAGGCGTCTCTTGAGGCCGGACTCAGATCGAAAACTGAATGAGTAATCAGAATAATATCAGGAATATATGGATCGTTGTCCTCGTATGAACCTGCGGATCGACACTCGTCTGCTATCCGCTCATGAATAAATTATACACGCCATTTGTTATGAGACAAGAAAAATCGGCGGAAATTTGAAGCACTGCTGATTTTCGACATATCGCCGCGCAAAGGGCCAAGTTGTCAAGGCTCTGACAAAGAACCATCCCATTTGTTCGGAATTCGCACCGGCAAGACGCCAGCGCCACAGGTCATCGGGATTAACTTCTCAGATTGCGAAAAGCGGCGGCTCCCAGCCCAGACTTGCGACGGGCTGAAGAAACAGGGCGATGGCATGTATTAAGAAAGACAGCGCGATGAGCAAGTATCCGGCACGCGGCATCGGACTACGCAAGCCGATCACCATCAGTACCAGCAACATTGGCAGATAATCCATGCTGAAGCGATGGCCGAACTGAATAAAGCCACTGTTGAAGTAGAGCAGTAACGGGACGAGGCATGCTGCGATCGAAATCAGTGCATCGCGCGTCGCTGGCAACTGCCAATGGCGCTTGACGGCTGCGATGATATAAAAAAACGCGGGTGTGGCGATAAACAGGCTCATGCCGCGCTGGTCATAACCAAGCCAGGGAAATCGCCCGCTCTGCAAGAATGTCGGCGGCGCGAGGAAGTACCAGAAGAGATTTCTTGGCACATACGCATAGTGAAACTGGCCGTAGGTTCGCATGAGTGCCTCGCCCGGTCCCATGAGGTACATGCGATCGTATGCAAAGTCGAAGGGCGAGCCGAAGCGCGCGGCGTTATACGCACCGAGCAATGCGATTGCGACGGCCGGTCCGCAGGAAAATTGTGCGAGTGACCGCCATGCGCGCGTGCGCAGCCAGGGCAATATGAAGAAAAGGGCCGTAAATGCGGTGGTCGGGCGCGACAGCATCGCCAGACCGACGAGCGCGCCGATGACCATGGGACGGCCGCGCGCCGCATGCTCAAACAGCGCGAGCAGCATGAACGACAGTGCCACGGCATGCGCCAGGTGCCAATCGCCCCCCATGTCGGCGATCGACCAGGGCGCGGCGCCGAATGCAAAGAGGCACGTCATCGCCCAATGCTCGCCGGTAGAGAACAGACGAAGCCCCAGGCGATTCGGCAATCGCGTCAGGCACACGTGGAAGAGAAGCACGTTCAGGATGCACATCAGCCGCGTGGTCGAAGCGATCGAAGCGAGCGGACCGAAGAGCAGCACGGATGGCAACAAAATGACGGCCGGCAAGGGTGGGTATGCGCAATATGCGCGGTCATGTTCTCGTGCCGGAATCAACTCGGCGCGCTGCAGTCCTCTGAGCTGACTGACATCGAAGCTCAGCTCGCCATGCAGCAGTGCATCGGCGAGCCTGACGAAGTGTCCGCCCGGCGGCGGTGGAGCGTTTCTCCATGCGGACGGCGAG
The DNA here is from genome assembly GCA_964599535.1 of uncultured Planctomycetaceae bacterium. GTDB lineage: Bacteria > Planctomycetota > Phycisphaerae > UBA1845 > UTPLA1 > JADJRI01. Next base: position 18,344 of record CAZRFP010000002.1, read on the forward strand.
GTGTAAAGCGCAGCGGCCAATCCGGCGAGCAAGACGTACTGCGTCGCCAGCGGCAAGGTCGGCCGATTTGTGGAGAGCGTCATCGGCGGGCGATTTCAGCCCTGAACCCGCGAAGCGTCAAGACGAATGCGGCCACCCGGCGAATCGTCCCGTCGCCGGTTGCGAACTTGAGTGAATGCAGCGCGGATTGCCGGCCGATAGATGCAGCATGGCCGCGACGAATGATCGACGACGAAGCGAGGAAGACCGTGCCGCCGGAGTCGACAAGCGGATCGGGGCGTTTCTATTCGACGTAGACGGCGTTCTTGCGGACACCGCACATCTTCATGTGCAGGCATGGCGTTCGGCGGTGACGGAGGCTGGACTCGTTTTTCCCGTCGAAGTCAGTGACGCGCTGCGGGGCAGGTCGCGCGAAGGTTCACTGCGTATTATCCTCGGGGATCGATCCATCGAGCCTGCCGGGTTTGACGCGATTGTTTTGCGCAAGAATGACATTTACCAGTCGCTTGTCGGCAGGTTAACGACGCGCGACGTGCTGCCAGGCGCGCTTGCGCTCATTCATGCATTGTTTGAGGCAGGCGTTCGCGTCGCGGCGGTCTCGGCCAGTCGCAACGCCCGTGCGGTGCTCACGGCCATTGGCATGATGGATGTGCTCGAGACGCTCGTTGATGGCGAAATGTCGTTGCCGGGCGCCGCTGAACGGTACCTGCGCGCCGCACGCCGCTTAGACACACAGCCGACGCGATGTGTTGTCGTCGAAGACGCGGCTGCCAACATTGTCATCGCTCGCGGTCTGGGCATGAAGACCATTGCCGTGGGCGAAGCGGCAAGGGACAGCGGCGCGGATTTGACGGTTCCGACACTGGATGATCTTGATGCACGGTTCGTGCTTGAGACACTCTCGTGCCATGCGTTATGCACAACTTGATTCGGCGTCGTGCCGTCGTGGACTGACGGGGCCATCGCTTGTGTCGTTGAAATCGCGACGCGCAACTGTCACAAAGTGACAACAAGCATGATTCCAAGGCCGATTCACACAGCACCAGCCACCGCTTCCTGACTGTCGCGGCTCTGATTTCGTGGTTCTGATGGCGCGGCGCTGTTCGGGAACATGCGTTTGCTCTGCCTTGGGCCGATGCGCCTGTTGTGATTGTGTTGCCATCTCGACGGTGCGAATGTCTAATAGCCTGAATGATCGAACAGGTCGCGGTGATCGGAGATGGCCAGATGGCCACGGTTTGCAGCGTGATGCTTGCCGATCGAGGCATTCACGTCCGCATGTGGGGCCGGACGCGCGAGCAGATCGAATCGATGCGCATGACGCGCGAGAATCAGCGCTATCTGCCCGGTCTGCGCATTCCGGATCGGGTGTCGTTCACGAATGATGCGGCGGCGGTCTTTTCGGGTGCGGAACTGGTTCTTTCCGCCGTTCCCTGTCAGTATATGCGCGGCATTTGGCGGGGACTGGCGTCGGCGTGTCCACGCGGCGTGCCGATCGCGAGCGTGTCAAAGGGCATTGAAAACGAAACGTTGCTGAGGCCGACGCAGATTCTTCGCGACGTGCTGGGCGAGACGCCGGTGGTGGCGCTATCCGGACCGAGCATTGCCGCCGAACTGGCCGCCTGCCTTCCGGCGACGGTCGTTGCCGCGAGCGAGGAGCGCGGCGTAGCGCGGCTGGTGCAACAGACGTTTTCGTCACAGTGGTTCCGCGTTTATACGAACACAGATCTGCTCGGCGTCGAACTGGCCGGCGCGATGAAGAACGTCATCGCCTTAGCGGCGGGCATCGTCGACGGGCTGAAGGCCGGCGACAATGCGAAGGCGGCGCTGCTTACGCGCGGGTTGGTCGAGATTCAGCGGCTTGGCGTGGCGATGGGGGCGCGGGCGGAGACGTTTGCCGGTCTGGCGGGCATGGGCGATCTTGTGACGACCTGCATATCGCCTTTGGGCCGCAACCGCACGGCTGGTGAACAAATCGGCCGAGGCGTAAGGCCGGCGGATGTTGTCACGGCGACAGCGTCGGTGATCGAGGGCATTCCGACGACACGCAGCGTCATGCAACTCGCAAAGCGCCACGGCGTGGAGATGCCGATCACCGAAGCGGTGCATGGCGTACTGTTCGAGGAGCGTGAGGTCATCGCCACGCTGAGCGATCTGATGTCGCGCCGGCTCAAGGACGAAGACGCGGGAGCATAGCGCAAAGCGTCAAATGCGGCCGTTAACCCGTTGTCATCCGACCAGGCGATTCCAAGCCAGCTTACCCCCTTAACTCCACAATCCTACTCGCAAAATCTTGATTACTCGTTTCGGAATTCGCGCGGACCGCGTGCTATGATCGCGGCGTTTCGCTGCGACCTTTCGGTCGCGTGCGAGGGTATAACACACATTCGGGGACTCCCGTATATGGCGCGCTTGACTGATCGTGCGGGCTTCATTGCACTCTTACTTCTTTGGGGTGGTACCTCGCATATCTTGGCGCCGGCCATTCTGGCCGATGCGCCGAACAATTCATGGCCGCAGTGGCGCGGACCTACACGTGACGGGAAAATGCCAGCGGAGCCTACATGGCCGCGCGATCTTTCAGGTCTGCGCGAACTGTGGCGTGTGCCGATGGGTCCGAGTTATTCGGGTCCGATCGTGGCGAATGATCGCGTATTTGTGACGGAAACGATCGATCGCAAATGGGAAGTGGTTCGGGCGCTGGATTTGAAAGACGGGCGCTCGCTTTGGGAATCGCGCTGGGAAGGGGCGATGAGCGTTCCTTTTTTCGCCAGGGAGAACGGCGACTGGATTCGCGCGACGCCGGCGTATGATGGCGAATGTCTCTATGTGCCGGGTATGTGTGACGTGCTTGTATGCCTCGACGCCGGCACCGGACGCGAACGATGGCGCGCCGATTTTCGCAGCCGCTACCAGGTCGAATTGCCGGCGTTCGGATTGGTTTGTTCGCCGATGGTTCTCGGCGACTTTGTGTACATACAGGGAGGCGGGTCGTTTCTTAAGCTGGACCGGAAGACAGGTGAAACGGTCTGGCGAACTCTGATTGAAGGCAACGGAATGTACGGCGGAGCGTTTTCATCACCCATTGTCGCGACGCTCCGCGGCGAACTGCAGATCGTCGTGCAAACACGTCAGAAGCTGGCCGGTATCGACATCGAGAGCGGTAAAGAGCTGTGGTCGCAGAAAGTGCCGTCATTTCGCGGCATGAACATTCTCACGCCGACGCATTTCGGCGACGGAATTCTGACAAGCACGCACAAGAACAAGACATTCTTCTATCGTCTTTCGAAAGGCGAAAGCGGCTTCAGCGTCGAGGAAGCGTGGACGAATCGCGCGCAAGGTTATATGTCGTCGCCGGTCGTCATCGGTGATCATGCTTATCTACATTTGGGTAACGGGCGGTTGTCGTGCCTCGACTTGAAGAGCGGCGAGCAGGCCTGGCGCTCCAAGCCGTTCGGCAAATACTGGAGCAAGGTTTCGCAGGGTGATCGCGTGCTGGCGCTCGACGAGCGTGGCGAGTTGATTTTCTTCCGAGCCAGCGCTAAGCGATTTCGTCTGATAGACCGGAAGAAAGTCGCTGATTCCGAGACGTGGGCGCATCTGGCGGTTTGCGGTGATCGCGTGTTTGTAAGAGACCTCGCGGGCTTGACCGTCTATGCCTGGGATGCGTCCGTTGAAGCGCCCAAGGAGCAAGGAGATTCACAGGATACAGAATCCGTTGAAGAGCCTACAGCCGACTGAGTCATGTTAGAAGCGAAGCGTCGTCTGGACGTAAAAGAAGTCCGCGTCGTCGCCCCTGGGTACTGCGTTTTGGATGAACGGGCCGGCCGTGAGATGGGCGTATCCGATCTCGATCGTCAACTGCCGCGAAAGCTGGTAGATCATCACGACGTCGAATCCGTGGCCGATGAAGTCTCCGCTGCGGCCGTATCGGTCGCGGATATTGTTGGGCGACCAGGTGTCGGAGTCGCTGGCCAGCCAGTATGTGCGGTAGAAGCCGTCGACGCTGAGCTTGGGGATCGGGTTGAGCGTGAGGCGGACGCCGGGCTGGATGAGGTTTTCTCGTGTGAACATATCCGTCGGCGCGTAAAACATGTGCGACGCGCCGAAGAGCCGGTCGAATCGTTCGTTGGTGCGATCGAAGGGATGCCGATCTCCGGAGGCATAGTCGACGAACGCGGCCAATCTGGGCTTCCAGTCGTGCTTCCAGGTGTGGCCGAGTTCGGCATGGACCGCAAACGCGCGGTGGTTTCGCCGTTGGCTCTTGCCGAACTGGTATGCGACATCGATGTCGTAATCGAAGCCGGTCTCGCCGATGAGGCCGAAGAGATTTACGCCGACCGTGTGGAGTTCGCGGTCGAAGGCGTTGTAGCCCTTTCGATCTTCGTCGAGAACGAAGTAGTACGGTTCGAATGTGAGTCCGGGGTCGAATGCGCGGAATTCAGTCATCACACCGAAGAACCAGCGTTCCTCGTCGGTTCGATCCCGCTGGCGCACGCGGCGTTCGACCGGCTGAAGGGCGACGAAGTTAAACTCCCACGGCGTTGTCGTGTCGCCGGCGCGAATGCGGAACCCGTCATGTGCGTTGGTCGAATTGCGAAAGCCGTTTCGCGCGAAGAGCCGGCGATTGACCAGATCGAATGACATGCGCCCGGCGCGCAGACTGAGCGGATGATTCGGTCCGAATGCGTCGTCGAAGTAGAGTTCGGCATAGGCCTGCTGAATGTCGGCCTCGTTGACATCGCCGGTGATCTCTGGAAAGTCATTTCCGAAGGTGCGCGCGTCCTGGAATTCGAATCCGAATCGAAACGGGTCGGCGATTTCGCGGATGCCGACGAATGCACGGCTGCGCATCAGAAAGCGATTGTCGTTGAGGTTGTCCGCGGGGTAGTAATTGCGGCGATGTTCGTAGCGTGTGTTGTGTTCGATGCCGAAGTCGAGCCATCGCCAGTCTTCGGGCTTGTCGTCGCCAAACCACTTGGCGAATTCCGAACCGTTCCGCACGTAAATGAGCGGGTCCGGGGCCAGCGCCGTGCTGATGGAGCGCGACGTGTTGTATTTCCGGGGCGCGGGCGGTGGAATTTCCTCGTCGCGCGAAGCCGTGAAATCCTCATCCGAGGGGACAAGCCGGGGTGTGTCGGCAGGCTGGCTGGTGGGTTCGGCATCTTGTGCAATAGCCGAATCTACCAGATGCAGCGGCACCAGAGCGAGAAAAATCAGGAAAAGAAGGGTCGAGCCGTTAGGCCGTACCATACAGCCGATCTCCGGCGTCTCCCAGGCCCGGGATGATGTAACCACGATCGTTCAGCCGTGTATCGACGGCGGCCGTATATACCTGTACATCTGAATGGGACGCATTCAGTTTGTTGATTCCTTCCGGCGCGGCCACGAGGCAGAGAACCTTGATGTTTGTCGCGCCGGATTCCTTAATAACGTCGATCGCTTTGATCAGCGAGCCGGCGGTTGCCAGCATCGGGTCGATGACGATGACATCCGTCCCGGCGATGTTGGGCGGAAGCTTGTTGTAATAGACAATGGGTTCGAGCGTCTCGTCGTCGCGGAAGATGCCGATGTGTCCCATGCGGGCGCCGGGAAAAAGCTGATGCACGCCTTCGGCCATGCCGAGACCGGCCCGGAGGATGGGCACGAGTGTCAATTCGCGGGCGAGCTTGCAGCCTTCGCATGGGCCCATGGGTGTCTCGATATTGATAGGAACCGTCGGATAATCGCGCGTCAGCTCAAAGGCCATCAGCCTAGCGATGTGTCCGACGAGCCGGCGGAATTGTTCTACGTTGGTTCGCTTGTCGCGGGCGACAGTGAGTCGTTCCTGGACGACGGGATGCCGAATGATGGTGACATTCGTCCAGCGAGGATCTTGCATTGCGAAGCTCCTGTTTCATGCGTGGCTCGCACCAGTCGAGGATGTTAACGGATATGTGAGATCGCGTAAGGGCTTGCGCAAGGGCCTTGATTGGTGGGTGAACCATCGGACTTGCGAATCGCGACGGAGCGACAACGGGAGTCATCCGAAGCCTCGTCCTAGGAATTTTTCCTGGGGGTAGAAAACGACGAAAGCCCGGACATCGCAAGGATGACCGGGCTTCGTGATTCGGGGAACGAGGCTGACGGGGCTCGAACCCGCAACCTCCGGCGTGACAGGCCGGCGCTCTGACCAATTGAGCTACAGCCCCGGATACGTCAGATTGTACGATTCCGCCGCCGACAAAGCGAACAGGCCACGTAGCCGGCGGAAGACGATCAAAGCTACCTATAGGATGGCAGGCTGTCAAGACCGGCACCACCGGCGTCAACTCGTGTTGGACAAGCTTTGTTCGGTCATCCACATTCTTAGAAATCCCGCAAATCCAGCAGCTTATATAGAAACTTGCGATAGTCCGCCTCGAAGGCTTCGAGGTCTTCGGTGATGTACGCCTGAAACACGGCCTCACCGTGGCTCATGGTTCCCTCGGTGTCGGCGGCGAGGTAGGCGTTGGCTTTTCGGTTCATGGCCTCGGTACCGAGTTCATCCAGGAGCATCTTGAAGCCGGGGTAATACTTGTTGGTGTGAGGCGAATCGAGCAGGAAGAGCACGAGTGACCACTCCTGTGCGTAATAGCTGCGCACGTGGCTGGACTGCTTGTGAACGGCGATGCCTGCGTTCGTGCCGAGAATCTCCTTCAGGGGGATCAGCGCGCCGGTGCTGAGCGCCTCGCGCATGGCCGGGCTGCGAAGCGTATTCTTGCGGGGGTTGAATGAGGGACGGTTGTACACGTCCAATTCAAACGCTTCGAAATAACACGCCAGTCCTTCATTGATCCATGCGGGAATTTGGCCGCGGCCGGTGACTTCGAGAAACTGGTGCAGCCCCTCGTGAGCGAGGATCGAGAGGCTGGCGGCCTGCGTGGTATAGAACGAAACCGTGACGCCGCGTTCGGAATAGCCGCCGCGGCGTATCTGCTTGTAGGTTGCCGCGCGCGGTCCGGCGAACTCCTCGGTGAATCGCGACCACTCGATGCGACGCAGAAACAAATACGCCTTCATCGGTTCGGCAGGCTCAACGCTCGTCGGCAGCAACTCGCGATAGGCCGTGTAGCAGGCCTCCATGAAGCCCGGCAAGGCATCGACGAAAGGCTTTCGCTTGCAAGTCGTGTGCAACTCGTAGTGGGGTGACGTCAGCTTTACACCCTCGACGCCCTTGTATGACCAGGGCTGTATGTCGACGGCCACAGGTTCGTACTTTGTCTTGGTCGCCTCGCAGCCAACGGCGAATGTCAGGATGGTCAGGCACCGCGCGGCATGACGCGCGCGGCGCATGGGAAGAGTCCGTTGCGGGTATGGATTGGTACTCATGGCCGGGCATGATAGATCGAAACCGGCCGCGACAGAAGCCGGTCGGCCTGTAAAAGTCGACGCATCGATCCGACTTGCCTATTATTCCGGCACGAATCAGTTACGTCGCCGCGCACGTCGCCGATCGCTCGCAGGGAGCATCGAGCAAGAGGAACCACTCATGGCGGATGTCGAGAAGCTCATCATCATTGGATCAGGGCCGGCCGGTTGGACGGCGGCCATCTATGCCGCGCGGGCCAATCTGGAGCCGCTGGTCTTTGCCGGTCGGGCGAAGCAGGACCCGGCTTTGGAGCTGCCGGGCGGGCAACTCATGCTGACGACCGAAGTTGAAAACTACCCCGGATTTCCCGAGGGCGTGACCGGTCCCAAGATGATGTCTTATTTTGCTCAGCAGGCCGTTCGTTTCGGCACGCGGATCGTGTCGGACCGCGGGATCGTGACCGAAGTGCCGGCCGACGCGTCGCCGGCGTTTGACTGGCACGACTGCAAGTCGGTGGATTTGTCGAACCGGCCGTTCAAGGTCGTCGGCGAAGATGGCACGGAGTATCGGGCGCACGCGCTGATCATCGCGACAGGGGCGACGGCGAACTGGATCGGTCTGGAAAACGAGAAGCGCCTCGCGCTGAGCGGCGGCGGCGTGAGCGCCTGCGCGGTCTGTGACGGGGCGCTGCCGATCTTTCGGAATAAGGAAGTGGCCGTCGTGGGCGGCGGCGATTCGGCGGTTGAAGAAGCGACGTATCTGACGAAGTATGCGTCGAAGGTTTACATGATCCATCGGCGCGACGAGTTGCGGGCGAGTAAGATCATGGCCGAGCGCGCCAAGTCGAATCCGAAGATCGAGTTTTGCTGGAACAAGGTGGTCATCGACATATTGGGCGACAAGAGCATTTCGGCCGTGAAGCTGCGCGATACGGTAGATGAATCGGAAAGCGAACTGCCGGTGGGCGGTTTGTTCGTGGCGATCGGACATACTCCGGCGACGGCGTTTCTGAACGGTCAATTGGAATTGGATGCGAAGAAGTACATCAAGCTGAAGGATACCTATCGCACGACAACGAGTGTCGAGGGCGTATTCGCCGCGGGAGACGTGGCTGACAGCGTTTATCGGCAGGCGGTGACAGCTGCGGGCATGGGCTGTAAAGCGGCGATTGACGCGGAGCGCTGGCTGGGCGATCAGGGCGTGCATTGAGCGGGCGCACGCGTCAGCGCGGCGCAATGATTCGCGACGTCAGCACACTTCCGACACGCGGACTTCGGCGCTGACGCGAACACCCTTCTGCTCCAGGCGTTGGATCATGCGCTCGAGCATTTCCGGCTCTGCTCCGATCAATTCCGGCGGGAAGACGCCGCGTTTTTCAAACTCACCGCCGGCGATCATCCGAGCCATGATCGTCGCGGGAAAGCCCGTCGTTCTTGCCATCGAGTGAATGCCCGTCGCGGCGTCGAATTCGTCGTACAGCTCGTATGCATAGTCGTATTTCCGCTGGTCCAAGTTGCCCGAGACCATGACGCGCAGGATGGTGAACTCCGGCTCGGTCGGCTCCAGTCGCCACTTTTCAAAAAGCAGATTTGAAATCAAATCCAGCGGGCGAACTGCATGTCCGCGTACTTCGATCTCCTGCTTCTGGAAGAAGCCTGACTCGCGGAAGACGCGCATCAATTCGCAATGCCCGGGATAGCGCAGCGTTTTTTCCTTCATATTGCGCGCCTTGACCGTCTTTAGCAGCGAGCGCAGCCCGTCGGTGTTGAAGGCCTCCAGCGTGCCGATCTGGGGAAAGTCCATCAGTTCCGGCTCGGACAAAGCGGGCTTTGTCACGATGCGGCCGTTTTCGATCAGGCGTGCCGGGCGCGTGTATTCCTCGATGACATCGGACGGGGCGAATGGTGCTTTGTATTCATAAGGCCACGTGCGGCGCTTCGGCAGACCGCCGACGTAGTACGCCACGTCGCGCGTTTCGGCGAGGCGGCTTGCGCAATAGCCGATGATCATGTTTGCCAGCCCGGGCGCGACGCCGCAGTCGTAGACGACGGTGACGCCTTTTTCCTTTGCGAGAGCGTCCAGTTCCGTCGGGTCTTCGATCATGAACGAAATGTCGCACATGTGTTTGCCTGATTCGATGACGGTGCGCAACGTCTGATAGCCCAGCACGCTGGGCATCGCGCCGGCGACGAGGTCGAACGGCTCGATCAGATCGCGCAGACGATCCGGGCTGCCCAGATCGGTTCGGATCGTGCTCAGACCGGGAACGGCGCTGAGCATCGCGAGGCGTTCTTCGCTGATGTCGGCAACGGCAGTTTCGAAATTCGGGTCGGCCGCCAGATCGCGGGCCATGGCCGATCCAACCAATCCGCAGCCGAGAACGATAATGCGTTTTTTCATGACGCATGCCTCCTGTACAGTGCATTGCGGCGTGTCCGTGCGATCGTAGTTTATGCGAATTGAAAGCCGCGGGGTACACGCGAGGGTTCGGATTGTCGGCGTTTGCCGCGTTCGTTATAGTCGGGCGCGTGCCACGCGCGAGACTACCCAACTGATGAGCATCGAAGAAGTCCTTTATCTTGTTATTTTCTTATTCTGGCTGACCACTTCCATACAGGGCGCGGCTTCGATCTTCGATGGGCTGCGCTTCGATCGCTACGTTCGCCGCGCGCTGGAGGCCGCCTCCGGATTGTTTGACGAGAACGGGGCTTTTCTATACCGGCCGCCGACCAGCGTCATCATGCCATGCAAGGGTGTGGACGAAAAGCTGCATCACACGGTCGATTTGCTCTCCCGACAGCATTACGGCGATTACGAGGTCGTGTTCGCTTTTGAGTCCGACACCGATCCGGCCTACGCCGCGGTCAAGACATGGACGGCGTCATGGACGAAGCCGTACAAGATGGTGGTGGCCGGTCTGGCGTCCGAGTGCTCGCAGAAGATTCACAATCTGCTGGCGGCGCTGCGGGTGATCGGCGCGGATCGCGAAGTGCTTGTGTTCGTCGATTCGGACGCCGAGCCGGCCGTGGACTGGCTCGGGCACATCATCGCGCCGCTGAAGGATGATCGCGTCGGAGCGTCGACGGGCTATCGTTGGTATGTGGCGAGCGGGGGCATCGCCGCGGGCGTGCGCTGCGCGTGGAACGCCGCTACGACGGTCACGCTGCACAACGATCGAATGAACTTCTGCTGGGGCGGTTCGACGGCCATGCGACGCGAGCGGTTCGAGTCGCTTGAAATCGCGCGTCATTGGCAGCGTGCCTTGTCGGATGACTTGCAAGTGACGCGGCAGGTGCGGCGCGCCGGGCTGCGGATTTGCTTCGTGCCGCAGGCGTTCGTCACGAGTAGCGACGCGACGACGCTGGCGGGGTTCAAGGCGTTTGCTCATCGTCAAGTCGTGATTTCGCGGATATGCGTTCCGGAGATATGGAGATGGGGGCTGCTGTATTGCACGAATTTCATGCTGGGAACGACGGGCGTCGTGTTGTTGAGCGTTGCGGGCATGTTCGGGCTGCTCACGAATGAAAAGGCGATGTGGCTGGCGCTGGGCGGCTGGGCGACGATCGTCGTGCTCGTCGTGATTCGCGCGGTTCTTCGTCAGGTCTCGCTTCGGCGGATTCTCGGTTCGCGGCTGACGTGGCGGGACTTCTGTTGGGATGTATTCGGCACGATGTCGGTTGCGGGACCGATGCATTCGTTTCTGATCTATTCTTCCATTTTCACGCGCCGGTTTCTGTGGCGGGATGTTGAATACGAGATGATCTCGCCCGACGAGACGCGGATCGTCGGGCGGCGATGAGAGCCGACGCGCCTCCCGCTATAATCCGCAGCGGTCATTCCATGAGCGAGAGTCGCATGGCACATGTCATTACCGAACTCTGCATCGGCACGAAATCCACGTCGTGCGAGGCCATCTGCCCGGTGGACTGCATCCATCCCGCGCCGGATGAGCCAGGCTTTTCCGATGTCGACATGCTTTTCATCGATCCACAGGCTTGCATCGACTGCGGCCTGTGCATTGACGCCTGCCCGGTCGGGGCGATCTACGTTGAGGATGAGCTTCCGGTCGAGTTAAGGAAATGGGCGAAGATCAACGCCGACTACTATTCCGGCCGCTGACAAGCGGCGGGGCAATTCCGGGCGCAGCTCTTGCGCGATGACTTGTAAAGCGCGTAGCCATGTTCTACATTTCCCAGGATGACGATAAACACGTAACTTCCGTCAGGATCGGATGGAATCACCATGAGCACCGAGATCATCCACGTTCAGGGGCGCGAGGTACTCGACTCGCGCGGCAATCCGACCGTTGAAGCCGTCGTCGTGCTCGAAGACGGATCGGCCGGCGAGGCGGTCGTTCCCAGCGGCGCGTCGACGGGCGAGCATGAGGCCGTCGAACTTCGCGACGGCGACAAGAAGCGCTATCTCGGCAAGGGCGTGCTGAAGGCGGTTGAGAATGTCAACGGCCCGATCGCTCAGTGTGTTTCGGGCATGGATGCGACGGATCAGGAAGCCGTCGACGCGGCGATGATCGCGTTGGACGGCACGGCGAACAAAGGTCGCCTGGGCGCGAATGCGATTCTGGCTGTTTCGCTTGCGACGGCCCGTGCGGCTGCGGAATCGTGCGGTCTGCCGCTGTTTCGCTATCTGGGCGGGTGCCATGCCCACGTTCTGCCCGTGCCGATGATGAACATTCTCAACGGCGGAAAGCACGCCGACAGCACGGTGGACTTTCAGGAATTCATGATCCAGCCTTGGGGCGCGCCGAGTTTTCGCGAGGCGCTGCGATGGGGCGCTGAGATTTTTCACACGCTAAAGAAGGTGCTGAGCGAGAAAGGCTACAACACGGCCGTCGGCGACGAAGGGGGCTACGCGCCGAGCCTCAAATCCAACGACGAGGCGTTTGAAGTCATTGCCACGGCCGTCGAGAAGGCCGGCTACAAGCTGGGCGAGCAGGTCTGGTTCGCTCTTGACCCGGCTGCCAGCGAAATGGCGAGTGAAGCGGGGGCGAAGGACAAGTACAAGTTCTACAAGAGCAATCCGAACAAAGTCGTCCCCGCAGACGAAATGATTGAATACTGGTCGGAAAAGTGCCGCCAGTGGCCGATCCGCAGTCTCGAAGACGCATTAGCGGAAGATGACTGGTCGGGCTGGTCGAAGCTGACGGCGCGGCTGGGTGACAAGGTGCAGATCGTCGGCGATGACCTGCTTGTGACAAACACGGAGCGTCTGAAGCGCGGCGTCGCGGAGAAGTCGGCCAACAGCATTCTCATCAAGGTGAACCAGATCGGCACACTGACTGAAACGATGAACGCGGTGCAGACCGCGATGCGTAACGGCTGGACAGCCGTCATCAGCCATCGCAGCGGCGAGACCGAGGACACGACGATCGCCGACATCGCCGTCGCCACGGGCGCGGGGCAGATCAAGACGGGCAGCCTGTCACGGACGGACCGGCTGGCGAAGTACAATCAACTCTTGCGGATCGAGGAGCACCTCGGCGATCAGGCGCGCTACGGCGGCGGGCTGTGGAATAAGTAAGTTGCGCTTCGGCGCATGACGAGCATCGGTAACGGAGTAACCGATTGTCCGAGCAGCAGGATATTTCCACTTCGGCGGATTTACCGCCCATGCCGACATCGCCGCTCGGGCATCGGCTGATGTTCATGATTTTCTGCGTCGGTGCGTTTCTGCTGTTTGCGCCGGTTGTCGTTCTTCCAATCGTCAAGGACCACTGCGAATTGCTGGCCGAGGAAGCACGGCTCGTGGTGGTGAATCAGCAGCTTGAAAAGCAACTGGCCCGGCAGGAGGCGCTGGTCCGGGCGTTCAAGGAAGATGCGACCGTCAATGAGCGGCTGGCGGTGCTCGATCTGCATTATCGCAATCCGAGCGTGGAAACGATCGACGTGCTGCCGCCTGATTTTGCCTACATGCCGAGCGAGCGGACCGATGAGCCGATTTATCAAAGCGCGCTGAAGATCCCCGATACTTGGGCGCCGCGCGTGCGCGAGGTGGAACGCTGGGCGCAACAGAAGGGCGTGATCGATCTGTTTATGGATGCATCGCTGCGGCCGGTTTTCCTATTGATGTCATGCGGTCTGCTAGTGGCGGCGTTTGTGCTGTTTGCGCCGCGCGTTCAGCCGGAGAGGGCGCGGCTGGTGCCGGTATCGTCGGCGGCGGCAGGCGGCACGGCGAATCCCTCAGCCGCGTGAAGGGCTTTGTTCGGCCAGCAGGCGCCTGGCTGCAAAATCGTCTGAATTTCGCTTAGACTATCAGGCTTGTTTGAGCGCCGATCGTGCGGGGTCGGCGTTTGTCGTTAAGGATGTCGCGCTGACCTGCCGCGCCCCTGTCGGCCGGTTGTTCAATTCAGGCTCATGTCCGCCATCACGCTACAGAACATCGTCAAGACGTACGCCGGCAAGAGTGTTCTGGATGACATCTCGTTGTCACTTTACAAAGGCGAGAAGGTCGGTCTCGTCGGGGCGAACGGCACGGGCAAAACGACGCTCTTCAAGCTCATTGTCGGCATCGAGCAGCCTGACAGCGGAACGGTGACGAAGACGCGCGGCCTGTCGGTGGGCTATCTTCCGCAGGAGCCGGACCTGCCGCACGACGGCAAGTTGATCGACGTCGTCGGCGAGGCGGTGGACGAACAGCGAAAACTGGAGCACGAGCTTCAGGGGTTGTCGAAGCAGATCGCCGAGGCCCACGGCGGGCCTGACGAGCCGGCGCTGCTGGAGAAGTATGATCGGTTGCACGCCGTATTCGAAGCGAGCGGGGGCTACGCCTACGAGGTTCGCATCCGTGAGGTGCTCGGCGGATTGAGCTTCGCGCCGGAAGAGTATCATCAGCGCGTGGGTTCACTCTCGGGCGGGCAGAAGTGCCGCGCGTCGCTGGCGCGCATGCTGCTGGGCGGGGCGGACATGCTGCTGCTCGACGAGCCGACCAACCATCTCGACATCGACGCGACGCGCTGGTTGGAGAAGTATCTCGCGGCGTATCACGGCGGTGCGGTCGTCATTTCGCACGATCGTTATCTACTGGACCGCGTCGTTTCAAAGATCATCGAAGTTGAAGGCCACCGCGTCTCAGTGTATCCGACGAACTATACGAACTACGTCGAAGCGAAGCGCATTCGCATGCTCAATGCCGTGCGCGAATACGAAAAGCAGCAGGAGTGGATCGCGCATCAGAAGGATTATATTGATCGCGTCCGCTATGCGAAGGATTCGGCGAAGCAGGCCCGCGCGCGACAGAAACTACTCGCCAACATGGAGGAGCGCGGGGAAATACTGGATCGCCCGGAGCAGAACGACGCCCGCATGGCGCTGCGCTTCAAGGAGCATCGCAAGGGCGGCGACATGGTCGTGCGCGTCGAGGGCGCAAGCAAGGGCTTCGGCGAGATTCAACTGATCCGCAATCTTGATTTTGAAATGACGGTCGGCGAAAAGGTCGGCATCATCGGCCCCAATGGCGTCGGCAAGACGACGCTGCTGCGCATGTTGCTCGGTCAGACATCGGTCGATTCCGGCCGCGTGCGCCTGTATGAGAATCTCAGCGTGGGCTACTACGATCAGGAGCACCGAGACTTGGACCCTTTGCTCAGCGTGATCGAAGCCGTGCGACAGGTTCGGCCGGAAGCGAAGGAAGCCGAGGCTCGGTCCTATCTGGCGCTGTTTTTGTTTCGCGGCGACGATGTATTCAAGCGCGTGGGCAATCTTTCGGGCGGCGAACAGTCGCGCGTGCTGCTGGCGCGGCTGGTCTGGAGCAATCCGCAGGTGCTGGTTCTGGATGAGCCGACAAACCATCTGGACATTCGGGCGCGCGAGGCGCTGGAGGAGGCGCTGCTGCAATACTCCGGCAGCATTCTGATGGTCAGCCACGATCGCTACTTTCTGGACAAGATCGCCACGCGGCTGCTCGTGCTCAGCGCGCGGACGGAACATGAAATTGTCGATGGCAACTGGTCGACGTACGCAGCGCTGGTCGAGCAACGAGAAGAGGCCCGCCGGAAAGAGGAAGACCGTCGCCGCGCCGAGGAGCG
Organism: uncultured Planctomycetaceae bacterium; assembly: GCA_964599535.1. GTDB lineage: Bacteria > Planctomycetota > Phycisphaerae > UBA1845 > UTPLA1 > JADJRI01. The sequence continues at coordinate 33,715 of CAZRFP010000002.1, forward strand.
CGCGGCTCGCGAGGCCGGGGAGCGCCGCGCGGGGGCGCAGCGGAAAAAAAGCCGGTCGAAGTATGCCGGCCAGCGCATCGAGGACATCGAGGAAGTGATCATTGCCCGCGAGGCGCGGCTCAAGGAGATCGAAGCGGCGTTTGCCGATCCGGCGTTTATGAAGGATCAGTCGAAGCTTCGCGAGTTGCATGTGGAGTATGACGCGCTACGCGAGGAACTGACGGATCTGAATCAGAAATGGGAGTCGGCCGTCGAAGAGCAGGGCGAGTAGCCGCGAAATCAAGACCCTATGTCCGCAGTTGCATGTAGCACGGTCAGACTATCGAAGCACTTGTCCGGATCGCCGCGTGTATGTCACGACATCCGGAGGAAAGCGCTTGAGGCCTTCGGCCCGGAGTCGCGGGGCGTGTTCGCGGACGTACGCGTCAAACGCCGCTCGATTCGTGAATTCGTATTGAACGCAGAATCGCAATTCGGCGGCGCCATCGGCCGGAGCAGGCGTGCCAGCGCCGGCAGACTCGGAATCGAGCGCGATGATTCGACCGGACAGCGCGCCTGCGGCGATGACATCCGCGATGTGTTCGCGGCGCAACCAATCTACCCAGGCCCGTGCGAATTCGGCATCCCGGAAGCTCGCGCTCACTTCGTAGTAAAATCCGCTCATCCAAAGAACCCATGACGTCATGATGACGCAACCAGGGCAATTCCATGACACTACTATGACACTTTCACCACGATCATCGTTCGGTCATCGTCGGCCGGATGGCCGTCGGCAAACGCGGTGACAGCGTCGATGACGGATCGAATCAGTCCGTCTGCCGTGAGGGCACAGTTTGCCAGCACCTGATCCAATTGCTCGATGCCGAACATGTTGCCGCGGCCGTTCATCGCTTCGGTGATGCCGTCGGTGTAGAAAACGATCTGATCGCCGGGAACAAACGTATGCGCGGCATTGGCGTACACGGCTTCGTCGGTGATGCCCAGCGGCAGGCTCTGCGCGCGATCGAGCGAGGCGATGCTGCCGTCGGTGCAGCGCTTGAGTCGCGGCGGATTGTGGCCGGCGCTGGAGTATGTCATCGATCGCGTCGCGGGATCGTAGATGCCGTAAAACGCGGTGACGAAGGCGCCGATGCGCGACGTGTAGTCTCGCACGAGGTGTTCATTCAAAAATGTCAGCAGTCCGCTCGGCGGAAAGGGCGGGCCGGCGTAAGCGTGACCCAGTCCGTGCGTCATGGCGCCGACGACGGCGGCCGGCGGTCCGTGTCCGCTCACGTCGGCGACGAGGAAGCCCCATTTCCCGTCGGGCAGGGGGAAGCAGTCGTAATAGTCGCCGCCGGCACGGTGCGATGTCTGATAGTAAGCGGCGATATCGAGCGTCGGAATCGTCGGCAACGGATCGGGTAGCAGGGTGCGCTGGATGCGGCCGACCTTTTCCACTTCGCGATCGAGCGTGTCATAGGCGCGTTTCAGCTCGTCGGCGATGACGAGCGTCTGTGTCGCCCGGCCGAAGAGGTTGCTCATCCACACCCATTCGGGAAACTGCTCGCGATCGAAGGCGGCGCGCCCGCGGCGGCCGATGACGACCATGTTCAGCGCCTCGCCTTGATCGAACAGCGGTATGGCCATGATCGAGCCGATGCCCTTGATGTGCGGGAACGCCGGATCATCGGGGGGAAGGTGCAATTCGTCGATGATGCGCGGCTGGTTCGCATAAATCAGCTCGCTGAGCAGCCCGCCATCGAGCACGGGGAGCTTGCCTTTATTTTGCCAGGGATTGATGTCTTCATCCCACGCGCTGTGGCGCGTGATGCGTACCTGCGGATATTCCAAATCGCGGCGGCTCAGCGAAATGCGCATCTCCGCCGGCAGCATGGCCTGAACGCGGCGGACGTAGGCGCGGACCATCTCCTGCGGATCGGTCTGACGGCTCATCTCGCGCATGGTTTCGACGACGTGATGGAGTTTCTCTTCCCAGGGGGCAAGTGTCTTCGGCAGGGTCATCGGATCGGGCGACATGCGAAGCATCCCCTTTCTGCGATTTCGTGGCGTCGGCTTGCCGGCGCGCCCAGTGGCCACCGCGACAGCCGCGCCGATATTCGCCAGTATAGTCGCGCGAAAGACATGTGGCTTGTCGACATCATGCCGCCTCGATGAAGTGCCCCTTGCGAAGGCCTAGCTTCCAGAGCGTCTCTTTGTAGAGTGAATAGCACACCGGCAAAACGAACAGCGAGAGCAGCTCGATGGACAGTCCGCCGACGGCCGGCAGGGCGATGGGGATCATCACGTCCGCGCCGCGACCATCGCTTGTCAGGATCGGCATGAGCGAGAGGACGGTCGTTGCAGAAGTCATGAGGCATGGCCGCACGCGGCGCGTGCCCGCGGAGATGACGTTGGCACGGATGTCTTCGACGCCGCGCACCGGCGTGCGCTCGAATTCATGCGAGAGATACGTCGCGAGGACGACGCCGTCATCGCTCGTGACGCTGAACAAGGCGATAAATCCGACCCATACGGCCGCGCTGAGGTTGTACGTCTGAAAGTGCAGCAGATCGCGAACGTTCTCGCCAAAAATGTGGAAGTTGCAGAACCACGGCTGGGCAATGAGCCACAGTCCGATGAAACCTCCGGCCCACGCCACGGGTATTGCTGAAAAGACAATGAGCGAGACCGGGACCGATCGAAACTGAAAATAGAGCAGCAGAAACAGCAGAAACAAGCTGATGGGCAATATGATCGAAAGGCGTTTGGCGAAGCGCACCTGATTCTCATAACTGCCTGAAAAGCGGAAGTGAACGCCTTCGGGAAGCGTCAGTTCGCCCGCGTCCATGCGATCAGCCAGCCAGCGCTGGCAGGCCTCGACGACATCAACCTCGGCGAAGCCGGGCAGCTTGTCGAAGAGTACGTATGAGACCAGAAAGTTGTCCTCGCTCTTGATTTCCTGCGGTCCGCGGACGTACTGAATATCGGCGAGTTGGCTCAGTGGCACTTGCGCGTCATTCGCGCCGGGGACGAGGATTCGGCTCATGGCTTCGACGCTGTCGCGGCTTTCGCGCTGGTAGCGCACGCGGATGGGGTAGCGCTCACGACCTTCAACGGTGGTCGTGGCGCGGATGCCGCCGAGGGCGATTTCGATGACGTCCTGTACGTCGCGAATGTTGACGCCGTATCGTGCCATGCGTTCGCGATTGATCTCGATTTCCAGATACGGCTTGCCCACGACACGATCGGGAATCACCGTCGCCGGCGATACGCCGGGAACGTGCTTGAGTGCCTCGGCGATTTCATAACCGGCCTGTTCGATGGCCTCCAGATTTCGTCCGAAGACCTTGACGCCCATCGGCGCGCGCATGCCCGACTGGAGCATCACGAGACGCGCTGCGATCGGCTGAAGCATCGGCGCGCCGGTCGCGCCGGGAAAGTCGGCGGCGTTCTGGATTTCGGCCCAGATGTCGTCGGGCGACTTGATGTGCTCGCGCCACTGGCGTATCGGCTGGCCATTCTCGTCGAGTATCAGCTCGCGCGTGATGGGGTGCTGCTTGTATTCGCTTTTGTAGAGGATGATCGTCTCGATCATCGACAGCGGCGCGGGATCGATGGCCGTCTCGGCCCGGCCGATCTTGCCGACGACGCTTTCGACTTCGGGAATCATGCGAATGGCTTTGTCCTGGGCAGAGATGGCGTCGAGCGTCGGTCCGACGCCGGCGTGCGGCATGAGCGTGGGCATGTAAAGAAACGAGCCTTCGTCGAGCGGCGGCATGAATTCGCGGCCGAGTCCGGGAAAGGCGTGCGTGCCGATCATCCATGCGCGGGCATAGAGCGAACGCCCGCCCGGCTCCTGATCGCTCGAAGGCTGAGGAAACCACGACATCATGCGGCTGTTCATCACGTTGCCGAAGCCGAGCCAGACGACAAGCCCGAATACGACGATCGCCGCCGGAATGCTGAGAAAGGCCAGCTTGTGATCGAGAAACAGGCGGAGAAAGTAGGGATAGAAGTCAATGAACACAACGCGCACGCTGGCCCATGCGAGGTTTATTCCCAGTACGATAATTAGATTTCGCGTGAAGCCCGCGCCGGGTCCGAGAGGAAGCCAATGGCGCGTGAGCATGACGACGACAACGGCCATCACGATCAAGCTTGCCAGTCTTGAGCCACGGTTCATCTGGCTCGCCGGCAACAGGGCCTCAATGATCGAGAACCCGGCATAGAGCAGTGCGGCCAGCGCCGCCCACTTCCAGCCTATGGCCAGCGCCGCGATGCCGACAATGATAACGACCGCCGGTCCGACCCAGCGGGCGAGTCCACGTGCCCGACCGGCGGCCAGCGGCGTAAAGACGATATGGGCCAGCGTCGGCAGCACAACCATCGCGACAATCAACGAGCCGAGAAGAACAAACGTCTTGGTGTAGGCCAGCGGCCGAAACAGCTTTCCCTCCGGGCCTTCCAGCGCGAAGACGGGTAGAAACGCGATCACGGTCATGAGGATGGCCGTCGTGACGGCCGACCCGATTTCGGCGGAGGCCTCTTCGATGATGCGAATCAGCGGCTTCTTCCCGCCCGATTCCTCCATGTGGCGGACGATGTTCTCCGTGAGAATGATGCCCATGTCGACGAGCGTTCCGATGGCGATGGCGATGCCGCCGAGGCTCATCAGATTTGAATCAACGCCCGCGAACTTCATGAGAATGAAGCAAACCAGTACGGCCAGCGGCATCGTCAGGCTGATGACGACGCAGCTTCTCAAATGGGCGAGAAACATGAGCACGACGAATGTCGTGATGAGAATCTGTTCGTAAAGCGCGTCGCCGAGCGTGTTGAGTGTCTCGTGAATCAGCGTCGTGCGATCGTAGAAGGGCACGATCTCGACGCGCGAGATGGTGCCGTCCTCGAGCGTCTTCGTCGGCAGATTGACGGAAATCTCCGCGATGCGCTCTTTGACGCGATCGATCACTTCGAGCGGATTGGCCCCATATCGCACGAGCACGACGCCGCCGACGGCTTCGACGCCTTCCTTGTCCAACATTCCGCGGCGCAACGCCGGGCCGATCTGAACCTTGGCGACGTTCTTGACATAGATCGGCACATTCTGGGATTCGCGTACGACGATGTTTTCGACGTCGGCGGCGCTTTTGACGAAGCCCTTGCCGCGCACGATGTACTCGACGCCGTTCCATTCGATGGTCTCGGCGCCGACGTCGACGTTGGCGCGCTGCACGGCCATGAAGATATCCTGCAGCTTTACACCGTGTGCGCGCATCGCGTCGGGATCGACATCGATCTGATACTCTCTCACATAGCCGCCGACGCCGGCGACTTCGCTCACACCGGGAATACCCTGCAGGGCGTATCGCACCGTCCAATCCTGAATCGAGCGCAGCTCCATCAGATCGAAGCCGCCGTGTGAGCCTTCCAATGTGTACCAGAAGACCTGCCCCAGCCCCGTCGCGTCGGGTCCAAGCGAGGGCGTCACATCGGGCGGCAGCATCTGCTTGGCGACGTCGATCTTTTCCAGCAGGCGCGAACGGCACCAGTAGAAATCGTGGTCGTCGTCAAAGATGACGTAGACCACCGAAAAGCCGAACATGGAAAACGCGCGAATGGTCTTAAAGCCGGGCGTACCTTGCAGGGCCGTCGTCAGCGGATACGTGATCTGGTCTTCGACATCCTGCGGCGAGCGGCCCATCCATTCGGTGAAGACGACTTGCTGATTTTCGCCAATATCGGGAATGGCGTCGACCGGGATCGGATCGCGCGCGATGCGGCCTTCCTTCACGTCGAACGGCATGACGCGATAGCCCCACAGGAGGATGAACGCCAGCGCGATGAAGACGACGAGCTTGTTGTGCAGACAAAAGCGCACGAGGCGATCGACCAGTCCGACATGCTGCGGCGCGTCGATTGATTCAATGGGACGGTCCGTCGGCGAACCGGCGTTTGGAGTATCGCTCATCTCAGCGCGTCTCCTTTCCTTCCGGGCCGATCGCGCCGCGGATCACGCCGCAACGCAGCATGCGCGAACCAAAATAGGCGTTGTCGATCGTCGTTTCGGACTGGAACCAGTAGGCGCCCTTGTCGTCGAATGCCATCGGGCAGTAGGCGCGGTGAATCGGCGTCGCGCGGTCGTGGCCGAAGGTGCGCAGGTAAGTCTCAAAGGCCCTATTGAGCGTGGGCAGTTCCATGCGGATGTGTTCAATGTCCGTCTTCGGCTCGAAGCTGGATGCCTCGGCGATGGCTTTCATCAACCGGGCGAATTCTTCGGCATTCTCGGCGGACAATCCGACTTCGGTTGCCTTCTCTGCCGCCGCTGTGGCGGCGTTGCGCAGATCGGCCGCCGCGGCGCGCGACTTGTCTTCGTCGTCGGCAGCCAGCATTGCTGTCAGCTTCAGGTAACCGTCAATCATCGGCCGGGCAGCCTGGTGATAGGCCGCGCCTTCGATCGCCCGCGAGACGATCTTCGCCATCTCGTCGTCAGCCGACTTTTCCGCATCAGCCCCATTCATCGTCACGCCCGGCGTCATCATGCTGGGCTTGCCCTGAACTTGCATGGCCGAATCGATTTGCAGCGCCCCGCGTGTCACGACGCGTTCCCCCTCGGTCAATCCGGAGAGGACGACGTACCAGTCGCCGGCGCGCGGACCGAGTTCCACGACGCGGCCTTCAAATACAGGCGCGGCCGGTTCTGCATCCGGTTCGTCACTCTCGACCGGCGGCAGCTCGACATAGGCAATCGCCCGGCGGCCAGTCAACAGCACGCTTGTCGTTGGTATCGCAAGCACTTCTTCCGCCGGTGCGTCCGACGTGGCGTATCCCAGCGATTCAGCCGGGACGAGGTCCATACCACATTCGGTACACGCCGTCACCGCATTGTCCATGACTTCGGGATGCATGGGACAGATGTATCGTCCGGCCAGTTCGTTGCTGAGCACGACGCCGCCCTCGCCGAGCTGTGCCTGAACGCGCGCGCCGATGAACATGCCGGGGCGCAGGCGCACGTCCTGATTCGGCACATTCACGCGAACCTTCACGGTTCGCGTTGCCTCGTTCAGCACGGGATCGATGAAGGCAATCTTCCCGATGAACTTTTCGCCGGCGAAGGATTCACTTTCAAATTCGACGGGCTGGCCGTATCTGAGGTACTGAACGTCGCTTTCATAAGCGTCGAGCAGCACCCACACACGCGTCAAATCGACCATCGTGAACAGCCGCGTGCCCGTCTCGACGTACATCCCCGAAAAGCCCTGTCGCTCGAGCACCCATCCGGCGGACGGCGCATCAATGCGCATGTGATCAGAGGCCTCGCCCGTACGGCCGAGCCGCTCGATCTCGTCATGCGGTATGCCCCAGAGTTCAAGCTTGCGCCGCGCGGCTTCGAGCATGCTCTGTGCCGACTGCACGGCCATCTGCGATGCACCGGATGACTCTGCCTGCTGAACGCCGCGGCGCGCGAGTAGATATTCACGCTGCGCGACGAGAAGTTCCGGGCTGTACAGCTCCGCCAGATGGTCGCCCTTGCGAACCATCATGCCGGTGAAGTCTACAAACAGCCGATCAATCCGGCCTGGAACATAGCTGCTGATGTATGTAATTCGCGTTTCGTCGGCGGCAACCTTGCCGACCATGCGAATTTCGTGCGTCAGCGCTCGGCGCTGAACGAGCGTCGTATCAACGCGCGCCAGCACGCGGGCACGCTCCGATAGCGACAGCCGCGCCGCTGATGCGTCGGCGTCGCCGGTTTGCACCGGAATCAGGTCCATGAAACAGATCGGACATGGCACCGGATCAGGCAGTCTGATGTTGGGATGCATCGAGCATGTCCAGACGGTCGGTGTTGCATCCGCGACGGCCGGGGGCGATCCGCCGGGAGCGGCCGATCCTCCGCCGGTGCATCGACCGATGCCGAATGCAACTCCCAGCGCGAGCGCGCAGACAAAGAACTGCACGAAGCGATTTCGCCAGCCGGTATACGCCATCGCGGCCGGCCAGCTTCGCGGCCGATCGGCGTGGGATTTCTGATTATTCGTCATGTGCATTCTCCAGTGCCGAGGCGTCGGCATCGCGCTCGTAGTCGGCATCAAGGCAGCGCGATCCGCCGACGGCGCGCTCCAGATCGGCCTCCAGCAGGCGATAGGCCTTGAGAAAGTCCAGCATTCGAAGGCGCGTCGTGATCGCGTCTTCCTGAGTTTGAAGATAAATCGTCAGGTCTGTCTGTCCCGACGCGAAGGTCTGCCGCGCCAATTCGAGGTTGCGCTCCACTTCCGGCAAGATCACCTCTCGAAAGAGCCGCAACTGCTCATGCGCTTCAGCCTGTCGAACGAGCGCCGTTCGCACGGATTGAACGATCAACTGCAGCCGGTCGTCGTATTCGGCCAGTCGCTGGCGATATTCATGGACGGCCTTGGCGGATTGGGCCTGGCCCCAATCGAAGATGGGAATCTCCATCTCGATCATCGGTCCGAGTGTGTACGTCACGTCGCGTCGCGGGCGCGGCAGCGGCGCGATCTGCGGAACCATCGGCGCTTCGTCCATCGCTCCATTCAAGCCGTTCACAAAGCTCTGGGCCGCAGTATCGGCCGAGAGCGCTCGCCGGCTGACGCCGCGCGTGCGGCCGCGCGGCGCACGCTCAAATGTGAAGCCCAGCGCCAGATCGGGCCAGCCTTCGCGCCGTGAAAGCGTGATGCGCCGCAGCGCTGCCTCGGTCTGCCATTCGCGGCTTTTCAGATCGAGGCGCTGATCGGCGGCGAGCAGAATCAGATCGACTTCATCGCGCGGGGGCGGCGGGGCGATATCCACGTCGCCGATCGGCGTCACGCGCCAGTCGGTCGTCGCTTCGGCCAGCCCCATGAGCATCAGCAACTCGTGCTTGTTCTTGGCCAGTTCCGACTGCATCGCGAACAGTTCGCTGCGGAGTCGCTCGTGTCGGATGCGCGAGAGGCTGACTTCGACCTGCGAGGCCTGCCCGGCCGACTGACGAATCTGAATGATGCTGGTTGACTGCTCGACGAGTTCCATGTTGGTGCGGATCAGTTCGATGGCCTGCTGGGCGTACTGCAATTCGATGTACACTCGCTTCACATTCGCCACGGTTTCGACGCTGCGATCGGCGGCGCGCAGGAGGGCGTCCTGAAGCATGGCTGCCGCGACCTTCTTCCTGGCCGGAATAAGCCAGAGATCCTGAAGCGGCTGCATCGGCAGGGCGTTGCCGCGCAACATGGTGCGGCCGCCTCCGGAAGGAAACATGATCATGAAGCTCATCACGGGATTGCTCATCAGCCCGGCCTGGAGGAGGTCGGCATCGGCTTGGCCGATCATCTCGATGTCGGCGCGCAGCGTTCGATTGTTCCTCAGCGCGGTTTCGAGAGCGGATTGCAAATCGAGTATTTTGACGCCGCTTAATGCCGCATATGATTCGTCCCACGGCGCGTCCCATTCCGGCGACAGGCCGGTGCGTTTTTCGACGAGCGCGGCGGCATCCTTGATTCGGGCTTCGGTGTCGGGTTCGTTGCACCGCATGAGGATAGGACATAGGGCGACCAGCGCCGGCGTGATCCACTTTTTCATGAGCGTGATTCCACGACTAATCGCCGCCGCGCGGCTTCCCTTGGCGGGACATGGCCGGAGACGATGCCGAATTTGTGACACCTCTTCGCCACATGGCGATGGGTATTCTGTCAGGCTTGCAATTCGAGACGAACTTCGCGCGCCGCCTACGGAGGGAGTCGATCCGCGCGAGTTCAGTTCACCTTTGTCAGCGCGTAGACGGGGCGCATGGGCGCGCGGATGTGCCGCGATGGGGACCGCGCACGCCGCGCGCGATGCGGCGATATGAGGTGGATCAAATCAGGAGAATGAAGGTATGCAGAAACGCAGCGTCATTCGGCGGACTGAGGCCCGCGTGGAATGCCGGCGAGGCGCCGTCGGCTGCCGAGGAATTCGCTACGGGACCAACGAATACGACATCGCATATGGAATCCGGCCGAACCTCGACCACGCGCGTCGGCGCGGGCAACCGTGCCGGCATATTGCCGCATCCGCAAAAAACAGCATCTGCCGGCGACGGGTTATCCGAAGGGGCGTGACTCGACTCACAGCCGCAGTTGCATGACGACGCGATGCTCGCGCAGCAACAGGCCATCGGCAAGCTCCGGCCGCCGAAACTCAGTGCAGGCCATGCCTCTGACGACTGTGAAGCCGCGAACAGCAAAATCAGGATGGCATGAAACATTGATCTCATGCAAGTGCGCCCAGCCATTCAGCATTCATATTAACGCGCCGTGAAGTGCGATTCCAGATGCGAGCGATCAGTTTCCGGTCCCAAGCCGTCGGGCCGCCGGCCGTCCGCCCGTGTCGCCTTGGGAACGCCACGAGCCGTGAAGCGCAACTTGCAGCGGTCGCGTCATTTGAGAATCGAGATTCCCAGTTCCTTCAACTGCTCCTCAGCTACTTCGCCAGGCGCGTCGGACAGGGGGCAGGTGGCCCGCGCGTTTTTCGGGAAGGCGATCACTTCGCGAATTGAGGAGAAGCCGCCGAAGAGCATGATGATGCGGTCCAGGCCGAGCGCCAGCCCGCCATGCGGCGGCGCGCCAAAGCGAAGCGCGTCGAGCAGGAAGTCGAATTTCTGTTTCGCCTCTTCAGGCGTCAGACCCAGCAGCTGGAAAATCTTCGACTGGACATCGGCTCGGTGGATTCTGATCGATCCGCCGCCGAGTTCGATGCCGTTGAGCACGACGTCGTACGCCTTGGCTCGGACGCGCAGCAAATCTTCCGCGGGCGGCACTTCGTTCGTCCCGAGTCGCAGCAGGTGCAGGTCCTCGTCCTTCGGGCTGGTGAACGGATGGTGCATCGGGAAGATCGCGCCGGTTTGTTCGTCGCGGCCGAACGCCGGAAAATCCAGCACCCAACAGAAGGCCCATTTGTCCTGCGGAATCATCCCGCGCCGCTCAGCCACGGTGCCGCGCAGCCAGCCCAGGAACTTGCAAACATTGTCGGCTGTATCGGCTGCGAAGAGAATCAGATCGCCGGGCTTTGCGCCGACGAATCCGCACAACTCCGCGATGATCGCCGGATCGGTGAAGAACTTGGCGATGCCCGTTTGAAAGACCGTGCGGCCGCCTTCTTCCGCCAGCTTGACCAGCGGCAATCCGCCGGCGCCGATGCCCTTGATCTCCTCGGTCAATCCGTCGATTTCCTTGCGCGTCATTTCCGCGCCGCCGGGCACAACAATACAGCGCACCACACCGCCGGACGCGAGGGGCTTCTTGAAGACATCGAACTCGACGCGCCCCGCGATCGACGTCACGTCGTGAATCGTCATGTCATAGCGCATGTCGGGCGCGTCTTTGCCGTATTTGAGCATGGCCTCGGCGTAGCTGATGCGCGGCAGCGGCAACGGTACATCGAGACCGCGCGCGACTTTCGCCACTTCCGCGAGGCACGTCTCGACATGGTGCATGACGTCTTCGGCCTGCACAAAGGCCATCTCGATGTCCACTTGCGTGAACTCCGGCTGCCGATCGGCCCGCAGATCCTCGTCGCGGAAGCAGCGGGCGATCTGCATGTAGCGATCCATGCCCGCGATCATGAGCAGTTGCTTGAATATCTGCGGCGACTGCGGCAGGGCGTAGAAGCAGCCGTGATGCACGCGCGAAGGCACGAGATAGTCGCGCGCGCCTTCGGGCGTCGACTTGGTGAGGATCGGTGTCTCAATATCCAGAAAGCCGTTGCGCGCGAAGTAGTCGCGGATCGTCCTCGTAATCGTATGCCGCAGCATCACGGCGTTTCTCATGCGCGGCCGCCGGATATCGAGTACGCGGTACTTCAGACGCAAATCTTCGTTGGTGTCGATGTCATCGGAGATTTCAAAGGGGGGTGTTTCGCTCTTGGAGAGCAGATCGATCTCATGGACGATAATCTCGATCTCGCCCGTCGGCAGCTTGGAATTGACCTTGTCGCCCCGGCTCGCGACCTCTCCGCGAACGGCGATGACGTATTCGCTGCGCAGCGAACGTGCCACGCCGTGCGCGTTCGGATCGGTGTCGGGGTTGAAGCGTAGCTGAGTAATACCGCCGCGATCACGAAGATCGATAAACACCATGCCGCCCAGATCGCGAAAGTTGTCGACCCATCCGGCGAGCAGAACGGTCTTGCCGACATCGGCCGCGCGGAGTGCGCCACAGTTATGAGTGCGTTTGTTATAGGGAAGAGGCACGCGTTGCTCCTGAATAAACACGCGCCGGCATCATGCCGGCGAAGCCGGGCGATTGTCATGCACGGCGCGCCACTATTCAAGACCGTTATGTTTCAAAGCGGAGGTCGGTGAATGCGGGCGGTTCCATGAACCCCAGGACGCGCCTATTGGCCGGATTTCGATTCCGACATGTTTGTGACGCCGAAATTTGATCGCGTTGAACCTTCGCCGTTCGACGACTGATTTGCGTCCACATCGCGTAGGTTGGCGAACCACATTCGCAGGATTGCCTCTGCGAGCTTGCCGCGCGGCGTGTAGCCATAGTCGTCGTTTCCGCCGGCGGAGCGGTCCCATTCCCACCAGATGATGCCGCCGACGGACGGTTCGTGCGTCCAGGCCTTCATGAACGACTCATAAAGAATGGCCTGCTCGCGGCGGCCGGCATCCGTCGCATTTTGATTGCCGTAGTAGTTCCAGCCTTCCTTGGCCGCGCCTTCCTGGCTGCACCAGCCAACCTCGGTGAAGAGGATCGGTTTGCTGACGGACTCCTGAAAGGTGAGAATCTCGCGCTTGATGCGCGCCCAGTTGGCGTCGATTTCAGCGATGTCGGGGTTTGGCTGCTTGGCGAGTTTGTAGTAAGTCGTCATGCCGACAAAGTCGAGATCGCCCCAGAAGCCGATCTTGCTGGTTTGATAATGATCCCAGTTGGACGAGTAGCCCAGTTTTCCGCGATAGTGCTGCCGCACATCGCGAATCACCTCGCGCCAGCGATCGGTATATGCTTCGGTCTTGATCAACTCCGAACCGACCATGAAGACTTCCACTTTGTGCTTTTCCGCAAGATCGGCCCAGATATTCAGGAACTGACGATAACGCTTGAACCATGCATCCCAGTCGTGGCCGGGCGGGACGATCTTGCCACGCCACTCGCCATTGCGCGGGTTCTTGAGCAGCACCACGGGCATGAGGATTCGACGCAAACCGTGCATGGCCGCGAGATCGAGCAGCTTGCCGACGCCTTCGATGGACGGCGTTCGCTGCGGCGAGAAATGCAGATCAAGCGTGCCCGCATGTGTTTGCCAGCCATGCACAACCAGGAGCACGGTATCGGCCCCCAAATCAGCGACTTCGGGAATCAGTGATTTGTACTCGTCATAGACGTTAGCGCCGGCGTGGAGCTGAATGGCCATTCCGCGAAACGGTCCGTTAGGCGTCGGCCGGTCCGTGTTTGGCTGCTGCGTTTCATTGTTCTGTGACACGAGCGCATGCGTTGAAGGGTTGACAGAGGGTGTTTCGGCCTTGTCGGTTTCGACGGCAGCGACGTGTGTGACATACCACGCGATCGAAACGGAGGCGGCGGCAATCAGGAAATGGGTCGCGTTTGTCAGTCGCATCAACGTATATCCCTATTCGTCCACCGCGCGAATCATGCGCCATCGTCGGCGGAATTCGCCGGCTTTAATGGCCGGGCGCGTTGCAGCACCATCCCTCTATCATAAGTCATCGGCGGTCGGAAGCGGAGCGCTGTTGCGATCAGTTTCTGCCGCAGAGCTGATTCTCCCGATATAACCGTTATGAACGGGAAAATCTTTCGGGCTTGCTGGTGGTGCGCGGGTTTGGGCATGGCGGCGGCCGTGATGTCGGGATGCCGGTCCGAAGGGTCGTCGCACGATTCGCCTCAGACTTCGGCAAAAACGGTGTCGCCTGCCGCGCATACCGCGGCATCACCCGCTGAATTGGCAACTCTGTTGCGCGAATTGCACGAGCGCCGCGATTACGAGACGATCGCGCAGTGCATCACGGCCGATCGGCGCGAAAGTGCCGTAGCGATTCTTCGCGCCATCGACGATGTGCTTGAGTCCGACGATCGCTTGAGGGCGGCCGTCGCCGCGCGGTACGGCGGCCCGCGATTCATTGCATGGGACATGTCGGTCATGCGGAACAACCTCGGCGTATTTTCAAGCGAGATTCGCGTCATCAATCAGACATTTCACGGAGACCGTGCGACGGTGACGTTGCAGGAAGGTGAACATGTGCCGTTGGTCCGCGCTCCGTTCGTCTATTCAGAAGGCCGATGGCTTTACGAGCCGGACATGCCGCCGGGTGCGATGGCGGCCGGTCTGAGGGGACTAGCCGATGCGTTGGCGTCGATACGCGGCGAGGTTGAGCGCGGCGACACGGACTATGCGGCATATCTTCAGTCGTTTTACGGTCGCGTGCTGCCCGAGATGGAGCGCGTTGCGTTCGCAAGAGATGTCGTCGAGACGCACGTCAGCAAGATCGAAGATGCCGACTAGCGTCGCCGCGTTCCGCGCCCGTGTTGGTCCTGATCACAACTGGTGCCGTATGGCCCACAAGTCTGGAAACACCGGCTGAAACAGCGATCGCTTGAGGAAATCGACGCCGAGCGATCCTCCCGTGCCCTGCTTGTTGCCGATCGTCCGCTCGACGACTTTCACATGACGATAGCGCCACTCTTGCTGGCCTTCGTCGAAGTCGGTCATCAACTCAAAGAGTATCACGACGGCGTCGTGATCGCCGGATCGGTAGAGCCGGAGCAGGCCCTCCTGTACAGCTTCGCTGGGTCGCGTGGACTCTTCGATCGGCTTGTTGCACAGCTCGGCAGGAACGTCGACGCCGCGCTGTTCGAGAAAATCGTAGAAATGATCGACGACGCTTTTCTCGCGCAGGCGTTGCATAATCTTCGCATGGCCGACCGGCTCGGCTTCGCAAGGCTTCATCATCTCCGGACGCTTGTAGCCGAGTATGAACTCGAACTCGCGAAACTGGGCCGACTGAAATCCGGAGGATGTTTCCAGCCGATCGCGGAAGCTGCCGAATGACATGGGCGTCATGGTTTCCAGAATGTCGAGCTGCCCGACGAGCGTCTTCATGATCGTGCGCAGGCGTTTCCAGGTGTGGATCGCGCCGAAGAGATCGTTGGCGGAAAAGTCGCGGCAGACTTTCTCCAGCTCGTGCAGCATCAGCTTGAACCAGAGTTCATACGTCTGGTGAATGATGATGAACAGCATCTCGTCATGCTCGGGCGGGTCGGAGCGCGGCCGCTGAAGCTCGAGCAACTTGTCGATATCCAGATAGCTAGCATACGTCAGTGCCATGACTGTCGAATCCTCAACTGAATGGCCCTCGCCCGGCTCACGGGGCGCCATGCATACGAACGCTTTTCAACGAAACAGGTAATACGCGATGACGATCGCCAGCGACGCCGCTCCCAGAATCAGCAGGAACGTTACAAACCGCACGATCTCATCCTGCCGCCGGGCGCGTTCGACGGTGTCGGCATAGCCCATGCGCGTGAAGCTGACCATTTCATACAAGGGAACATACCACCGTGGAAACCAGCGATGCAGCCGCTTCTCGGCCACCTTTTTCCGCAGGAAGGCCGGATCGCCGACCTTGTCGCGCATCTCGATGAAGTTCTGCAATGCCAGATCGGCGATGGCGTCGGCATGCAGCTTTCGCTCGTCAAAGAAGCGCGAAAACGCCGAGATCAAGTCACCTTCGCTCGCCGTGATGTTATTCATCAGCGAGGTGCAGTCTTCGAACGCGCAGTTCATCCCCTGACCGAAGAACGGAACGATCGCATGCGCCGCGTCGCCCAGCATGACCGCGCGATCGCGATGAAACCACGGCCCGCAGCGCACCGTCACGAGCGAACTGGACGGATTCGCGAAATAATCGTCCGCCAGCGTCGGCATGTGCGGCACGGCGTCCGGAAAGTGCTCGCGAAAATAGGCCATCACCTCATCGCGCGTGCCCAGACGGTTAAAGCCGTTCGGACCATCAAAGGGCCAGAAGCAGGTCACGGTAAACGAGCCGTCGGCGTTCGGCAG
Source organism: uncultured Planctomycetaceae bacterium (assembly GCA_964599535.1). Lineage (GTDB taxonomy): Bacteria > Planctomycetota > Phycisphaerae > UBA1845 > UTPLA1 > JADJRI01. The sequence continues at coordinate 49,753 of CAZRFP010000002.1, forward strand.
GGCGATCATCATGTAGCTGCGTCGCGGCCAGATGTGCAGCGCGTTCTTCTCCATGCGCCATCCGCCGCCATCGGCGGGGGGGATGCACAGTTCCTTATAGCCGTGGGCGAGATAAGACTGGCTGTAGTCAAAGCGGTCCAGCTTCTGCATCTTCGCGCGAACCGGCGAGAACGCGCCGTCGGCGCCGACCACGACGGCGGCAGGCGCCTTAACAATATCACCGCCCGGCCTTTCGTAGGCTGTTTCGCCGGTCTCGAGGTCAATGTCGATGCACTTGTGGTCGAAGAAGAGCTGCACATTCGGATAGCGCTCGGCTGCATCCAACAGGATGCAATTCAGCCCGCCGCGCGAGACGCTGTTGATCGCTTCGCCGTGCGTACCGTAAGGCTGAAATGCGAGAGAGCCATCGACGCCATGAATCATGCGGCCGGGCATCGGCACGGCGTGCCGCATGACTTCGTCGAGCACGCCGATTTCTTCCAGCGCGTGCATGCCGCGAACTGAAAGCGCCAAGTTAATCGATCGACCTCCGATGATGCCGGCCTTCCGCTGGTCCGGTCGTTTTTCGTATACGCGCACATGATAGTCGGCGCGGCCGAGATAATTGGCCATGACGCCGCCGGCCAGCCCGCCGCCGACGATCGTAAACGCAGGTCTTCCGTTATTGCTCATTGCTTGTCACGATAGCGACCCTGCGCCGCGCGAGCAATCGGGGCGCATTTGCCAAGGTGCGCCGGAGCGGCGGTTGATTGAGGTCGTGCGTCCATCGGCACGCTTGAATGGCGATCGTGCGGAAATTGGCGCAATCCGAAGCGCTTGCGTGACGCACATTCGCCGAATCGAATAAACTTCGCCGCTTGTGAATTGAATCAGAACTCGGAGCGCTCCGCCCGGATGAACCGTCGCACGCCACTTCAAGACCCGATACGCAAGAGTCTGCGCGCCAGCGTCTTCGACGCATCGGCATTCAGTGTGATGGTTGGTCTGGGCGAGACGTATCTTCCGGCGTTTGTGCTTGCGATCGGCCTGGGCGAAGTCGTCGCAGGATTGGTGGCGACGGTTCCGATGCTTTGCGGTGCGATCCTGCAGCTCATTTCGCCGCATGTTGTTCGCCACACCGGCAGCCATCGCAGATGGGTCATCCTATGTGCGACGTTTCAGGGGCTTGCGTTTGTGCCGCTGGTCATCGCCGCTTGGCGCGGCTGGATGCCGGCTTGGAGCGCGCTGGCGATCTCGACGGTGTACTGGGGAACAGCGCTGGCGGCCGGTCCGGCGTGGAACACCTGGATGAGCCATATCGTTCCGCCTCGGCTGCGTGCGTCGTTCTTTTCGCGCCGGACACGCTTTGCCCAGGCCTTTGTCATGATCGGCCTGGTATCCGGCGGTATTGTGCTGCACTACGCGAAAACCGGCGGAACGCCGCTTGCGGGATTCGTCTTCGTCTTTTCGATCGCTTGCGCCGCGCGGCTCGTGTCAGTCTATTTTCTGCTGCGTCAAGTCGAACCTGCCGTCGAGGATATTGTTGAACGCCGTGTGCATCTCGTAGAGGTGCTCGATCGTTTTCGCAGACCGGCGGGCGCGCTCATGCTTTACATGGTCGCGATGCAGGTGACATCTCAGATTGCCGCGCCCTATTTCACGCCGTTCATGCTGAAGAAGCTTGATTTTTCTTACGCGACGTTTGTCGCCATGATGGCCGTCTCGTTTTTCGCGAAGTCGGTGTCCGTCGTGCTGTTCGGTCGCGTCGCGCAAAAATACGGCGCGATCACGCTGCTTTGGATTGGCGGCCTTGGGATCGTGCCTTTGGCGGTGATGTGGGTCGTCTCCGGTTCGCCGTATTACCTTTTGCCGACGCAATTGCTGGCGGGGGCGTGCTGGGGGGCCTATGAGCTGGCGACGTTTCTGCTCCTGTTTGAGACGATCCGCGACGACGAACGCACCAGCGTTTTGACGACGTTCAATCTGGTCAACTCATCGGCCATCGTAGCCGGAGCGATGCTTGGCGGCGCGCTGCTTCGCTGGCAGGGTGAGAGCTATACGGCCTATCTGATCCTGTTCACCGTTTCATCGATCGGCCGCGCGGCGACGGTGTTCTTGCTTCGCCGCGTGACCGTCGCGCTGGATCGCCCGGTGCCGCTGATGATTCGCAATCTGACGGTGCGGCCGTCGGGTGGTTCGGTTGACCGCCCCATTCTGACGAGCATCGACGACCCCGACGTGCACGAGCGCCTGAGCCGATCGCAGATCCTGCTGTTGTCGAAGTCGCATGACGGAATCTCGGCATCGACGAAGGCAAACGACCGGTAACATTCGGGGCGGCCCGATATTGATTTTGGAGAAGCACGTGTAAGGCACTGGGCACATAGCCTTTCGTTTGATTGGATTTAGAGGTACACCTAGAATAAAGCGGCGGCGCGGGTTGTGGGTCAGCATTGGCCGCATAACTTAACGTTCCGGAAAAATAAGGGGCGCTCACCGCGTCTAAATCAGGTTGAGGTAGTGATGGCACGATTAAGTTCATAGGATGCACTGCACCGATCGAGTGTTGGTCTGAGCCAAGAGTTGAATGCACACGAAAGCGAGGATGGGTAGATGAGTACGGATGGCGGTATATTGCGACCAATGTTTGAGATTTTCTTTACGTTGTTTCCGACGGGTTACTTTCTGCAGATTATTAACGTGATCGCTGATCTGATCAGCGGGTTTGCGGGATTGTTCGGCATAGATTTACCGATCGTCGGGTTCTGAAATTCTGCGCGTTAGAGATCGCCGCCGCCGCGGGATTCGCCCTTCGGCACGCCGCGGTCAAGCCTGAACCTCGCACGTTTACTCAAGTCAACTTGCGTTAATGAAGGATGGTATCGATGTTTCGACTCAATCGACTTTTCACTTCCAGCAAGTCCGCGGCCCTTTCCGTCATCGCGATGACGCTGTTACCCGTTCTAACGGGTTGCGGAATCGGCCCCGGACCATTGGCGGCCGTGACCTTTGGCAGCGTCCTCTGGCTTGATCTCGCGCTGATGCCGGTGCGATCGCTGCTGGGCGCGCTGGCGCTCGACATTGTAAACACGCTTTAGCCGGCGCAACGCGGCGCGAGGTGCATCCGTCGCGCAGGCGCTATGCAATTCAAGATGACGAATGCGGGCGGTTCGGATAGACCGAACCGCCCGCATTGATTTTTGTAATCCAGCCGGGCCGGCAGTTCGGCGCTTACGGTTGAACGTGAAGCACGAGTACGATGACTTGGCCGGGGCTCCATGTTGCCGGCGCGCTGCCGACGACAATGTACTCGCCGCGGTTGGCGGTGATCGTCGTTCGAAGATTGAAAGCCGTTCCCGGCTCCCCATCTAATTTCGACGGTCCAACCGATGCCGACAGCCTGATCTTGACGGGCCCGCCGGCCGGACTGGAAATGACCTCGCCAGACAGGTTCACGCGCCTCTGGTGTCCAGTGACGCCCTCAACGGAAAACACTTCGCTTTGAATGGCGTGAGCCGTTAATCGCGAATGGAATTCGACGAGGCCAAAACGTTGAAGCTCATCGGCCACGCTCTTCAGGTCTGACGGCGTAGGAAGGGCTTCCTCGTCTGCGTCATTTGGATTCGGATTTGCCGTGAAGAATGCGAATTCGAGCTGGACCGGCGGCGTGGCTCGATCCAGTTCGTCGATCGCCGCGAGGGTTTTACTGATGTCGCCGCTCGGGCCCGAGAGCACGATGGACGCACTGCGGTTGTCCGACGCTATTCGTAGCTGCGATCTCGCCAGGGTCATCTGGATCTGGCGGACGATCTCGTCCGCGCTTCGATGTTTTACGCGGTGAATGACGATTGCATCTTCATCGACGATTCCCTCGCCGGAGTAATCCAGCTTGGCGGCCGTGTCCGCCACTTTCGCGGCCAGGCCCGATTTGCCCATGTAGATGATCGCGTTCGTGCGTGCGTCAGCGTAAACCAGATGATCGCCGTAACCGTCGTTGATCAACTGGGCCACCAGCGCTGCATTCGCATGTTTGAGCGGTATCACGCGAACCTCCGGCGGGATCAGCACCGGCGCCGCTTCGCCCGGCTGCGCGCCGTACAAACCGGCCGCCGTGGGCGTTGATGGCGTCGAAGGCTCGGTTCGGCGATCGCCGGCGCGCCGCGTCGGCGCGGCAGGCTGCGCTTCGCCTTCCGGCGGTTGGGCCGCGTGCAGCACGAGCGGCGTCGCGGGAATCGCAGGCACGATCTGTGCAGCGCTTTCGTCGATCGCAAAGTGACAGGCAAATGTCATGATCAGCAGCGTGAACATCGGCAATTCTCCTTGTTGGTCGGTTGCCGCCGATCGGCTTCAAATCTCCGAACGGCCGGCGGGTTATTCGATTTCTCGCGAAACATCCGTGTCGTTCGCGGCCGGCGTGGATTCGTCCGCGGCCGGTCCGTCTCCATAAAGCCAGACAATGCGTATGTTGGGATTGCCGGATTTCATGCTGACGGCCCAATACGACTCGTCCACTTCAATGCTGAAATCATCGGTCGGCACGGGGGCGGCATCACCCGAAGGCTGTGTCGCGCGTTGGTCAAGTTCGGCGACGAATGTCGTGGTCCGTTCCGGCTGAATTAGCGATCTGAAGCCCATGAATGCGCCCGCTGCGACAGCCACCAGCGCGGCGAAACGCCAAGCAGCGTGGAACGATCGCCTGGGCTTCGAGACGACAGGAAACGCACTGATCCTATCAGCGGCCGCGCCGAGATCACCCAAGTCGGTCGCGATGGCTCGGTTCGTCGTGAACCAATCGGCGCAATCCGGGCAGCGAGCCAAATGAGCTTGAACCGCAAAGCGCGCTTGGTCGGCAAGTTCGTCATCCAGCCAGGCGTCGAGTTGTTGTCGCGTTTCCCCGCAGTTCATCGTTCATTCGCCTTCACACTTCGATAACCGTTCCACTTGCCACTTGATGCACATTTCTAAGTCAATTGTTCGGCCAGCCTTCTCCTGGCCTGATGCACATGTCCGCGCACGGCCGATTCCGACAGTTCCATGACCGTTGCGATGTCGCCGTAGGACATCTGTTGTTCACCGCGAAGCACGATCGCGATTCGCTGCTGCTCCGGCAGCGCCGCGATGGCCGATCGCAGGCGATCCAATCGTTCGATACGCTCCGCGCGAGCGCCGGCCTCTTCGTCAGCGTGGCGTTCGATCCAGTCGGCCAGCGGTTCGTGCTTGCGCTTGCGCCGCTCGTTCAGGCAGATGTTGCCGACCGTTCGAAACATCCATGGGCCAAAACGCTCTTCTGATGGTGACACGCCCTTTTCCATCGCAATGGTAAACGCGCCTTGCACCGCCTCTTCGGCGTCGTCGCGATTCCAAACCAGTTTGACCGCATAGCGCACCAAGCGGCGCCGAAGATCCTCCAATGCGGCGCCCACACTCATGCCCGCCGACAAAGTCGGGCGTTCCGGCGCATCCGGCGTGGGCTTGAGGTCGTAGGTCATTTCAAGGGACCGCCGGGGCCGCGCGGGCCTCTCATGGATGACATGTACCAGCGACGAAGTTTGTTTGGTCCGATTTTCAAGTTTTTTTCGTCCGGGCCGCTCAGGGCACGTTTGAATGGGACTCATAACTGATACACCGGCCATCGCAAGCGGCAGCAGCTCTGCCGACGAACCGATAACGGTAGCGACGACGGACAGGCGATTGTCCGGGGGCGAACTGACGGGGGTGCTGAATGGCCGACGAACCCATCCCATTGTATGACGGCGAGCTTTCCGGTGCGAAGATTCGCGTCGAGTCCAACGGCGTTCATGATCCGCACGACGGCGTAGCGCCGCGAAACGATGAAACGGCGACAAGCGTGGCGCGGTCTCGGCGGCGGACGGCGCGACATGACTGCGAGCGCATACACGTGTGCTTTACGCCGCTGGGGCCTGACGGCAAGAGCGACAATGTCGAATGCCCGGTGGTCGACATGTCGAAGGGTGGGCTGGCGATTGAATTCGATGAACTGGTCGCCTCGGGCACGGCCTGCCGGATCGCGTATCGTACGATCAGCCAGCAACCGGTGCAGATCAGCGGAACCGTGCGGAATTGTCGAGACCTGGGTGACGGACGATATCGCCTCGGCATCCGATTGGCGCGAAACCTGACCGCGGAGGAGCTTAGGCCCGCGCGTCGGCGCGAAGGCCGCGACATTGCGCCGGGCATTCGTGCGCGCCCCTTGCGGCCGTCAGCGCAGTAGAACATTGAGAATCTCTGCTCGCCCCAACGACCGTCTACACTCTCGATGGATTGACCGGCAGCCGTAAATCGCGAGAATCTCCCGTGCCACTTTTCGCCCTTGGGATGGCCCGTTGAACAAGCTAATCGCCGCCGTCAGATTGATGCGTCCCGCACAGTGGGTCAAGAACGTCTTCGTTCTAGCGGCCCTCGTGTTTGGCGTTCAACTCGACGAACCGGAATCTACCGGCAAAATACTGATCGCGCTTGCTGCCTTTGGCATCTTCTGTCTGCTTTCGGCCTCAGTGTATGCGCTGAACGATCTGCTCGATTATCGCGAGGACGCTCACCATCCCACGAAGAAGAACCGGCCCGTCGCAAGCGGTACGCTGTCGCCCGCCTTTGCCGGAGCGCAGTCCATTATGCTTGCGGCCGTCGGCGTCGGGGCCTCGCTCTACCTGCCGCGCGGCTTTGCATTAACGGCCGTCGGCTATCTGTTGCTTAATCTCATCTACTCGCTCTGGGGCAAGCATCGCGTGCTGCTTGACGTCATCCTGATCGCCATCGGATTCGTCATGCGGGCGCTGGCCGGCGCGCAGGCCATCGCGGTGCCCGTATCGGCGTGGCTCGTCGTCTGCACGTTTACGTTGTGTTTGTTCCTCGGCTTCGGCAAGCGTCGATGCGAGTTGGCCGTGATGAACGCCGGCGGTAATGCCGCGAAGCACCGCGCCACCCTGTCCTCTTACAGCATCGAGCTTCTCACGAATCTGCTGGCCGTGACCGGGGCGATGGCGGTTATTACGTTTCTGCTTTACACACTTGATCCCTACAACCCGACGCCGCACACGCTCATCTTCACCACGCCGCTCGTCTTCTATGCCGTCTTCCGTTACGGCATGGTCATCAGTCAGGGGGAGCGTACCGGTCCGAGCGACATCCTGATTAAGGACCGGCCATTCCTCGTCACGGCGGTGCTTTGGACGCTGATCACCATTGCGCTCATTGCGTTTCAGGATCAAGACATCGAGTCCTACCTTCCCCAGCTCAGGTACCCCGGCATGCCGGCCGCCACTCCCTGATAAGGGGAGCGATCATTCCCCGCGACTCGCAATAATTGCCCCAAGCCCGACCAATCCCACCAGGAAGCAGGCGATTCGTGGTCAATGGAGCGCTATCAACCGCTTTCGGAAAGCAATTGGCGAACCTTTTGGGCATCGAATTCGATAATCTTTGACAGGGAGCATCTCGTTCAGGCGTCTTTTATGGGTGTGAAGGCGGCCATGGCCAGTAGCATCGACCGGAGCGATCCAGGATTGATCGCGGCCGCACAGCGCGGTGAGCGTGCGGCATTGGATGCCTTTGTCCGCCGTCACGATGGCTGGGTTCGCCATGTCGTTTACGCGACGTTGGGAAATTCGGGTGCGGTCGAGGATGTGGCCCAGCATGTGTGGGCCAACGTCTGCCAGCAGCTTGGAACCTTGGCCGATCCGGAGCGCTGGCGTTCGTGGCTGTTTCGGATGGCTCGAAACGCGGCGATCGATGCCGGCCTGAAGCGCACCCGCGAGTCGCGCCGACGAACATCGCTGGAAGCAGCGGAGCCGGCGGCGCGCGAGACGGCCAATCCGGTTCGCTCGCTGATTGCGGAAGAAGAGGCTCGTCGGATGCTCGAAGCGATTCATGGCTTGCCCGAGATTTACCGCGAGCCGTTTGTGCTTCGGCACCTGGAAGGCTGGAGCTATGCCCAGATCGCGGAAGCGATGTCGCTTCCCGTGGATACGGTGGAAACGAGGCTGGTTCGCGCCCGACGCTTGTTGCGGTCGGCACTGACCGGCGGCAACGCTGACGAAGTGAAATCCAAAGCATGAGTTTCGACGAAAACAACATTCCACACGGCGTAACCGAAGAGACAGAGCGGCTGATCTGCCGTCGCCTCGACGGCGAGATTACAGTCGCGGAACAGGCCCGGCTGGATCAGCTTCTCGCGGCCAGCGAGCCGGCTCGGCGGTTGCTGGCTGAATATGAACGGAACGACGCCTTTGCGGCGGCGGCCATGCGGTACGATCTGGCGTCTTACGGCAACAGCAACGGCTCAGCCCGCACGACACATTCGATCATTCCATTTCGCCGGCGCTTTCAGCCTTATTTCACGGCGGCTGCCGCCGCGCTTCTGACGACGGCGGCCGTGTTGATTGTTTCGGTCTTGTTGCAGCCTGATCCGCGCGGCACGCAGTTGACTCACAAACCGGTTGAATTTCCCATTCAACAGGCCGCTCCATCGCCCGCTTTCGGGCCGTCGATGCTCGTTGATTACCGCGACGTGGATCACAGCCCGCGTCAGTATTTTGACAACGTTTATCGAGACTTCATCGGGATTCGCGGATCGAACCCCAATGTGATCTATGTCTTCGAGCGGGAGTCCCAGGCGACGCAGGGTATTCCCGTCCGAGGTGATTTCTAGTTTTAGGAACCGGCCTCGCACCGCGCGGGGCCTCTGAACTCAGAAGGAGCTTTCCCATGATCGTGAAGCATGTATTGGCTGGAGTCATCATTGGTCTGTTCGGCGCGTCCGTTGCGTCGGCGCGTATTGCAGCGCCGGTCGTCGATGAGCCGGCCGAGAAGAAAATCGCCGTCGTTCGCGTTGTTGCCGGCGAAGAGCCTGCCGAGGGACACGTCGCTGTCGTACGGGTGGCATCAGGCGAAGAGCAAGGCCATCAGCGCGTCGTTGTCGGTGTTGCTTCTGAAGAAGGAGCCGGTTCAGAGCCAGGCATTTTCGTGATGAAGAAGATGACGGGCAGTGAAGACGGATCGGGTGTTGTAGCGCAGAATATCGAAGCCGGCGGTCCCTGGCTCGGCGTGCAGTTTGGCCCGGTGACCAAGCCTCTGGCCGCTCATCTTAGGCTGGCGGAAAACACGGGCCAGATGATTCTGAACGTCGCCGAAGGGTCGCCAGCAGACCTCGCGGGGCTTCAGCAATATGACGTTCTGGTCGGCGTGGATGGCAAGAGTGTTTCGTCTGATCTTGGGGCCTTTTTGGAACTTGTTCGCAGCTTTAGCCCGAACGAGCTTCGCGTTTTCGACGTGATTCGTGAATCGACATCGCAGAGGATCAATCTGACGGTCGGCGCGCGTCCCGAAAACTGGGCTTCGCTGAAATACAAGTACGAATCCGATCAGCCCGAAGTGATCGGTGGCCAGGTTTTCCGGCGCGGCGGCATTATCGAGAAAGACCCGGCAGGAGTCTGGCAGTTCAAGGAATTGGACGAACTCAAGGACATGCAGGACGTGTGGCAGCACATGCCGAAGTTTGATCCGCAGGATGTGCGGTTCCAATGGCGCGGACTCGGCGCGGGCGGCCCGAACAAGATGCAGATTTTCATCGACAAAGGCCATGAAGTGCGCATCGAGACCGATGCGGCCGGCAAGATGACCGTGACCAAGACGATCCGAGAGAACGACCAGGAATCCACAACCACGCAGACGTACGAAAATGAAGCGGCTTTCGAGGCAGCCGATCCGGAAGCTTTCAAGTCCTTCAAGAGCGATATGGGCGTTGGTCCTGGCAACTTCTTTTTTGAGCGCCACGCCCAGAGACTGCCGGGCGGTGTGTTCTATCGTGGTGTTCCGGAGTGCTTCGAAATTGATGTCGACACTCAACGGGAATTGGCCGAGGCGATGCGCGACAGCGCGCAGAACGCTCAGCAGCGCGCCGAAGAGGCCCGTCAGCGCGCGTTGGAACTCAAAGAGCGACTCGAAGTGACCATTCGAGAGAATCTCTCGGCTGCCCCCGGTGAGGACGGCCGGCGACGAATCATGATCCGCCAAAAGGTCGGAACGAGCTTTGAAGTTGAGGCCGACGGTTCGATTCGCGTCGTCACGCGCTCGGGTGATGCGGAGATCGTCGAGCGATTCCAGAACATCGAGCAGATGAAGACCAGCCGGCCTGAGTTGTTTGAAAAGTACGAGGCCGTTCGCAACATCAAGGAGTGACGTTTGAACTCTACCGCCGCCTTGGTCGAGACTGATAGGATCGAGGCCGTGGTTTCCTAATACCCCACTCCACCCTGCTCCGGATGGTCGAGTCGCCGCCAGGCACTTTGCCAACCGGAAACGCCCCCGCTCGTTTTCGGACGACGGGGGTGTTTTTTTGCGCAGTCGCCCAAGCGACGATTTTAGTGATTGCTCGATACAACCGAACCCTCTCCGGCTTTCGCGTATGCGAGTTGCGCCGTCCGAATTTACGCCGGCGTCTGGTGAATCCCCTTACAGGATAGTCCGATGAATTCGTGGCGATTTGACGTTCCGAGTTGGTTCGTAGCTACGTGCAACTTCAAGGTGGATTCCAGTGGTACAGTTGATTCAACCCGTCAGGGACGCTGGTCAAAGAGGCACGGTCGATGTGCCGGTTGGTCGCCTGACGTCGATCGTCATGCCGACCATCATCTGGTGCCTGTTTATGGCGGTGGGTTGGTACGCGCTGGCGGATTACTCGAACGCGCCGGGCGACGCTGCGAAGGCGCCTGGCATGTGGCCGACACAATCCCAGATCGAGCGCGCCGCGGATCAGTCGACGCTGCTGTTGTTCCTTCATCCGAAGTGCCCCTGCTCGCGCGCGAGCGTGGAGGAACTGTCGCGTCTGATGGCCACCGCCGGACGACGCATGAAGACATGCGTCGTTTTTACGATGGAAATCGACGCGGACGAATTACGCAGGCAGCACATCTATCAGGTCGCGAGCGAATTACCCGGCGTTGAACTCGTTCATGACGGCAAAGGAAGTGAGGCGACGCTCTTCGGCGCGCGTACATCCGGGGCTGCATTGCTGTTCGATCCCGATGGGCGGCTCGTGTTCGAAGGCGGCATTACCGCCGCGCGCGGGCACGTCGGCGACAACATCGGCCGAGCCGCCGTTACCGATTGGCTGCTTCACGGCTCGAAGCCGGCGCAATGCACGCCGGTATTCGGCTGCCCGCTGCAATCTCCCGACAGAATGTCCAGCGCGGAGGATCGGCGGTGACCCAGCGCGGCGACATGGAGATGCCGATTGAATCGGATGTCCGAGTTCGCACGGACATGCACTTCGGCGATCAGATGCGGCGGATTCGTATTCGCACCGATCACATCTTCGCCGTCATCATGGTGTTGCAGTGGATACTCGGCATCATCCTGGCGGCATGGGTGTCTCCGAAGACATGGGCC
>CAZRFP010000003.1:0-60549 GCA_964599535.1 uncultured Planctomycetaceae bacterium
TGAGTGGATTGTACAACTACATCGTCGTGAAGATGCCGCTGCACGGCGGACAGGGGCTGTATCACGGCCTGATGGGCGCGAAAATCCTGCTCGCGATGGCCGTGTTCTTCGTCGCCAGCGCCCTCGTCGGCCGGGCGAAGGCCTTCGAGGTCATGCGGCAGCGCCGCGCGAAGTGGATGGCGATAAATGCCATAATGGTGACACTCATCATCGCCATCGGCGCGGTCCTCGGAAAAATGCCCGTCACGCCGTAAGACGCTTGCGCAGCCGCGTCCAATCGTCGCCGGCGTACTGACTCTCATACATCGCCGCCGCCGCCAGTTCATCGGGCCGCCAGGCCGATTCCCGCGCAGGCCTCTCAAACACTTCCTCGAAGCCGTTCCGCAGGCGCGCCGCCGCTCGCTCAAAGTCAATTCGCGGATCAAGATCGCGCCATCGAGCCGTCGGTTGTTGTGTGAAGCGGCTGTCGAGAATGATCGAGCCGTGCTGCAAAACGGCGCAGCGCGTGCGCCGCTGAGCCGAGCCGGCGATTTTCGACACGCCTTCCGGTCCCAGCCCATCGGCGACGACGACATCCAGCGCATGACGCCGCGCGAAGCAGAAGAACGGGCCGCGCTGAGCCGAACTATCGCAAGAGCCGTGGCCGCAGCCATGCAGCCGTACATCGCCGCCGATCGCCAGCATGACCGCGTTGTGTGCCAGCTCATAAAGCCGATTCGGCCGGTTGACGATCAGCGGATGATCCAGCGGCATGGTCAGCGAATACGTCACTTCCAGATCGTGCAAAATGGCTCCGCCGCCGGTGGTTCGTCGAACCACGTCCAGATCGCCTGCGGGCGGCGCGAGCGACTCGAATTCCGCGTACTCCTGAAAGTACCCCAGCGAAATCGTCGGCGGATTCCAGCCATAAAACCGCAACACCGGCACACCGCCCCCTGTGTGCTCAAAAGCGCGAAGCAGCGCCTCGTCGCGGCCCATGTTGGCAGCGCCTGGCAGCGGATCATCCAGTAGCAAACGCATGGATGGCATGGCCAAATGTTAGCCTCGATGTCGCGAGGCGGCCAATATTCGACAACGGCTATATGCAGTGAGCGGCAGGGCGGTTCCCGGCGATGGATACCACGCTATTGCCGATAACTACCTTATGGCAGCGGTTTCGTAATTGCACCACTTGCGGGGAGGCGCATGAACGGCGGCGGCATCGTTTCGACAACCTTGGTCTATCCGACGCCCGAACGGCCGATGCAAGGCGTCTTTGTTCAGCGCCGGCTGGAAGCCATGCACGATGTGTCGCCGCTGGCCGTCGTCTCGCCGCGGCCGTGGTTTCCCGTGTTGCGGCCCGTCGTGCGCTCTATGGACATCGATGCGATCGCCGTGCCGCCGGTCGTTCGCCCGCGCATGTTTTATGTGCCCGGCGTGCTCAAAAGCCGCGACGCCGATTATTACGCGGCGGCGTTCATGGCCGGTCTGCGCTGCGTGGCGGATCGCTTGCAAACAAAAGTGGTCGACGCGCATTTCGAATGGCCCGACGCGGTTGGTGCGTGGCGCGTCGCCCGCGAGGTTGGCCTGAAGTTTGTCGTCACGCTCCGCGGAAAGCTCGTCAGCCAGTCGCGTCATCCGAAGCGCCGCCGGCTCATTGCCCGGATGCTGCGCGACGCCGACGGCATCATCGCCGTTTCGCGGTCGCTTGCGCGGTTGGCCGACGAGGTGGCGGAGCGCGAGCTGGACGCTTGCGTCATCCCCAACGGAATTGATACGGATGTCTTTTTTCGCTCGTCGCGCGTCGATGAGTTCGGGCATGATCGCGCGGCGCGCGCGGCGCTCGGTTGGGACGCCGCAGCGCGATTCGTCGTATGCGTCGGTCATCTTCAGCGAATCAAGGGCTTTCATCGCCTCATTGAGATATGGCCCGACGTGTGCGCGAAAATCGGCGGCACGCGACTCATTCTCGTCGGCGGCGACGCGGGCGAACCGCGCTATGCCCACGAATTGAAGACGTCCATGGCGCGAGTGAATCGGCAGCTTGCTTCACAATTCAGCGCCGCGCTCGTGACGCTGCTCGGCCGGTGCGACCAGCGCGAGATCGCCCGCATGTTGAACGCGGCCGATCTGTTCGTCCTCGCCAGCGATTCAGAGGGCTGGTGCAACGCGATCTCCGAGGCGCTGGCCTGCGGATGTCCCGTCGTCTGCACGGATGTGGGCGGCAATCCGGAGCAAGTTGCGACTGAGCGACTCGGCCGCGTGGTTTCGCCGAATGATGCATGGACGCTGACATCGGCGATCGTCGAGGCGATGTCGACGCCGTGGAACCGCGCCGAGATCGCAGCGCACGGCGGCCGACGAAGCTGGCGAACCGTCGGCCGACAGTGCGTGGCATACATTCAACAAGTCAGCGAAGCGCGGAGAGCGAAGCCGTCTGAATGATCCAGAATCGCAACATTATCTGCTTCGCCAGCAACTGGTTCTACGATCCGACCAGCAAGCATCATCTCATGCGCCTGCTGTCCCGCGATAATCACGTGATCTGGGTCAACTATCACGCCTCGCGCCGCCCGTCCGCCACGCTGGCCGATGCTCGCGCCGCCGGCTCGAAGCTGCGCCAGTTCATCGACGGCCCGCGCCGCGTATCGGAAAACATGACCGTCATCACGCCGATCGTCTTGCCGTTGCCCGGCCATCGCATCGCGGCCCGACTGAACCGCTCCCTGCTGGATCGCCAGATTCGCCGCGTACTAGAAAGCCTTCCAAGGCGTCCGATCCAGCTCTGGACGTTTTCCCCTGATGTTGACCAAGTATGCGGACGCTTCGGCGAAGAATGCATCTTGTATTACTGCGTCGATGCCTTCAGCGAGTTCACCGGCTACGACGCCCGCGCCGTGCTCGACGCCGAACGCCGGTTGTGCGAAAAGGCTGATCTGGTCGTGACCACGTCGACCGCGCTTCACGAGGCGAAATCACCGCTATGCCGTCGTGCCGCACTCGTGACACACGGCGTCGATGGCGCCCATTTCGCAGGGGCCGTCGACGCTGCGATTCCCCCGCCGAAGGATGTCGCCGATCTGCCTCGGCCGATCATGGGATTCTGGGGCCTGTTGCAGGACTGGTTCGATGTTGATCTGATCGCCGGCGCCGCGGGGCTGCGGCCGGAATGGAGCTTCGTGCTTATCGGTGAGGCGGCCGTTGATGTGTCGCCGTTACGGCGAATGCCCAATGTCCACTTGCTCGGCCGTCGCCGGTATTCCGATCTGCCGGCCTATGCCCGCGCATTTGACGTGGGGCTGATTCCCTTTCGCGTGAACAATCTGACGCGGGCCGTGAACCCGATCAAGCTGCGGGAATACCTCAGCGCAGGTCTACCGGTGGTCTCAACGCCGATGCCGGAAGTCGAGCGCTATGATGATTTAATCGAACTCGCCGCGCCTGATCGCGCAGGTGAACCTGTCGGCAGCGCATTCATCGCCGCATGTGAGCGCGCTCTTGCGCGGCGCAGCGCGGAAGACATCCGCCGCAGACAATCCGCCATGTCACGCGAAACCTGGGAGGCCAAACTGGCCGAGTTGGAATCGCACGTCGAAGCAGCGATTTCGAATCGAAGCAGTGCGGTGGTTTTGGCGAAGATTGTGAATCCGGCGTAACGGTCTACTGTGCCGCCGAACCGGCCGCTTCGTCGATCGCAGTGTTGATGCGATGCATGAGTTCCATGTAATCCGCCTGAGCCTGCATCATGGACTTGAGCAGGTCGTTGCCGGCGACTTTCGATTCGCATTCGGCAAGCCGGTGTTTGTCGTCGACCTCGATCGGCCGACCAGACATTTCTAGCTGGCGCAGCTTCTCGATCGTCTCCTGATAGGTCTTCAGCGTGTCGATCGCGGCCGGATCGGCGTTTACGGCCTTCGCGGCGGTGATATAGGCCTTCATACGCGGATGCGCGGCGATCTTCTTGCCAAGGGCTGCGGCGTCGGCGATGATGTCTTCCATGATCTTGCGTCCTTTCTCGGACGACCGCTCCGGCAATCAGCCTGGACGCCGCCGTCACTCAACCTGTGGCGGAGCGCTTCGTAGCGCGTGGGGGAGCCACGTCGTCTCCTCACATCGTCGTCGGTTTCGCGAAAAACAGCAAGTGCGAGCAAACCGATGAGCAAGCGATTTTCCGACAGAATTCTCGATTACCTCAAGCGACCCGGCTATGAACCGATTCGGTCTCACAAGCTGGCCAAAGCCATCGGCATCGCCGAAGCCGAGATGGGCGATTTTCACGATACCGTCGACGCGCTGCGACGCCTCGGCCGAATCGTCATAGGCTCCAACAGCGCCGTCATGCTCCAGCGATCACCGGGTCAGATCGCCGGAACCTATCGCGGCAACCCGCGCGGCTTCGGATTTGTCGTCCCCGATGAACCCGGTGAGCATGGCGATCTCTACATTCCACAGGGCGAGTCCCTTGACGCCGTCACCGGCGACAAGGTGCTCTGCACGATCATCAAGCGCGGCCAGCGCGACGGAAAGCAGGCCTTCGGCGGCCGTATCATCAAGATCGTCGAGCGCGGCAACAGCCGATTCGTCGGCTCCCTCCATCTCGACGGTTCAATCTGGTATGTAGAGGCCGACGGCAACACGCTGCACGGCCCCATCCTCATCGGCGATCCGCACGCCAAGGGCGCTCGTGCCGGTGACACCGTTGTCATCGAGATCGTCCGTTATCCGCGCGAGGGCGAACCGGCCAAGGGCGTGATCGTTGAGCGCCTCGGACAGCGCGGCGAACCAGGCGTCGATCTTGAGGGCATCATTCGCCAGCACCATCTGCCCGATGCCTTTCCCGAGGAAGTGCTCGAAGAGACGCGCGGCATCGCGCGTAGTTTCGATCCCGATGTCGCTGCCGAAAGCCGCGAAGACCTCAGCAGCATGACCATTATCACGATCGATCCGGACGACGCGCGCGATTTCGACGACGCCATCTCGCTCGAGCTCATCCGCGATGCAGGTCGTGCGCAGTCCTCACAAGCGGGCAGCGGCTCGGTCAATCGGGGCGTCTGGCACGAATCAAAGCGCAGGCATGGACCGGCCGTCTGGGAACTCGGCGTTCACATCGCCGATGTCAGCCATTTCGTGCGAATGGGTTCGGAACTCGACAGCGAGGCCGTCAAGCGCGGCACGAGCGTCTATCTTCCCGGTCGCGTGTTGCCGATGCTTCCGGAAATCCTGTCAAACGGACTGTGCAGTCTCCAACAAGGCGAGCCGCGCCTTTGCAAGAGCGCCTTCATTCGCTACGACGCTGAGGGCCGCGTCGTCGCCACGCGATTTGCCAATACCCTGATCCGCTCGACGAAGCGCCTCACCTACGGCCAGGCCCAGACGGTGCTCGACGGCGGGCGCGACGGACTTGATCGGCCGATCGTCGATTTGATTCGCCGCATGGACAAACTCGCCCGCGCGATACGCAGACGCCGCCTGGCCGAGGGCATGATCGTGCTCGAATTGCCGGCGGTGGAATTGGTCTACGACGCTGAGGGCCGCGTCGTCGACGCCCGCCCGGAAGACACCAGCTTCAGCCATACGATGATCGAGATGGTCATGGTCGAGGCCAACGAGGCCGTTGCGCGGCTGCTGACGAGCCTCGACGCACCGTTCCTGCGGCGTATTCATCCGCCGCCCGATGAGGACTCGGTCGAGGCCATGGCCCGTTTTCTGCGCGGCGCTGGTATGACACTTCCAAAACAAATCGAACCGCGCGATCTGCAGCAGGTGCTCGATAAACTCCGCGGCAAGCAGGAGGGGCATCCCGTCAATCTGGCTATTCTGAAGTCCATGCAGATGGCCGAGTATTCGCCGAAGGAAGTCGGCCACTTCGCGCTAGCCAGTGAAGACTACGCTCACTTCACCAGCCCCATTCGCCGCTATCCTGATCTGATGATTCACCGCCTGCTCGATCTTTATTTCGACGGGCGAATCCCGGTCGGCAGGAAACGAAAGGCTGCGCATCTTCCGGCGCTCATCCGCCACGAAGAGCTTGTCGATTACGGTCGCCGCATGTCCTATCTCTCGCGGCGCGCCGAAAGCGCCGAGCGCGAACTGCGAACGCTGAAAGTCCTCACCCTGCTCGATCAGAAAATCGGCGAGTCGTTCGAGGGTATCGTCACCGGCGTCACGAATTTCGGCATGTTCGTGCAGCACCCCAAGTATCTCATCGACGGCCTCGTGCGCCTTGAGGACCTCGGCGACGACTGGTGGGATGTCGACGTCAAGCTCGCTCGTGTGCGCGGCGAGCGCAGCGGCCGCACATTCGCGCTCGGCAGCAGGCTTGCGGTCACGATCGCCAACGTTCATCTCGCAACGCGCCAACTCACGCTCGGGCTGGCCGGCGGTCCGTCGCCGCGTATTGATCGCCCAGGTGTTCGGTCCAAAGCAACGACTGCCCCCTCGCGAGATCGCAGCGGACGATCAACCGGTCAATCTGGCCGATACGAGTCAAAGGACGGCCATCGGCGCGGTCCGCAAAGTGGGCCTGGTCGAAAGCCCGGTCGCGGAAAACGCCGCGGCCCGATGAAGAAGTAGCAGGCGTGCCGCAAGATGTATGGTATGGGCGTCTCGCCTGAGTCTTTAACGATCGCGCCATCTGGGCCGCAGGCCGATAGTGGTCTTGTGTCCGAAGCCCGGCGAGTCACCGGCTTGACCATGTCCGCTTGCCGCTTCTACACTCTGATCCATGTTACGAACACCACTCTACGAAACGCACAAACGCCTCGGCGCCCGGCTGGTTGAATTCGGCGGCTGGGAGATGCCCGTCATGTATCGCGGAATCAACGAAGAACATGTTTACACGCGAACGGCCTCCACCATTTTCGACGTTTCGCACATGGGACGGCTGAAGTTCATCGGAGAAGACGCGGAAAAACTCCTCGAGAGAGTCTGCACGCGCAACATCGCCAAACTCGCCGTCGGCAAATCCGCATACAGCCACATCTGCAATGAGCAGGGCGGCATCCTCGACGATGTCATCGTTTCTCGCTTCAAGGATCATCTCTACATGGTCTGCAACGCGGGCAATCGTGAGAAAAACGTCGCCCATCTCAAGACGCAGTCCGAAGGCCTCAAAGTCAAAATCGACGACACAACGACTGCGACCGTTATGCTCGCCATCCAAGGCCCGCAGACGATCCCCATGTTTAAGGCCAACGCCGAAAAGTTGCCCATCAAAATCGCCGAAATGCCGCGATACGGCTTCATCAGTGGTGGATACATGGGCATGAATTACACCGTCTTCCGCAGCGGTTACACCGGCGAGGACGGCCTTGAGATTGTCCTGCCCGCCGCGGCGGGCGTGCTTGTCTGGGACTTTCTCACCAAAGAGGGTGATGCTGACCGCGTTACCATCCGACCTGCCGGTCTTGGCGCGCGCGACACGCTACGCCTCGAAGCCGCGATGCCGCTGTATGGCCATGAGTTAAATGAGTCGATCGATCCGATCTCCGCCGGCTGCAAGTGGTGCGTCGATCTGACCAAGGACTTCATTGGTGCGGCGGCTTTGCGGCAAATCGATGCCGAAGGCCCCGCGCGAAAAATCACCGGACTTGTGCTGGAGGGCAAGCGCATCGCCCGGCAGGGTGCGAAAATTCTCGCGAACGACGCCGTTGTCGGCGAAGTCACCAGCGGAACGCTCAGCCCGACACTGGGCAAGTCAATCGCGATGGGCTATGTCGAATCGACTTGGGCGAAACCTGATGCGCCGCTCAAGGTGGAAGTCAGTGGCACGGCGATCGCCGCGACGGTCGTACCGCTGCCGTTTTACAAGCGCTCGTAGCCTAGTGCTTGCGGTTGGACCGGCGCTTGCGCCGGATGTAAGATTTCCGCTGTTACCATGACCCTGATGGGAGCACTGAATTGAACCTGCCGACTGATCGACGCTACCTGAAGACGCACGAATGGCACAAGCTGGACGGCGACGTCTGTACGATCGGCATCACGCAGTTCGCCGCCGACGAGCTGACCGACATCACCTATGTCTCCCTGCCGTCCGTCGGAAAAGAAGTGACGGCCGGAAAGCCCTTCGGCGAGATCGAGAGCGTTAAGGCCACGAGTGATCTGATGGCCGGTCTGTCCGGCGTCGTGACCGAGGTCAACAAGGCCTTGAACGACGCACCTGAGACGGTCAACAACGATCCGATGGGTGCGGGCTGGATGGTGCGGATCAAGGTCTCCGACACGTCTCCGCATGCCGACATGCTCACTGCCGAACAGTATCAGGCGCAGCTCGGCTCCCATTGACGCCAAGCACGCGCTGCCGCTCCGGCCGGATGCCGTATTTCCGAGTTTTCCCGCCGTCTGCGGGCATGCCGCCGCAGGGGCTTTCCCGCTATAATTGGGTTTTTCCCGGTGCGCCGCGGCGTCGCGACGCGCCGACGATGGAATCCCGTACCGATTCCGGAGTTTCGCCCTTAATGCCGCAGACCCGAATGGCACTCGACATACTGAACCCCACCGACACGTTTATTCACCGGCACATCGGACCGCGCGACGAAGACATTCGCGAAATGCTCGCGCTGCTGGGCTATGGCTCGCTCGATGAGATGATCGACGACACGATTCCATCGGCCATCCGCCTGCGCGAGCCGCTGACGGTCGGCGCGCCGCGCGGCGAGCACGAGCTGCTCGCCGAGTTGAAATCCGTCGCCGCACGAAACAAGGTGTTTCGCTCCATGATCGGCATGGGCTATTATGGATGCATTACGCCGTCGATTATCCTGCGCAACATTTTGGAGAACCCCGGCTGGTACACGCAGTACACGCCGTACCAGGCCGAAATCGCCCAAGGCCGGCTCGAAGCGCTGATCAACTATCAGACAATGGTCGCCGATCTCACCGGTCTTCCACTCGCGAATGCGTCGTTGCTCGACGAAGCCACCGCCGCCGCCGAGGCGATGACCATGTGCCACCGAATCGTCGGAGACGAACGAAATGAATTCTTCGTGTCATCTGATTGTCACCCACAGACGATCAATGTCGTTCAAACGCGCGCGGAGCCGCTGGGAATTCAGGTTGTCGTTGACGACCCGATGAAGACCGACTTCGCGAACCGACGGTACTTTGGCGCGCTGCTGCAATATCCGACGACCGACGGACGCATCGAGTGCTATGAACACATTACGCGCGCCGCACACGCCGTCGGAACGCTCGTCGTCGCCGCGACTGACTTGCTCGCGCTTACCCTGCTGCGCCCGCCCGGCGAGTGGGGTGCTGATATTGCCATCGGCAATTCCCAACGCTTCGGCGTGCCAATGGGTGGAGGCGGTCCGCACGCCGCCTTCATGGCGACGCGGGAGGAGTTTGCTCGACAGATGCCCGGTCGCATCGTCGGCGTCTCCAGGGATGCTCACGGCCGATCCGGCTATCGCCTCGCCATCCAGACGCGCGAGCAGCACATTCGCCGGGAGAAAGCCACCAGTAACATCTGCACCGCTCAGGTGCTGCTCGCCATCATGGCCGGAATGTATGCCGTCTACCATGGTCCGAGCGGACTTCGCCGCATCGCACAGCGCGTACATGCCTTTGCGCGGGGATTGGCCGTCGGCCTGACGCAACAGGGCCATCGCGTCGGCGACGCGCCGCTCTTCGACACGCTTCGCGTGCGCCCCATCGGCCGGTCCGTGCCCGATGTGCTGGCCGCTGCATGTTCAAAGGGTATCAACTTCCGCGACTACGGCGACGGGTCGATCGGCATCTCCGTTGATGAAACGATCGACATTCGCACGGCACGCGACGTTCTCAGCGCGTTCGGCGCATCGAGCGATGTGGATTTCGAGGAACTTCTGAATTCGAACGCCTTTGCCATGCCGTCGTCATTCGCCCGCACATCGAAGTACCTTACGCACCCGGTCTTCAATTCGTACCACTCCGAGACCGAGATGCTGCGCTACCTTTACTCCCTTCAGCAACGCGATCTCTCACTGGCCACGTCGATGATCTCGCTCGGCTCATGCACGATGAAGCTCAACGGAACCAGCGAGATGATCCCCGTCACTTGGCCCGAATTCGCGAATCTCCATCCCTACGCGCCCGCTGATCAGACGCGCGGCTATCAGGCCATGTTTGACCAGCTCGAAACATGGCTGGCCGAGATTACCGGTTTCGCTGCCGTCTCACTACAGCCTAACGCCGGTTCACAGGGCGAATATGCCGGTCTGCTTGTCATCCGTGCTTATCACCGCCATCGCGGCGAGGCCCATCGCAACGTCTGTCTCATCCCCGTTTCGGCTCACGGCACCAATGCCGCCAGCGCCGTCATGGCCGGAATGAAAGTCGTTCCTGTTGCGATCGACGGACAAGGCGCGGTGGACCTGACCGATCTCACTTCCAAGGCTGCACGGCATCGCGACGAGCTTGCGGCCCTGATGATTACCTATCCATCTACCGCCGGCATTTTCGAGGAAAGTGTCGCCGACATCTGCCGCGTCATTCACGACAATGGCGGGCAGGTCTACATGGATGGCGCGAACATGAACGCCCAGGTTGGCCTTTGCCGACCGGCCGACATCGGTGCCGACGTCTGCCATCTGAATCTGCACAAGACGTTCTGCATTCCCCACGGCGGCGGCGGACCGGGCATGGGGCCGATCTGCGTCGCCGCGCATCTCGTACCTTTCCTGCCGTCCGATCCGGTCAATCCGACAGACGATCGCGCCATCGGACCGGTCGCGGCAGCGCCTCACGGCAGCCCGGCTATCTTGCCGATTTCATACGTCTATATCGCGCTGATGGGTTCCGAAGGTCTGAAACGCGCCACGCAAGCCGCCATCCTGAATGCGAACTACATGGCCAAGCGCCTGGAGAAGCACTATGCCATCGTCTATCGCGGCAAGAACGGCCGCGTCGCGCACGAGTTCATCGTAGATTGCCGCCCGTTCGACAAGTCGGCCGGCGTCAAGATCGACGACATCGCCAAGCGCCTGATCGACTACGGCTTCCACGCGCCGACCATGTCATGGCCCGTACCCGGAACGCTGATGATCGAGCCGACCGAAAGCGAATCAAAGGCCGAGTTGGACCGCTTCTGCGATGCGATGATCGCCATTCGCGAGGAGATTCGCGCTATCGAGGAAGGCCGCGCCGATCGCGAAGATAACGTACTGAAGGGTGCGCCGCATACGGCGCGGTCCATCGCCGCGACCGAGTGGAGCCACGCCTACACGCGCGAGCAGGCCGCCTTTCCGGCGCCTTGGACTCGCGAGCGGAAGTTCTGGCCGCACGTCGGGCGCATCGATAACGTCTGGGGCGATCGAAACCTCATGTGCGCCTGCCCGCCGATCGATGCCATGAGCGAATGACGACACTGCGCGCCCACAGCGCTCCGTTGCGCCGTATTCACTACACAGCTATTGCTCAATTAAAAAAGGACGCCGTCGCGCGAGGCGACGGCGTCCTTGAATGTTGATGCGTTCCAGCTCTAATGACCGGCGAATCAGGAGACGGCCATCACGTTGGTTGCCTTCGGACCTTTCGGACCCTGGGTGATTTCAAACTGGACTCGCGAACCCTGGGGAAGCGTTCGGAAACCCTCCATTTTGATTTCCGTCTGGTGGACGAAAACGTCCTGGCCGTCATCCGTCTGGATGAAGCCAAAGCCCTTCGAGTCATTAAACCACTTCACGGTACCTTCAGACATGACACAAACCTCTAAACAAAAAGCAGCGCCGAGGGAACCTGTCTGAAACGACAATGCTTCGGAAAAAGTAACAAGCCCCGAACACCCGTCGCCGCTCATGCAAACTACAATATCATCGGCTGTTTCCACACTGTCAAACTGCCGAAACGTCCCCCTAACCCACTCAGTTCTCGGTCAAAAGGGGGGCCGCCCCGAACGTAAGTCCCACGACATATCGGCTCTGGTGAAGTGCTACGTCGTACGAATCCTCACGCATCGGAGCAGCCAGGGAGAGTAGGACGATCGGCACTCACAACGACTGGCGAGGCAACTTCCGCGCACCCAAGACCACCGCCGCCATGATTGCGACGAAGGCCTGCCGACAGCTGAATGAATGGGTCGCACAGCCGGCCGATTCATCGCCTATCGTACCCATTCGCGGACACTGGAGTCAATACAGAAGGCCGGCGGCCGGGAGCGATTCGGGAATTCGCCCGTTCGTATTTTATAGGGCGTCGGCTGCAGGTCGATTTTGAATGTCTGTACATGGGTCGGGTACCGCGCTTCCGGGCGCGATAATCAGCGGCCGTTACTTTGCCGAGTTTTCCTTGCCCGCAGCAACGGATTTATATCATACACTTGATACAGCTTGCCCGGTCGCCGCGGCGGTTCATGGCTCGGCGAGGGCGGCTATCAGCCGGTAGCCCTTCATCGTTTGAGGCGAATTAACCCGAAACAGGAAGGGTGTTTGTCGGCACACAGTTGCACTGCTTTACGGAGAGAGTCCCATGCCATCCAATGAGCCGCTGGACGGCGGTCCAATCTATCCGTGCAATTCACCCATCAACAAGGGCATGTCGCTGCGCGATTGGTTTGCCGGACAGGCCCTCGCCGGCTTCACGCGCGTGCGCGATGCGGAGATGTTCAACGAGCGAACCACGCGCTGGTATGCTCGCGTCGCCTATTCACTTGCCGACGCCATGCTGATAGAGCGGCAGGAAAACGTGAAAGGCGCGGCCGAGGAAGCACAGCTCAAACAGGCGCCCTTCCGAGGCGATGTGCCCGATATTGCCGTGCCGGCCGCATGGCCCGTTGCCGCCAGCGCGCACTGACATCAAGTAGACGCTTCGAATGCAAAAGACAAGCGGCACGAACCTTTGCAGGCTCGTGCCGCTCGCATTTATGGAATCGGAGCTGCGAAGTCTATCACTTCCGCGGCTCTCGGTTGACACGCTATTGCGGCAACATCACATGCCCATGCCGCCCATTCCACCCATGCCGCCCATGCCGGGGCCGCCCTTGCCTTCCTTCTTCTCCTTGATTTCCGCGATGGCTGCATCGGTCGTCAGCAGCAGGGCCGCCACCGACGCCGCATTTTGCAGGGCCACGCGCTCGACTTTGGCGGGAACAATGACGCCCATCTTGAGCATGTCGCCATACTCATCAGTCAGCGCGTTGTAGCCGAAGTTCGGATCCTTCGCCTCAAAGACTTTCTGCGCGACGATACTGCCATCAACGCCCGCGTTTTCCGCGATACACTTGATCGGCGCCCACAGTGCGCGGCGGACGATGTCCACGCCGGTCTTCTGGTCGCCCGAGAGCTTCTTCTCTTCCTTGTCGAGCACCGATGCCAGTGCTCGCAGCGGAGCGACGCCGCCGCCCGGCAAAATGCCCTCTTCGACAGCGGCTCGGCAGGCGTGCAGCGCATCTTCGACGCGAGCCTTCTTCTCCTTCATTTCGACTTCGGTGGCAGCGCCGACCTTGATCATCGCCACGCCGCCTGACAGCTTGGCGAGGCGCTCTTCGAGTTTTTCGCGATCGTAGTCGCTCGTGGTCTTGTTGATCTCAGCCTTGATCTGCTCGATGCGGCCCTTGATGTCGCCGGTGCTGCCGGCGCCTTCGATGATCGTCGTGTTTTCCTTGTCGACGACGACGCGCTTGGCTTGGCCGAGGTCTTTCAGATCGAGGCTCTCGAGTGTGATGCCGAGGTCTTCGAAAATGGCCTTGCCGCCGGTCATGACGGCGATGTCTTCGAGCATGGCCTTGCGGCGATCGCCGAAGCCGGGCGCCTTGACGGCGCAGCACTGGAGCGTGCCGCGGAGCTTGTTGACGACCAGCGTCGCCAGCGCTTCGCCTTCGACATCTTCGGCGATGATGAGCAGCGGCCGTCCGCTCTTGGCCACCTTTTCAAGCACGGGGATCAAGTCCTTGATCGAGCCGATCTTCTTCTCGTGAATCAGGATGTACGGCTTGTCGAGGCGGCTCTCCATCTCGGCCGGATCGTTAATGAAGTGGGGCGAGAGATAGCCCTTGTCAAACTGCATGCCTTCGACAAGATCGACGATCGTGTCGAGCGTTTGGCCCTCTTCGACGGTGATGACGCCGTCCTTGCCGACCTTCTCCATCGCCTCTGCAATGCGCTGGCCGATGTCGCCCTCGTGATTCGCGGCGCAGGTACCGACCTGGGCGATTTGCTTCGAGTCCTTCACCGGCCGCGCCATGCGCTTGTACTCGGCGACGATCGCATCGACGCCGGCCTCGATGCCGCGCTTCAGGTCCATCGGGTTCGCGCCGGCCGCGACGTTCTTAAGCCCTTCGTTGAAGATCGACTCGACATAAACCGTGGCGGTCGTCGTGCCGTCGCCGGCGTCGTTGGACGTCTTCGTGGCGACTTCCTTGACCATCTGCGCGCCCATGTTCTCATACGTTTCTTCGAATTCGATCTCCTTGGCGACCGTGACGCCGTCCTTGGTGACCGTCGGCGAACCGAACGACTTTTCGAGAACCACGTTGCGGCCGCAAGGCCCCATCGTCACCTTGACGGCTCGTGCCAACTGGTTCACACCGCTGCGGATGGCCTCACGGGCCTCCATGTCAAATGCGATTTTCTTTGCTGCCATTGCTGTCTTGCTCCGTATTCGTTGAATGTCAGATGTTCTTTATTTCCTGTCTGCTCAGCGATCGAGATCGTCCTCTTCCGCGCCAAGATACGGTTCATCGTTCCAGACCTTGCCCTTAGGCTTGACCTGAAGCTCGACCGTCTCCACGGCATCGGAATCGAGAAAGATCACGTCGTCGACCATCTCGCTGTCCACATAATCCGAAACGCGGATCTCGATGCGAAAACCCTCGTCGAGTCGCGTGTAAGCCAGCGGGTGCAGGTGCATTGCGTCTTCATTGCCCGGAAACGTCAGAACCAGCCGGGCCTGCGGTCCAAATTTGATCGCCTCGTCCAGCGCGGCTGCGAAGAGTGACGGTCGCATGGTTTGTCCTCGTTCCTGACGGATGTCGAGAAGCACTCGCGATCCGTATAAGTGTCGTGTCTCACGCTTCGCAAATCCGCCGTTCAGGGGCGCTGTGCGTATCAGTTCAGCACGGCGAGGATGTCCTCCTCGCTCATGATGATGAATTCTTCACCGTTGATCTTGACTTCAGTTCCGGCATAGCTCGTGAAGAGAACTTCGTCGCCCTTCTTCACCTGCATCTTGCCGCGCTCACCGGTGTTCAGCAGGCGGCCGTCGCCCACCGCCTGGATCCGACCGCGCTTCGGCTTCTCTTTCGCCGTGTCGGGCAACACAATGCCGCCGGCGGTCATCGCCTCGGCTTCGATTCGCTTCACCAGCACCTTGTCGCCCAGCGGGCGGACACTTACCTTCGTCGCTGCCATCGATCAGACTCCTTTTCTTGTATTCAGAATTCGCAGTTGAACGTCAGTTCATCCATTCCAATTCAGGCCACTCGACGCGATAAACACGCCGCGCGAGCCGCACAACCATCGGCGTCAGAAAGTCGCGGCCGTCAGCCGCGGTAACGACGCTGTATACATCCAGTTGAATCGCATCCACCATCAGCCGGCGATCAGCCTCGTCGCAGACCAGCAGAGCCGGTACCTGCAAGCCGGATCGTCGCATTCGACGCAGGGCATCCAATCCGCCAGTTCGCGGCAGACTGTTATCCAACACCGCGACATGGATCGAGCCATCAGCCGCCATGCCTACCGCTTCGTCCGCGTCGCGCGGCCAGACGATGCCGACCGGCAAATCCGCCATTCGGCGGGCCAGCAGATCGGCCCACGGACGGTCACCGTTGTGGGCCACCATCAGATTAAATGTGCTGGGGCAACGCAGCATGATCGAATCCGATGAACATCACCCACGCCTCAGTTCGGCGCAGAAAATGGGCGTCTGACTCCCCGCATGAGCAAACAGGGTGCCATGCACGATAACGGTTCTCTCCTTAGAGGCTATTTGACGTAACGTGTTTATTTGTAATACATTACGTAATATGTGCGAAACTGCATCTGTCGGCTGGGCTGTTTGGTGTAATGAACGATTCTGGCAGTCCGGTGGTCGGAATGCCCGTTGAGCCTGTCAAAGTGGCACGTTTCTATAGCCTCAGACCTCTACCGCGTAACCTGTCCCGAATCGGCCATGATCCTATACCATCATGTCCATCTGATTTCGCTTGAACGGCTTGGCAGGACACTGTTATCAATCAAAGCGTGATGTACCATGACCGAGACCTTTTCCTATTACCTCGCCAACGAACCGGCCCACCCCAACGCCGATTTGGCGGTCCACAATAAATTCACAGGCGCGCTGGCCGCGCGTGTCGCCCTGGCCGATACCGATGCCATTGATGGCGCCATCCGCGCCGGCGCGGAGGCGGCACAGGCCTGTCGGCGGATGCCGTCCTATGCCCGTGCCCAAGTCCTGTCTCAGGTCGCAGCGCAATTGGCCGAACAGTCGGAGGCGTTTGCGCGCGTCCTCGCCATCGAGGCCGGCAAGCCCATCCGCGACGCACGTGGTGAAGTCGGCCGCGCCATCGATACCTTTCGACTCGCGGCAGAGGAGGCGACACGCATTGGCGGCGAATACCTACCGCTCGATATATCCCCACGCGCTACAGGTTACGAGGCCATCTGGAAGCGTGTGCCGATCGGACTATGCTCGTTCATCTCGCCGTTCAACTTTCCGATCAATCTGGCGGCGCACAAGATCGCGCCGGCCATCGCGGCCGGGTGTCCGTTCGTGCTCAAACCTGCGTCGTTAACGCCCATCAGCGCGGTCATGCTGGGCGAGATCCTATCGGGAACGGAGCTGCCGAAAGGGGCCTTCAGCATTCTGCCTTGCCGCCGCGGTGAGGCCGATCTGTTTACAACCGACGAGCGGTTCAAACTGCTTTCTTTCACGGGATCGCCTGAGGTTGGTTGGGCCTTGAAAGCAAAGGCCGGCAAGAAGCCGGTCATCCTTGAGCTGGGCGGAGACGCGGCTTGTATTGTTGATCGTGATATCGATCAAGATTACGCCGTCTCGCGCATCGTCTTCGGCGCGTTCTATCAGTCCGGCCAGTCGTGCATCAGCGTACAGCGCATTTTGATTCATGCCGACATTTATGACCAGATGAAAGCGAAGCTGATCGCGGCCGCGGCGGCGCTGAAGTCGGGCGATCCATTATCAGAGGACACGTTTTTGGGGCCGTTGATCAGTGAACCTGAGGCGATACGCGTCGAGTCCTGGATCGCCAGCGCTGCGGCATCCGGTGCGAAAGTCGTTTGCGGCGGGCGGCGAAACGGAGCATTCATCGAGGCAACACTGCTGGAGAAAGTGCCGGATGACTGTGAACTGGGCTGCCAGGAAGTGTTCGGCCCGGTAGCGATCATCGAACCGTTCACTCAGTTCAAGGAGGCCTGTCGGCGCGTCAATGCCAGCCGATACGGCTTGCAGGCCGGCGTGTTCACGCGCGATCTTCATGCCGCACATTACGCCTTTAACGAATTGGAAGTCGGCGCAGTCGTGATAAATGACGTGCCTTCGTTTCGCGTCGACAACATGCCGTACGGCGGCGTCAAAGACAGCGGTCTGGGCCGAGAGGGGGTCCGCTTTGCGATAGAGCATCTAACCGAGATTCGGATGATGGTGTTCAACCGCGCTAGTCGGCTTTCGGAATGAGGCTCGGCTTGCACGGCGATGCGCCGGATTGATCGTACATAATGCCTGGTCGAACATTGCATCAACGCTTCACGCGCGAGCGGAAAGCGTGCTATGATGATGTGTGAAGATCGTGGGTTATCGTCATCGTGTATAATGGGCGAAGCGTGTGTGTCGTAGGGTTTCCTTGAACGGATCGTCCATGATCAGCGTCGAATAGCGCGGGGGGGCGTGTAGATGAAGTTCAAATCGGCTCTGAGCACGAACGCGGATCATAAGGCCGCTGTCGCCGAATTGGCGTCCGCCGTCGCCAGCATTAAGCCTGATCTGGCCATGCTCTTCGTCTCGCCGCACTTCGAAGACGATTGCCAGGAAATTCTATCGGGCCTGCTCGATACGACCAACGCTCGCAATCTGATCGGCTGCACCGGAGACGGCATCATCGGACCCACGCGGGAAGTGGAAAGCGCGCCGGCCATCGCGCTGTGGGTGGCCGAGCTTCCCGATGTGCGCGTCATGCCGTTCGTTCTTGATATTGATGATCTGCGAAAGTTCGACTCCGACGAAGATTGGACCGATCGCGTCTGCGCCACGCCGGACCAGAAGCCCGGCTTTGTCATCTTGCCCGAGCCGTTCACCTTTGCGCCGGGCGTCGAGTACGCGCTGCGACAGATCGATCGCATCTTCCCCGGCGGGACGGTCGTCGGCGGACTGGCCAGCGCCGGGCAGAAGGCGGGGCAGAACAGGCTGTTCCTCAACGATCAGGTCTTGCGCCAAGGCCTCGTCGGCGTGTCGCTCTCGGGCCGCATCGTGATCGAGCCGGTCGTTTCGCAGGGCTGCCGCCCCATCGGCGAGCCGTTCGTCGTTACCAAGGCCGACGAGAATGTCATCCACGAACTGCGCGGAAGGCCGGCAATGGAAGTGCTTCAGAACATCTTCCGCGAGGCCGATCCGTATGATCAGTCGCTCATGCAGGCCGGGGGCATTCACGTCGGCAGCTCCGTCGGAGACGATGCGGGCAAGTCAGGCGGGAGCGAGTTTCTCATTCGCAATCTGATGGGCGTCGTCGAAAACACGGGCATCGCCGTAACGGCGCGCGTTCGCCTCGGCCAGACCATACAATTCCATATTCGCGACTCCAAGAGCGCGGACCTCGAAATGAAACAGCTCGTTCGCCGGAAGGTCGATGATATGAAGTCATCGCCGCTCGGCGGGCTGCTGTTTACGTGCAACGGTCGCGGCTCGCACATGTTCGGCGCTCCTAATCACGACATCGGCGTCGTCAATGAAGTCGCCAAGGGCTGCGAGATCGCCGGGTTTTTCGCCGCCGGTGAAATCGGCCCCATTGGCCGCCGTACGTTTATTCACGGCTTTACCAGCAGCCTGATCCTGTTCCGCGAGCCGTAGAGTAAGACGCGCCGAAACGTCAAAACGCCGAAACAACGCGCGGCGCTGTGGTGCCTGTATCTCGCCGGCGCGCACCGGTGAGACGCCGAAACGCCCCAATCGGATGATTCAATCGAGACGAAGCACGGGTGCGATGTTGTTCTCGTTGTGGCGCGAAAAACTCTTCAAAGGGAACGGAATCATGCACAAGACGCCGATCACGCTGCTTTTCCTGTCTGTCGCTATTCTGGGTCTTACATCCTGGGTCGTCCGTTCAGGGCAAGCCGGCGAATCCGGCGCGACGGCAAATGAATATGAACGGCTGCTGGCCCGCGTGGCCGATGCGGTTGTTACCGTGAAGTTTGTCAGCAAGACGAGCTACGGCTACGGAGACGAAGAATCGGAAGAAAAGCTCTACGGCGTGATGATCGATGCGTCAGGGTTGGTTCTCTGCTCCAGTTCGGAGATGTCGTCTTCCGGTTGGGGCGGGCAATCCGTTCCACAGGACATCAAGATCCTCATTGGCGACAATTCCGACGGCGTGCCGGCGGCCGTCATCGCCAAGGACTCCGAGCTGGACTTAATCTGGCTGCAGATCAGGAATTCGGACGGAAAGAAGTTCAACCATGTCGACCTGAAGAATGCGGCGATCCCAAGGCTGGGCGATCGTCTGCTGTCCATTGAGCGTAAAAGCGATTTCTACGATCGTGCGATCGTCATCTCCGAAGATCGACTCGGGGGCATCTTCAAAAAGCCGCGCGATCTCTTCGCGCCGTCACGCGGACTTTTCAGTGATGTCGGAATGCCCGTCTTCACCGCCGACGCGAAGCTCGTCGGATTCTTCATTCAGCACTCGCCCGACTCAGGCCATCTCGAATCGGCCGAGCACGACTGGGACGATACGGAATACCTCATCCTACCAGCGTCCTCGGTCGTCAAGGCCACCGAGCAAGCGCGGAAGTCCGCCGCATCGGCATCCAAGGCCGGCGCCGACTCGAAGAAGGAAGCGGTGGAAGAGGAAGATGAGGATTGATCGCACCAAACGCCGTCTTTGCGCGGGCGCAAATGCGCGCCGCTATCTCGTATTTTCGCAGATGTAGACTTTCTGCCCGGTGTACGGCGCGGTCAGCTCCCGCGTTTTGCGAAGCCAGTCGCGCGAGCGCAGTTCACTCTCAAAATGCCGGGGGTTCGCATAGACGAGCGTCAGTGCACGCGGCGCCTCGTCGAGCGAGCGCCGGATGTTCGTCAGCACATTGCTCAAAATCTCACCTACGAATGAGTTGTAAATAAACACGATGCTCACGTCGTTCGGCAGAGTGTATGTGTTCGCATCAGCCGCGAGCAGTTCGATGTTGTGGCATTTCAAGTGCGACTTGGCCCGTTGTACGTTTTCTCGCGCGACATCATTCAGCGCCGCAGCGATCTCCACGCCAATCACGCGTTTGAACGGGTGCGTCGCCGCGACCACCACGACGCGGCCCATGCCCGATCCGAAGTCGATGAAAACATCCTTACCGGTCCGAATGGTCAGCGCGCCCATCACGCGGCGCAGCGTTCGATGCTCCGCCGGGGCATAAGGCTTGCACTGCGCGTTGTGAATGCCCAACTGCGGTAGTTGGACATACGCGGCCGATTCGATGCCCAGCCTCCGTTCGTGCCACGATTCCGACAGGCGATGCACCGCATGACGCATCGTGCGCCGCAGCCCGAATTCGCGCTGATAGGCCAGCACTTTTTGCGGAAGCGACA
Source organism: uncultured Planctomycetaceae bacterium (assembly GCA_964599535.1). GTDB lineage: Bacteria > Planctomycetota > Phycisphaerae > UBA1845 > UTPLA1 > JADJRI01. Next base: position 20,701 of record CAZRFP010000003.1, read on the forward strand.
GCATGGCAATACTCCTGCATTTGATCGATGCGCCGCGCGCCGAGCGCGCGGTTGAACGCCGCTTGTTATGAAACGGCAGAACGCGGTGAATCGCTGTAGTCCGTTCAATTGCGTTTCACAACGTACAAGTCGCGATATACTCTCCGCATCATGAAGGCCATCGTGTATCACATCTCGCCGCTTCGATGGGTGTGTTGCAAGCTGCTGGGCTTGGCATCTCCGGAAGTGTTCGTGAGCCAATTGGGCGGGCTGCGCCTGGTTGACGTGCCCGCGCCAAATTTGCCGGGCGGCAAGTGGGTCAAGATTCGGACGCGATACGGCGGCATTTGCGGTACTGACATGGCCGTCATTGCCCAGCGGAACCATCCAAACACGATCCTGCAGCAATATGCCGCCTTTCCAGCCGTTCTCGGCCATGAAAACGTCGGAGAGATCGTTGAGAAAGGCAGCGACGTCACCCGTTGGTCGATCGGGCAGCGCGTTTGTGTTGATCCCGCGCTGGGCTGCGAGGGGCGCGGCATGACGCCGCTTTGTCGACATTGCGCCGCCGGCCGCGCGTCGATCTGCGAAGCGCCTGGTGGGGACGGCTATCCGCCGCGCGCCCTGTTGGGCCTCAATGCCCGCACCGGCGGTAGCTGGTCTGAATTTTTCGTTGCTCATGAATCCCAACTTCACGCCGTGCCCGAAGCCATATCCGACAAGATCGCCGCATTGGTCGATCCGATCGCATCGGCGGCTCATGCCGTGGTGCGACGCGCGCCCCTCGATGGTGAACGCGTCTTGGTCCACGGCAGCGGCATCATCGCGCTGGGCATCATCGGCGCAATTCGCGCTCTGGGCAGCGCTGTGTCGATTACGGCCATCGTGCGGCACGCCTTTCAAAGCCAACTTGCAAAGAGCATGGGCGCGAATCAGGTCATGGTGTTGCCAAAGCGGGCGCGGCGGATCGATCGATATCGTGCCGTCGCCGGTGACACCGGCGGCACGCGCGTTGACGGGCGCATGGGGAATCAGAGCCTCATCGGCGGATACGATCTGATTTATGAATGCTCTGGCAATGCGGCTGGCCTGACGGACGCTCTGATGTGGACGCGAGGGCGCGGCACGCTTGTTGCCGTCAGTACGACCGGCATCGCGATGCACGATTCGACGCCGCTTTGGTTTGACGAATTGAACGTCATCGGAGCGAACGGCCGACAGATCGAGTGCGTCGATGGCCGCGAGATTCATACCTACGATCTCGTATTCGACTGGCTCACGCGCGACTTGCTCAGGCTCGACGATCTGCCGGTTGCGACGTATCCGCTTTCCCAATATCGCACGGCGATTCTGTCGATGCTGAATCGATCACGCCGACCGGTCGTCAAAGTGCTCTTCGCGCCATGACGCTACGTTGCGTTCGGCGGTCGGCCGGGGCGCCGGCCGCTGCGGCTTCGGCGCCTTGCCGGCTTGACCGTCATACGGAGAAAAGAACAATCTGCTCGCGCGGCGCGCTCGATTGTATTCAACGACGATCTACCCAGGCCCGATGTTCCGCGGTACGAGTCTTCATCCTCACGCCTTCTCCCCGTCGCGCGATACAATGGTTCGTATGCACACAAAGGTGGACTGCCCCGCATGTCGGAAGGGCGTGACCATCACGCCCGAACAAATCGCCCGTGTCATGGGTTGTCCACATTGCGCGTCGCATTTCATGGTTCCGCGCGAAGGGGCCGCTCCGGTTCCGGTTGCAACGCCGGCCGCGTCGCACACGGCCAGCGCCGCCATACGCTTCTCCTTTACCTGCGGCCGATGCGGAACGCTGCTCGAAGGCCGAAGCCATATGTCCGGCCGACAGGGCCGCTGTCCGACGTGCGGAGGCGTCTTCATCGTGCCCAGCGTCGATCCGCGAACCGGCGTTCCGGCCGGACCAGCCGTCATCGCGCAGGACGGCCAATTGCCTACGCCGCTTCATGCGTATGCAAACGCAGGCGAGAAGGCGCCTAGAATACTTCGTAACAACAAGGACGAGCCAATCATCGAATGTCCACGCTGTCGCCGACACATGCCGATCGAAGCCAATCTCTGCGACGCCTGCGGAATGCCGTTCACAATGGAGGGGGCGGACGCCGTCGTCGAATATGCCGGCGGCCGAAGCGACGGACTGGCCAGTGCGTCTCTCGCGATCGGAGCGCTCTCGTTGTTGGCGTATTGTGCACCGGGGATCGGCATTTTTGCCATTCTGACGGGCGTGTCCGCATTGCGTCGCATGGAAGCAATGGGAACACAGGCGCCCAGCCGGACTTCCGCGATCACCGGCATTGCGCTCGGCGCGCTCTCGCTGGGATGGATCCTGATGTGGTTATGATCGACGCGGCGAAAACCGCTTCGCACGCCATCATTCGGCCTTTCAAGGCCATGCCGCTCATGTTCCATGCACGAATCGTTCGTTGTAATGAGATACGCCGTTGTTTGACGTTGGGCGGTCATTGAGTTTCAATTTACATGCGTCAGGTCCGACGTGTTGTAAATGTCGTAACAGGGACCGTCGGATTCGATCGCGAGCCGCAGCCGCCCGCCTTGATGCGGCTCGAATCGTCCGAGTGTCTCAGGGGATTGGACGATCATGAATCAGACTTATCGACTCGACGCCCGGCGCTGCGGAGACATCCAGGCCGCGCGCGGCATGGAATGGCTCGTTACCAACGGCCGCGGCGGATATGCCTCGACCTGCGTCAATCAGATGCTGACGCGGCGCTATCACGGTCTACTCGTTGCGGCCGTCAAGCCGCCGGTGCAGCGCTATGTGCTGCTGGCCAAGCTTGAGACGACCATCATGGTCGATGGGCTGACGTACGAGCTGGCGACCAACGACTTTCCCGAAGTCGTGGCGCCCGCGGGCTGTCGCCTGCTCGATTCGTTTTCATTGCGGCCTTATCCGACGTGGCGATGGCGCGTCGGCGAGAGTGTCATCGAGCAGACACTGTCGATGGTCGACGGTGACGACGCCGTCTATGTCCGCTATCGGTTGATCCAGGGCGATCGGCCTGTCAGCATCATCGTTCGCCCGCTAAGCACCAGCCGCCATTTTCATCATCTCAAGCGCGCGGCCGACATAGGCGAGCCGTCGGTCGAGTTCACGCCCGGCGCGGTCGCTCTGCGCTGGTCCGGCGATCTGCCGGCGCTGCATCTTTCGCACAACGGCGAATTCCGCGCCCGCGCCGATTGGTATTACAACTTCGAACTCGCCGCCGAGCGCGATCGCGGATACGACTTCGCGCAGGACCTCTACATGCCAGGGCCGATCACGGCTTCGCTGAAGAAAGGCGACACCGATGGGTTGGTCATTGCCGCGTCGACACAGCCGCGCGCCTGGAGCGAGCATCCCGCCGTCTTCGCCGCCGCTGCCGAACGCGACGAAGACTTGCTCACCGGCATGAACGATGCCGATCCGCTTCTCGGCTTCCTCATGCACGCCACCGGAGACTTCATCGTGCGGCGCGATGACCTCAACAGCGTCATCGCCGGCTATCCCTGGTTTGAAGACTGGGGCCGCGATACGTTTATTTCGCTCACCGGACTCTGCCTCGTACCCGGCCGTTACGGGCAGGCTAAGAACATCATTCGCGCCTTCGCGGGCCACGTGGATCGCGGGATGATTCCAAATCGCTTTCCGCCCTATGGTGAGCCACCGGTTTATAACACCGTCGACGGTACACTTTGGTACGTGAATGCGATTGATCGTTACCTGGCGTACACCGGCGACTGGGCGTTCATCGAAAAGGAAATCTACCCCGTGCTCGTCGACATCATTGAGTCGCACGAGAAAGGCACTCGACACAACATCGGCCAGGCCGAGGACGGGCTGCTCTATTCCGGCGAGCCTGGCTACGCGCTGACATGGATGGACGCCCGCGTCGAAGATCGCTCGATCACGCCGCGCATCGGCAAGTCCGTCGAGATTTGCGCGCTGTGGTATAACGCCCTGCGCATCGCGACGGACTATGCCGAACGCATGAAGGACCGCGATCGTGCCAAGCGCTGGCGCGTTTCGGCTGATCTGGCGCATGCGGCGTTTAACCGCCGCTTCTGGCGCGATGATCTTTGCTGCCTTTACGATGTGATCGATGTCGACGGCGAACCTGGCGCGGTCGATCGCTCGGTCAGGCCTAATCAGTTGTTCGCCGTCAGCCTGACGCATCCCATTCTGGATGAGTCGCGCCGACGCTCGGTCGTTGCCATTTGCGAGCGCGATCTGGTTACGCCGCTGGGCCTGAGAACGCTGGCGCCGGCCGATGCGAACTATCACTCGCGCTATCAGGGTGATGTCGAGGCCCGCGACGCAGCTTATCATCAGGGCACGGTCTGGCCGTGGCTGCTGGGGCCGTTTGTCACGGCTTATGTCCGCGCCTACGAAGGAATGAACTCCGCGCGCGAAAGGGCCAGGCGATTTCTCGACGGTCTCGAGCTGCACCTCGAAGAGGCGGGCATCGGCGGCATTAGCGAAGTGGCTGACGGCGATCCGCCGCATACCCCCGGCGGTTGTCCGTGGCAGGCCTGGAGCGCGGCCGAACCGCTCCGCGCCCTTTACGAAGATATTCTTCAGACGCACCCCACAAACTGGAAGGCGGATCCTTCGCAGCGTGACCGCAAGAAGACCGTTTCCGCCGGCAAGTGAGCGGACGCTACGGGCGTGTCGTCTGGATATGTGCGATTTCGTTTAGAAATGGGCGCGTTGTTTGGATGTGTGCCCTCTGAGCACGCAGCGCCGGCAATCGCCGGCGCAGAGCCGCGCCCGTCAGGAAACCGTGGCGCTCCACGCAAATCGTGGACCATCTCGATTAGGGTTCCAAATCCAAACCCACCGATCGCCCACCCGATATCCCTGCCATCACCCATTTGGTCTTTTCAGCCGTATCATGCTCCCTTTGAAGGCATGGCACATTTATTGGAGAAATGTACCATTCATTCAGCGCTACGCGCGTTTTTAACGGATTTCCCGTGCAGTCCGCGGTCTCGTTGCGATACCATAAACCACTTGTTCGCCGGATTCGGATGGAATCGGCCGCCAGCCTTGGTCTGCGCGACGTGCGGAGGTGCAACATGAATCGCCGTCAGGCGTTTACGCTGCTTGAGTTGCTGGTTGTCATCGCGATCATCGCGCTGCTCATATCCATTCTGTTGCCTTCGCTTTCGGCGGCCCGTGAGCGCGGTAAGGGCGTACAGTGCCTTTCCAACCTGCGCGAGCTGTCCACCGCGGCCACAATGTACACCGTCGACTTTGAAAAATTCCCGCCGTGTCTCGACAACTATTCCGCATCCGGCCTGCCGAACAGCCTGCCTGGCCTCGACTGGCTGGGCATCGGCAATCAGTCGGGCGGCGGTTACGTTCAGGGCGATTCGATGAATCCCATGACGGGCAATCCCATCGGCTTCGATGCTGCGCCGCGATTCGGGCTTGTCTTTCCATACTACATGAACCCGAAGATGGTGCTGTGCCCGTCGGACTCTCCGACGCCGCGGCCGGGGCAGGCCAATCCGGGCGAGATCATCCCGCGCGGCAACGGCAAGTTCAGCTATTCAATGATCGCCGGGCTCGCTCTGCGTCAGCCGAGTGCCATTCCGGCGGCGATCGGCCAGAAACGCACAATGGTCAGCGCGAGCAACGCGCCGCTCTTCGTCGAGGAGAACCCCGCCGCGACCGGCGGGCAGGGCGGCATCAACCAGAACAACATGGAAGGCAACTGCTGGAACCAGGACCGACTCGTCCAGCGGCACGCACCTTTTCTCGTCCGTCAGGGCCGACCCCCGGGCCAGAGCGGCATCATCCGAATGACCCAGGGCGTGACCATGATCGGCTTTGCCGACGGCCATGCCGCGCCGGTGCAGGCCAACTGGGGCCTGAACGAGAACGACTTGAACACGATGCCGGATGTCATCCCCAACAATGTGCGCGGCATCATGAACCGCTTCGGCGTAATCACATGGAACACGAATTTCATGGAGTTTCTGGAGCGGATTCACTGACAGCGAATGCAAGGTCGATTTGCGTTAGCCATTGGCGGGTGCCAACTTCGCATCTTTATTGGGAAGACTCACTCCAGCAGCGATCGACCGCTCATCTCATCCGGCCGTGCGATTCCTCCGAGATTCAGCAGTGTCGGCGCGATGTCGGCCAGTCTCCCGCCCGGTCGCAGGCAAACACCGTTTGAACGCGCCGTCGCGCCGATCGGCTCGCTCGTCGTCAGATCGTACGAGCCCTTATACCGATCATCGACCATGATCAAATCCACGTCATACGTTGTGTGCGCCGTGTGCGGGCCGCCCGTCGACGGGTCGATCATCTGCTCGCAGTTGCCGTGATCGGCCGTGACGATCGCCGCGCCGCCCTTGGCCAGCACCGCATCGACAACGCGCCCGACACAGGCGTCGACCGTCTCGACGGCGCGGACCGCGGCGCTGATGACGCCGGTATGTCCAACCATGTCGCCATTCGCGTAGTTGAGCACGAAGAGGTCGTACTGGTCCGACGCGATGCGCCGAAGCATCTCATCCGTCACGCTGAGCGCGCTCATCTCCGGCTTCTGATCGTACGTCGTCACGTCGCGCGGGCTGGGTATGATCTGCCGCTCCTCGCCGGGAAACGGTTCGTCGCGATAGTCGTTGAAGAAGAAGGTCACATGAGGATATTTCTCGGTCTCCGCGCAGCGAAATTGCGTCAGTCCGAGCGACGACCACCACGCGCCGAGAATGTTCGACATCTTCGGCGGGCGCTCAAAGGCGACATGCACCGGCAGCCCCTTTTCATAGTCGCACATCGTGCAATAGAACAAGTCAGAGATCTTCGGTCCACGATCAAAGCCGAGCCGAGGGGCTGAGTGGGACGCGCGGTCTTCCGCTTCCTTACGGTCGCGACTTTGATTCGATGCACGGCCTTGTTCGTGACCGCGAAACGGGAATTCGTCGTAGACGAAAGCCTTCGTGATCTCGCGAGGACGATCGCCGCGAAAGTTGAAGAAAACGACGGCGTCGCCCGAGCGAATCTGCCGCGGCGCGCCGACGATTGTCGGCGCGATAAATTCGTCGCCGTGGCGGCTGGCTTCGGACGGATTCTCGTAGTAATGCAGAAACGCCCGTTCGGCGGCGCTGTGCCCGCCCGCCGCCTCGGCGATGTGCGCACCCTTCGACTCGGTCAGCATGTGATAGGCCAGTTCGACGCGATCCCAGCGATTGTCGCGATCCATGGCGTAATAGCGGCCGATGACCGTCGCCACGCGGCCGACGCCGATCTCGCGCATTTTCGATTCGATCTTCCGGATGATTGTCACGCCGCTCTCCGGCGGCGAGTCGCGGCCGTCGCCGAATGCATGGAACAGGACCTGATCAGACTTCAGCCCTTCGCGCTTCGCGAGTTCGAGGATCGCGTAGAGATGCTCCAGCGCCGAGTGTACGCCCGCATCGCTGCACAGCCCCATGATGTGCAGCGCGCCGCCGCCGCGTCGGGCATGCGCGCATGCCGCTTTCAGATTGGCGTTTTCAAAAAAAGATCCGTCGCGAATCGTCCGCGTGATGCGCATCTGCTCCTGATCGACGATGCGACCCGCGCCGATGTTCTGATGCCCGACTTCGCTGTTGCCCATGACGCCGGCCGGCAGGCCGACATCCTCGCCACACGTGCGAATCTGAACCCACGGATAACACGATCGCAGGCGTTCATCCACAGGCGTTGCGGCAAGATGCACGGCGTTGGCATGGTTCCATTCGGGATAGGGGTTATGCCCCCAGCCGTCGCGAACGATCAGCAGCAGGGGGCGCTTGGCGAGATTTGACATATGCCGGACTCCTCAATGAACCCGCATTGTATCGCGTGCTTGTCAGGCGCGATATTGAGCATCGTGGCAAGATGCGATCCGCGTCTTCGGGGATTTGATCGGGCTGGATGCGATCGGTCTATCGCGAGGATTTGGCCCGTTCGTACGACTTCGCATAGACTGCGCCGCATGGCCAACGCCGCTGATATCATGGAAAAGCACTCTTCCGACGAATCCTTCGCCCGACAGCAGGACGCCACCGATCCGCTCACCGCGTTGCGTGATCGGTTTCATTTTCCGCTGGCGCCGGATGGCTTGCCGATGCTCTATTTCTGCGGAAACTCCCTCGGCCTCCAGCCGAAGTCCGCGCGAACGCTCGTCCTCGAAGAGCTGGACGACTGGGCGGCGCTCGGCGTCGAAGGCCACTTCGCGGGTCGGCGGCCCTGGTACCCCTATCACGAGCAGTTTCGCGAGCCGGCGGCGCGGCTGGTGGGGGGGCGGCCGAGCGAAGTCGTGATGATGAACAGCCTGACGGTCAATCTCCATCTGCTCATGGTGAGCTTCTACCGTCCGACTGCCGAGCGTTACAAGATACTCATCGACTGGCCGGCGTTTCCGTCAGACATCTACGCCGTGAAGTCGCAGATCAGGTGCCACGGGTTCGACCCGACAAGCGCCTTCCTGGCCGTTCGCCCGCGCGACGGCGAGCACGTCATTCGAACTGAGGATGTCGAAGCGCTCCTCGAACGCGAAGGCGCTTCGATCGCCCTTGTGCTCATGAGCGGCGTGAATTATTTCACAGGCCAGTTTCACGACATGGCCCGCATCACGCGGGCCGCGCAGCGGCGAGGCTGCATCGTCGGATGGGACCTGGCGCACGCGGCCGGCAATGTGCCATTAGCGCTGCACGACTGGAACGTCGATTTTGCGGCCTGGTGCAGCTACAAGTATCTCAATAGCGGCCCCGGCGCGGTGGCCGGAGCATTTGTTCACGAGCGACATGGCCGCCAAGCCGATCTGCCGCGCTTCGCGGGCTGGTGGGGGAATGATCCGGCGTCTCGATTTCTGATGCACTTGCAGCCCGACTTTGTTCCGCGAGAGGGCGCGGATGGCTGGCAGCTCTCGAATCCGCCGATCCTCGCGATGGCGCCCGTGCTGGCGTCGCTGCGCATATTCGACGACGTCGGCATGGCGGCGCTGCGCGAGAAATCACTGAGACTCACGGGCTATCTGGAGCGGCTGATCGACGGCATTTCCGACAAGCGCTTTGAGATCATCACGCCGCGCGATGCAGCCGCGCGCGGATGCCAGCTTTCGATTCTCGCGCACGACAATCCCAAGGGACTGTTCGAGCGTCTAAAGAATGCGCACGTCATCGGCGACTTTCGCGAGCCAAACGTCATCCGCGTCGCGCCGACGCCGCTTTACAACAGTTTCCACGATGTCTGGCGGTTTGCCGAAATTCTCCGGTCGACCTGATCGAAGCGCTTTCCGACGCTTATCCACCCGACGGCGCCGTGAGTTGCCAATACAGAAGCTCCGGCACCGTCACGATGTCGTCGAATGGCAGCCCCTGCACAAGAAAGAAGCCCATCGTGCTCACGCCGTAGACCACAACCATCAGCAGCGCTGCGCCGAAGACCGAGCCTCGCGCCGACGATTGCGACAAAAGTGCGGCCATCAGCATGTACCAGCCCGGAACGATGGGCGATAGGAAGCGCATGTGGGCGCCATGACTCGGTTGCAGGTAGAGCATCATCAGAAGGCCGACCACGATCCAGACGGTCGCCGCTGCAACCGTTCCATCCCAGCGCTTCGGCGCAGTCAAGCCGCGATGAATCAGCCCGATCAGCAACACGCCTGTCACAGGAGCAAGCATCAGCATCTGAACGGGGTAGTACCAGAGCGAGCGCGACAAGGCGCGGTCGATATGCGGACTCATCGCTCGCAGTTCAGCATCCGGTTGAATCCACGCCGGCAGGAATACGCCGTATTCGCGGTAGAATGCCGCGAACCACAGGCCGATGAGCACCGCACACGGTACAAGCAACGCCAACGCGCGACCGAGGCGAACGCCCATCTTTCCCGGCGAAACAAGCAAGACCATCACGCCGATCGGCACGCAGATCAGTCCCGTCAGCTTGGTCAGACCGGCGAAGGCCGCGAACACACCGGCCACGACGGCCCACCCTGCATTTCCGCCTCGGGCGACCAGTAGACTCAGTCCGACAGACAGGATCGCGAATCCGCCCACGAGCGTATCGGGCCACAGCTTGCGGCCGGCAAACATGAAGATCGGGTCCATTGCGATGGCCAGCACCGGCAGCCATAGCAGAAAGTCCGCGCCGCGCGCCCCGCGCCGTCGCAGAGACCAGCAGATCACCGCGACGCCGATGGCCGCGCAGGAATGCCCCAGCCATGGCACGGCAATCGCAGCCCCCGGTGCGTCGAAGAATGCGAAAGGAATGAGCAGAAACGTCAGCATCGGCGGATGATGAAACAGCGGCTGGTCGTACATCGCCTTTGGCAGCGCGGGCAGAATGTCCGTGCCGCGCAGCGAATAGGTCCGCGTATCGAGCCAGTTGTTTGCCAGTGACCAGTAGATGCGTTCGTCATCCTCGCCTCGATCGCCACTGAGGCTCGGCAACTTCAGCGCCAGCATGAGCAGCAGGATCATGCCGCAGACGAGCACAAACCGCTGATGTTCGCGGTTGTGCTCCATCTCGATTTCAGGCGGGTTGATCGTTGATATGACGGCACCCTGTGAATTGTCGCCGGATTCATCTCCGCATGCGAAGAAGAATAACGCTCCGATTGCCGCGCGGCCAATGCCTGCGATTCGATCACACGTTAGAATGCGTTCATGCCCAAGGCCGCAACAACAGCTCGCTCGTCCGAAGACAAGCACAAGTCAGGATCGACCGACGTGCAGGTCGGCGCCCCGGCCGGAACGTCGGCCGAGTTGCCGGACACGACTCCTGCATTGCCGCCGCCCAGTGCGCCTGATCTGACGCCCGCCATGCGGCAGTATCTCGAACAGAAATCCCAGGTCGGCGAAGCGCTCCTGCTCTTTCGCATGGGCGACTTTTACGAGACGTTCTGGGATGACGCCAAGACCATCGCCCGCGTCCTCGGTCTGACGCTCACGGCGCGCAGCAAGCACGCCGAAAACCCGATCCCACTGGCCGGTGTGCCATATCACGCCGTCGATGCCTACGTCGCCAGGCTCGTCCGCGCCGGCTACAAGGTCGCGCTCAGCGAGCAGATTGAAGACCCGCGCACCGCCAAGGGCGTCGTCAAGCGCGCCGTCCAGCGAATCATCACGCCCGGCACGCTGACCGATGAAACGCTGCTCGACGAGCGCGCTCCCAATCATCTTGTCGCGCTCTGCCCGGAGAAGGCCGGATGGATCGACGGCCGTGTCGGATTGGCCTGCGTCGAACTTGCCAGCGGTCGATTCTTCGCCGAAATGTTGCCGGCGTCCGCATTGTTCGACGAAGTCGCCCGCTTACGGCCGGCCGAGATTCTCGTGCCCGAGGCGGCCATCGACGCCGATCAGTCGCCGATCGAGGCGCTGCGAGAGTCGATCGGCGCGACCGTGACGCCGCGCGCGCCGCACGTCTTCGCCGATCACATGGCGGAGCAGACGTTGCGCAAGCATTTCAACGTGACCAGCCTCGTCGGATTTGGTTTCGACGCGATGGACCGCTCGCTCTGCGCGGCGGCGGCCGTGCTCGACTATCTGCGCGAAACACAGAAGACGTCGCTGGGGCATATTCTCAGCCTGACGCCGCGCCATGCCGGTGCATGCGTTCTGATAGATCAAGTCACGCTCCGCTCGCTCGAAGTGGAGCGCACCCTCCGCGACAACACACGCGAAGGCTCGCTGCTTCATGCGGTCGACATGACCGTCAATCCGATGGGCGCGCGCCGATTGCGCGATTGGCTCTGCTTTCCATTGAGCGATCGCGATGAAATCCTCGCCCGCCAGCAGGCCGTCGCCGATCTGCTGCACCAGCCGGAGCGCCTTCACGCGCTGCGCGCCGAGTTGCGGACGATCGGCGATGTCGAGCGCATTGTTGCCCGGCTGGGCGTCGGCCGCGCCACGCCGCGCGACATGGTCGTGCTCGGCCGCGCCTTGCTGCGCTGCCGTGGAATGGTCGATGCAATCGGCGCGGGGTTGGCGCCACTCTCCGCGAAAAGCGCGGGCGATTCGGCCAATGTCGATTTGCTCAGCCGCTTGCGCGACGCGATCGGCGGCAGGGAGGACCTCGGTGAGTTCCTGACCACCGCGCTCAAGGAAGATGCGCCGCCGATTCTGCGCGAGGCAGGGTTTATTGCCGACGGATTCAACGCCGAACTGGACCGGCTGCGCAATATCGGTTCCAACGGCCAGCAGTGGCTCGCGGAGTATCAGGCCCGTGAGTCGGCGCGCACCGGTATCTCCAGCCTCAAGGTCGGCTACAACTCCGTGTTCGGCTTCTACATCGAGATCACGCACCAGCACCGCGAGCGCGTCCCGCCTGAATATGTCCGCAAGCAGACCGTTCGCAACGCCGAACGTTACATCACCGACGAATTGAAGCGCCACGAAGACGAGGTCCTGGGCGCGGCCGATCGCGCCAAGCAGCTTGAGTTCGAGCTATTTGACCAGATTCGCACGAAGGCGGCGCTGTCTCTTGCCGAGCTTCAGCGTGTCGCCGATGGATTGGCAATGCTCGACGTGCTTGCCGGCTTGGCGGAACTCGCCCGAACGCGCGACTATTGCAGGCCGGAGTGGATCGACGCATCGCCTGACACGGGCGCAAACGTCACGCGATATGTGAAGCAATCGGACGCCTCCTCTTTAGCTCATCGCGGACTACTGGAAATCGTCGACGGCCGCCACCCCGTGCTTGACGCCGCTCAACGGGAGAAGTTCGTACCGAACGATTGTTCACTCCAGCCCGGCGGCAATCAGTTTCTCATCATCACCGGTCCGAACATGGCCGGTAAGTCGACCTACATCCGTCAGGTCGCGCTGCTCACGCTGCTGGCCCAGACAGGCAGTTACGTGCCCGCCAAGTCGATGCGCTGGTCCGGCGTCGATCGTATCTTCGCCCGTGTCGGCGCCAGCGATGAGCTGGCGCGCGGCCTATCGACGTTCATGGTCGAAATGGTCGAGACAACGCGCATCCTCCACAACGCGACGCCCCGATCGCTCGTCATTCTTGATGAGATCGGACGCGGCACAAGCACCTACGACGGGCTGTCGCTCGCGTGGGCCATTACTGAGTACATCTCCGAGCGCGTCGGCTGCCGAACGCTTTTTGCAACGCATTACCACGAATTGACCGAATTGGCCGACTCCGCACAGGGCGTCGCCAATTTCAATGTCGCCGTCCATGAGCAACTGCGTCCCGACGGCGCCGGCCGCGATGTGGTCTTTTTGCATAAGATCGTCCCTGGCGCGGCCGACCGCAGCTACGGCGTCCATGTTGCCGCGATGGCGGGCATGCCGGCCAGCATCGTCAAGCGCGCCGAAGCCATCCTCGCTGAGTTGGAGCGTAACTTTCAGCAGGGCCGTGGCATCCAATCCCCCCGAGGCGCGAAGCCCAGGTCGGGGCCGGATCAGCCGCTGCTTTTCGGCGATTCGGAGCCACTGCCCGCGTGGTGGCGCGACTTGGTGGATGCCTTGGGAAAGGTGGACCTTGATCGGACCACGCCGATGGATGCCCTGCGCATCCTTCAGCAGCTTCGGGCCATGCTCGACGGTAAGCCGTAGGGTCCGCTCAGCCGCCGTTGCGCGGGCCGACGCATGGATACTTGCAGAGGTATTATGTTAAGGGGGAGCCGCCCAAAGTTCGTATACAGGTGAGAAGGGGGAGTGAGGCCGCTCTCCATCAGCCAGACAATCGAATAACACGATCAAACGATGTCCTGAGGGTATTGGTGCAGAGTCATCGGTGGGGGCTTATCGGCCGTCACTGAATAATTTTGATGAGGCGAATGCGTGACGGAGTCGCATTCGATGGGTTAAGATGGACGCGGTTCGGGCTGCACGGTGGATTTCCCTCTAAGCAGGAACGAAAACGAAAAGTAACTATGTCAAAGCGAATTGGATCCATCGCCGTTGTGCTGTTCATCGCCTGCCTGGCAGGCTGCTCTAATCCCGACGAGAAGTTCGGTCGGACCTGGTACATTGATGGCGCCGGCAACTGGGGCTTCGGCGCGATCGACGTACCTAAGGGACTGAAGGACAAGGGCTATCCCGGCGCGGTCACCAACCATCGCTGGTCGCTCACCTTCAACCCCGCTCTTGATCAGACGCTTCGCTTCATCGCCAAAGGCTCCGGCCGCGCTCTCGGCAATGAAATCACGGAGTACATGAAGCGCAACCCGCACGCCGATGCCAATATCATCGCGCTTTCCGCGGGCACGGGCGTTGCCGTATGGGCCGCCGAGAACATCAAGCCGCCATACAAACTCAACAACGTCATCCTCGTCGGTTCGAGCCTATCGAGCAAGTACGACATGCGCAAGGCCCTGAAGAACATTCGCGGCAAGGTCTACGTCTATCACGCGCAGTCCGATCCCGTGCTCGCTGGACCGGTGCGACTGCTGGGTACGATCGACGGGTCGTTCGATGATTCGGCCGGTCTGGTCGGACTGCGCGGGCCTGGCTCGTCTGATGGAAAAATCGTGAACATCGGCTGGAATTCCCGCTATTCGTCGATCGGCTGGACCGGCGGTCATGCGGACTGCGTCACGCGAAGGTTCGTCGCCGCCGAACTGTCGAAGCACATCGTCGTCCCCCGCGCTCCGCGCGAATCCACCGGCAGGCTCGATGCGAAAGTCGATGATTTGCCGCTGGGCGAATGGGCGTCGAACCGATCGGATTGGTCCGTAGACGCCTTGTATGCCTCGGACAGCCGCAGTGAACCTTTCTACGATGATCCGTCTCGGCTGATCTCCGATACGCGGTGAGTCCGCGCGTAGATCACTCGAACGCCCCTTGGGACCGAGGGATGCGTCCGTTGCGGCGCCCATCCCGCCTTCATGGACCGAATCCACGGATGCCCGTCGCCTGCAATCTCGCCCCTCGCCATTCGCGAAATTCTTATTCTAACAGACGTTAGGATCGCATAGTGTGACGTTGGCATCCGTTCCGCGTTCTACTAAACTCCCATGTTTCGTTTGACTGCGGCCGAGCCGTCACTTGCCACGGCCCGGCCGGAAGCGTGAATGGCCGCTTCGCGTCATGTGCAATCGTGTTGCCGCTCGACGCCCATCTCGGCAGGAAAGACGCTCGAATGCGCTATTGGAAGTTGATTACGGCCCTGGTCCTCGTTGGCGGCGCGGGGGTTGCCTATTCCGCCTGGGGTCGCGGCGAAACAAACCACGACATCACCACGGTTCACGTCGATTCCGGTCGAATCGTCATGACCATCGAAACGCTCGGAACGGTCGAGCCGCTCAGCGTCGTCACCGTCGGCTGCGAAACCACCGGTAAAATCATCGAAATGGCCGTCGATCATGACGATCCGGTCAAGAAAGACCAGATCATCTGCAAGATCGATCCGGAACTGGCCGACGCCGATCATCAGCGATCCATCGCCGAACTGATGCGTACACAGGCCCTCGTGGCCGACGCCGAGGTTGTGCTCGAAGAGCAAAAGGCCAATCTCCCCGTTCTCACCGCGCAGGCCAAGGCGCAATGGGAACATGCCAAGGCTGCATTCGAACAGTTTCAATTCAATTGGGATCGGATCGACACACTTTACAAGGAAGGCAACGCCCCCAAGCTCGAATGGACCGTCGCCAAGTCGAACTACGAACAAGCCGTCGCCAACGAGCGAATAACTCAATCTCGATACCAACAATCGCTGAACAACGAGCGATTCCTCGTGCAGCGCGCCGAACAAGCGTTGGAGCAAGCGAAGGCCGCCGCCGAACTGGCCCGCGCCCAATTCAACACGACCGAGGCCCGCGTCGAACGCTGCATCATTCGCTCGCCGATCGATGGCATTGTGTTAAAGCGATTTGAGGATGTAGGTCAGACGGTCATCGCCGCGTTGCACACGCCGCCGTTGTTTCTGATTGCCCCCAGTCTTGATCGCCTTCGCGTGAATGCCAAAGTGAGCGAGACCGACATCGTCCATGTTGACGAAGGTCAGCAGGCCCGCTTCAAGGTCGAGGGCAAACAGACCGCCGAGTTCGAGGGCGTCATCCTTCATAAGCGCAACCACCCGGAGATCGTGCAGGGCGTCACGACTTATACCGTTTCGATGGAGGTTCACAACGACGATCGCCGCACGCTGCTGCCGGGCATGTCGGTCAACGTCATCATCGAATGCGAGAATCGCGAGAACGCGCCGCGCGTGCCCAACGCGGCATTGCGCTTCAAGCCGCCGCTCTCGGCCGTCGAAATCCGCACAATGATCGACGCGGCGGTTCATCCGCCTGAGCCGCGTACGCCCGACGGCGCGCGAATGAACTACTGCACGCGCGAGCATGCCTGGAGGTATGACGCAGCCGCCGACAAGTGGACGGCCGTACCGCTCTGGGTCGGCATCACGGACAATCTCTTCACCGAGGTGCTCGTCGGCGCGGCCGTGGGCGATGCCTTTGTGACCAAGTTCACGCCGAAAGCGTCCGGCGG
Organism: uncultured Planctomycetaceae bacterium; assembly: GCA_964599535.1. Lineage (GTDB taxonomy): Bacteria > Planctomycetota > Phycisphaerae > UBA1845 > UTPLA1 > JADJRI01. Next base: position 37,132 of record CAZRFP010000003.1, read on the forward strand.
CTTCGACTTCAAGGAAGCCCTCAAGCTATCTCAGACCGAAAACCGCAGGCTGTAACCCACCATGCCCGACGGCGCCGCCGTGAAACCCGCTCCGAAGAAGCTCGTCTCGACCGTCGACGATCCGTCGATCTCCGTCATGGTCGAACTGCGCGAGCTTCACAAAATCTACGACTCCGGCGCAAATGCCGTCCATGCCTTGCGCGGGCTGGATGTCGACATACCCGAAGGCCAGTACATCGCAATCATGGGCGCAAGCGGCTCGGGAAAGTCCACGCTGTTGAACATACTCGGCGCGCTCGATGTCCCCACGCGCGGCAGTTTCAAAATCGCCGGCCGGCTCACCAGCAAGCTCTCGCGCGACGAACTGGCAGCGTTGCGAAACGAGTACATCGGGTTCATATTTCAAAACTTCAACTTGCTCACGCGCAGCACGGCAGTGGAGAATGTAGAACTACCCATGGTTTATGCCGGCGTGCCGACGCGCAAACGGCGCGAGGCTGCGCTTTCAGCGCTGGAAAAGGTACATCTGGCCGACCGGGCGAACCATCTTCCTTCGGAAATGTCCGGCGGGCAGCAGCAGCGCGTCGCCATCGCCCGATCACTGGTGAACAATCCGCGCGTGCTGCTGGCCGACGAACCGACGGGCAATCTTGATTCGCACACCAGCAGCGAGATACTCAAGATCATGGCTGGACTGCATGAAGAGCAGAAGCTCACCATCATTCTTGTGACGCACGATCCCGGTGTCGCTTCATGTGCTGAGCGCGTGATTGTCTTGCGCGACGGCCACATCATTGCCGACCAGCCGACGCCGCGACGCGGAGGTCCGGAAGTGCCCGACGTTCGAGCCTTGTCGATGCAGGAGTTTTAGCCGGTGTTCACGCTCTGGACCGAATGTTTCAAGATGGGGCTGCGCGAGCTGTGGCGACATCGCCTGCGCAGCTTCCTGACCATGATCGGCATGATCATGGGCGTCTCGGTCGTCATCATCTGCGTTTGTGTTGTGCAGGGCGTGAAAGACTCGCTCATCGGCGACATCCGCCGCGCCGGAAAGAACATGATGTTCGTCCTAAGCGAGGAATCCAAACGCGGCGGGGCCATCGGAACGCGGTCGATGACCACTCTCACCCGCGCCGATGCCGAGGCCATCGAGACCGAATGCGACGCCGTCGCAATGACCACCGGCGTACACGGCACTTCCATGCCGATCGTCAGCGAATACGGCAACACGGCTGTCAACGTCACCGGTGCTAATCACAAGTACACCGCCATTCGCAACTGGGGCATCTCCGAAGGCCGCGACCTTGAGCCGTTCGACATCATCGCCCCGCGCCGCGTCTGCGTCATCGGCCAGACCGCCGTGCGAGAACTGTTCGGCGATCGAAATCCGATCAACCGCACCATTCGCATCGGACAACTCAGCTTCAAGGTGGTCGGCGTCTTGCAGGCCAAGGGCGTGAACCCGCTCGGCATGGATGAAGACAACGCACTCATCATCCCGCTTCCGATCGTGCTGCGCGATTTGATGAACGTCGGCGAGCCGAACGCCATTCTCTGCTCGGCCACGAGTGATGCCGATGTCGAGCCGGCCGTGCAGCAGATCACCGATCTGCTGCGCCAGCGCCATCGACTCACCGAAGCCGACGAGAACGACTTCAAAGTCACCACGCTCAAGGAGAAGGAAGAACAGGCGCGCATGGTCAGCAATCAGATGACGCTGCTGATGTTCTTCCTCGCGCTGGTCAGCTTGCTTGTCGGCGGCGTGGGCATCATGAACATCATGCTCGTCAGCGTCACCGAGCGCACGCGCGAAATCGGAATTCGCATGGCCATCGGCGCATCCACGCGCGCGATCAACCGGCAGTTCCTCATCGAGGCCGCCGTTATTTCGACTGCCGGCGGCGGCGTCGGCATTATCCTTGGCGCGGCCGGCGCGATCGGCATCTCAAACCAGATCGGCGTTGTTCCGTTCCTTTCACCGACGATTATCCTGATCGCTTTTGTGTTCAGTGCCGGCGTGGGTGTGTTGTTCGGATTGCTCCCCGCGCGCCGCGCCGCGAGCCTGAACCCGATCGAGGCGCTTCGCCACGACTAGCCGGCTTCCACGGTCGGTTGCATTTTGAAATGAAAAAGCCGCGGCCTCCCGAATGGAGAGGCCACGGCCTGGTGGGAAGACCGCTTTTGAACACTCCCGGAGGAGCGCTCGCAGCGGGTTGTGGGTCATGGCGCGGCAGAAATCATGAGAGCGTGTGTATCGGCCCGACGCACGCGCCAAACTCCCCCCTCCCATCGGACCAGGGCGACTTGAACTTCATTTATGTTTATCGGGATCGTAAAAAATGCTCCACGGGCGAATCACAAGGGGCAAAGTCGCGACACGTCCGAGATTATGGCTTCCCCGCGACTGCCAGGTGAATCGTGCAAATGGGAAATATTCCCTTGACGAAGTCACTTTGAACGACGGCTGGTCTGATATCTCCGAACCGCCCGAACGCAAACGGAAGTCAACAGAGCGCGGCATTCATCCAGCGTTGGCGACTTGCCGGGGCGGGGGATGCAAATAAAGTCAAAGCCGCGCGGCAAGTCATCGTAGACCGCCCGAAACGCCTCGCGCAGCCGGCGCTTGATGAGATTCCTCGTGACTGCGTTTCCGCACTTCCGCCCAACCGAAAGGCCCATGCGCGTGAGTTCGAGTTCATTGGGAAGCGCGTAAACGACCAAGGCCGGGCTGCCCGCCGAGTGTCGTCCGCCGAAGACACGCGCGAAGTTCTTTTGCCCGCTGAGCCGGTGCCTGCCCCATTGTCCGCGACGAATCGCCATGTTCGGCACGTTACGCCCGCCCGCCGGGCACGGCAACGTCGCGAACCAACGGCCGATCAGGCTTCGACGCGACCGGCCGTTCCGTTAGAATCTTGTCGAGGACTACAAAACAGGGAGACACCGCTCATGAAATTCGCCACGCGCGCCATTCACGCAGGACAAGAGGCCGATCCTACGACCGGCGCCACCATCGTGCCGATCTATCAAACGTCAACCTACACGCAGGAAGGCATCGGCCGTCACAAGGGCTTCGAGTACTCGCGCACGGGCAATCCGACGCGCCAGGCGCTGGAAACGTGCCTTGCGGCACTGGAGGGCGCAGCGCACGGGCTGGCGTTTTCATCCGGCACGGCCGCGGCTGATGCTGTCATGAAACTGCTCAACCCCGGCGATCACGTTGTCTGCGCCGATGATGTTTATGGTGGTACCTATCGCCTGTTTGAGTTGGTGCTGAAGCGCTACGGCATCAGTTATTCGTGGATCGACATGACCAGGCCGGAAAACGTTCGAGCGGCGTTGCAGCCGAATACGCGCATGGTCTGGATCGAGACGCCGACGAACCCGCTGCTGAATCTCGTCGATATCGCCGCAGTCGCTGAAATTGCCCGTAAGGCGAGTGCGGTCGTCGTGGTCGACAACACCTTCGCCAGCCCCTATCTCCAGCAGCCGATCGAACTCGGCGCGGACATCGTGCTTCACAGCACCACGAAGTACGTAGGCGGCCACTCCGATGTTGTCGGCGGAGCGGTCCTGCTGAACGACGACAAGATGCATGCGACGATCAAGTACCATCAGAACGCGGTCGGCGGCGTGCCGGGCGCATTCGATTCGTGGCTGGTCATGCGCGGCGTGAAGACGCTCGCGGTTCGCATGGAGGCCCATTGCGCCAACGCCGAGCGCGTCGCCGCGTTTCTGTCGAAGCACCCGGCGGTGGAGAAGGTCGTCTATCCCGGCTTGGAGTCGCACCCGCAGCACGCGCTGGCGCGACGGCAGATGCGCGGGTTCGGAGGCATGGTCTCGTTTGTCATCAAGGGCGGCGAAGAAGCGGCGAAGAAGATCGCCGGAAAGACGCGGCTCTTTGCGCTGGCCGAGAGCCTCGGCGGCGTCGAGAGCCTGATCGGCCATCCCGCGACGATGACGCACGCGAGCATCCCCGAGGCGGAGCGCGAGGCGCGCGGCATCACAGGGGGGCTATTGCGATTGAGCGTCGGCATCGAGGACGCCGATGACCTGATCGACGATCTGGAGCAGGCCTTCGCCCACGTTGCCGGTGCGAAAGCGCGGGCATGATTTCGTAGCGGCGAACGCTTCCGCCGGCCGGCATCGCCGGATGCTCTCGACCATGCGCTTTGACGCATGCCGCGAACCGGCTAGACTTTCGAACCGTTAAAAAGGCAAACCCACGAACCATCATCAAAGAACAACGAGGAAAAAACCGTGGAAAACACGCTGATCATTCTCAAGCCCGACGCCCTGCAGCGCGGCATGGCCGGCCGCATCATCACGCGCTTCGAGGAAAAGGGCTTTCAGGTCATGGCGCTCAAGGCCATGCGCATCTCGAAAGAACTCGCCGAAAAGCACTACGGCGTTCACAAGTCCAAGTCGTTCTATCCGCGCCTGCTGCAATATATCACCAGCAGCCCGGTCGTGGTCATGGTCCTGCGCGCGAATAATGCCATATCCGTGGCACGAAAAATGATGGGTGCGACGTTCGGATCCAACGCCGAACCGGGGACGATCCGCGGCGATTTCGGCCTGTCCAACAGCTTCAATCTCATCCACGGTTCGGATTCGCCCGAGGCCGCCGCCTTCGAGATCGGCCTCTATTTCAAGCCCGACGAGCTGCTCGAATACCCCCGTGCCGTCGAACCGTGGGTCTACGACTTCAGCGGCGACAAGCCGGAGTAGCCGCGCACAATTCGATTCAATCCTCCGGCAAGACGATTCGACGCTTCTTGCCGGCTCGGCCGGCGCCGCCGGCATCATGGCCTCGGGGAGCGGCCGTTCGGGGCGCTACGGCGCTTCGGCGCGGCTTGAATGCCCGGCGCTGTGGAGCGGATGCAGGCTGAGTTGATCGCCGCGCATCTTCTTGGCGCGAGCCTTCGAATCGATGCTTTCTGTGCCGTGGAGACGGCATTCCAGCGCTTCGCGTTGCCGCGCCCTCCGCCGCAGCCTTGAGGTACGCGACTTCGTCCGGCGTCAGCGAGCGGATTGCTCCGAGCGGAAGCTTCCGGATCGACAAGCGTCCCATTCCGATGCGAGACATCCGCCGCATCTTCAGCCCCGCCTTCGCCAGCACGCGCGGAATCTCGCGCCGCAGATGATCATTCGTCACGATCTCCAGAATCGTCTTCGTCTGGTCCTTGTGAATGATGTTCACCTTCGCCGGCGCCGCGCGGCCATCAGAGAGGCGGATGCCCTGTCGCAGTAGTCCAAGCGCCGTGCCATCCGCCGCTCCGCGAACCTCCACGCGATAGGTCTTCTCGATGCCTCGCCGGAAATCGGCCAGTGCCGCGGCCAACTCTCGATCGTTCGTCAGCAGCACAAGGCCCGCACACTCCGCCTCGGTGCGACCGACGGCCGCCACCGGCTCCTTCACGCGGCGCAGCAGATCGGCCAGCGTGCGTTGGCCTGCTTCGGCCGTGACGTGGCAGGCAATGCCTGACGGCTTGTTCATCAGAAGGTAAAGCACGCGCGGCTTCTGTACGAGCTTTCCATCGACCGCGATGCGATCCGTGTTCGGATCGACCAGCAGCGGTAGGGTGTCGATGAGCTGCCGGTTCACGCGGATGCGGCCGTCGAGAACCATCTGTTCACAGTCACGTCGCGAGCCGTAGCCTGCGGCGGAGAGTATCTTCTGAATTCGCTCAAGCGGCATGGAGTGGTTCCTTTCTGGACAGTGTAGCGGCGTTGACGGCGAAAGGAACGGATGCAGGGGAGCTTGTCGGGTTCTTTGTGGCGCTGTCATCTCGGAGGTGCGGACGTAATGCCACAGCGGAAACAGGCGAGTCGCCTGTGACACAGCGAAAAGCGAATCGGTTTCAATGAAATCTGGCCAGTTGGCGGTCTGGCGATAATGCGAAGGTGCGCGCCACACACCCGTCCGTTGTTATGGACATCGTGGTCGCTGGTCTGGCCGGCACATGCGCGTCGAACCAAACACGGCGCGCTATCAAGATGTCAATCGCGGCTTATCGCGCCAGTTCGGCGCGGGCCATCACCGGCTGGTAAACATCTCGACCCAGTGATGGCGAAGGTCGGATCGATGGCAGCACGAGACCCTCGGTGGGGTTGACGTGCATCTTCCGGCCGGTCTCCTTCTTCAGCACGCGCGTCATCCAGACGCTCTTTCCGCACGTTAAGAGAGCATAAGGCTGAATCCAGCAGAGCATGATCGTCGCATAGAATGTGTACACATAAGCGAAGATGGACTCGGTGCTGCGTTCGCGTATCGCGAAGAATGCGAGCGTCAGCGTGCTGGCCGTCACGCACGACGCCAGCAGCTTCAGGCCGAAGATGGTCGGCAGAAACAGGCTGAGCAGCAGGGCGGTGAACAGGAACGGATACGGCAGAAACTGCCCCAGCGCCGCCATCACAAAGTTGAACCGAATGCCGCCGGCGCTCTCCGGTCGGAACTTGCGAAAGACATACGTTCCGGTGTGGACGGTCTCGCGCGTGTTGCTGCGTGCCCAGCGCAGGAACATCTTACACAAGCCGATGTACGTCGTCGGGCTTTTTGTATAGACGCGGGCGCTGCTCTGATAAACGACTTTGCAGCCCTGCTTGATGATAAAGTTCGTCATGGCGTGGTCTTCGCCGGCACGGGCCGGATTGCCGCGAAACGTCTGATGCAGCCATTGCTCCAGGACGGGCATGACCGCGTTGCGCCGATAGGCCGCCAGCGCGCCGGCGCAGCAAAGCACCGCGCCGCCGCCCATCATGCTCTGAGCCGCTCGCTTATAGTCGAACGTCATGACATATCGCACGCTGAGCATGCGAGGGATGATGCCGCCGTCACGATTCAAGACGCGCACATTGCCGGCCACCGCGCCGATACGCTCGTCGTGAACCATCGGGCTGACGACCGACCGCAGCGCGTCGCGCTCGATGATCGAGTCGCTATCAACCGTGACAAAAATCTCGCCGGTCGCGCGGCGCATGCCTTCCCAGAGCGCCCAGCGCTTGCCGCGGTTTTCGGAGCAGTTGATCGCCGTGACGCGGTCGCCCACTTCGCGCGCTGCCGCCTCCATGTGGCGCCACGTGTCGTCGTCGCTGCCGTCGTTGACGACGATGATCTCAAGCCGATCCGCCGGATAGTCCGCCGCCGCGAGATGTCGAATCGTGCTGCCGACGAGCGCGCCCTCGTTGAATGCGGGAACAATGACCGTGATGCGCGGCAGCCGATCGTGATCGACCATTGGCATCGGCTTGTAGCGCAGCGCCAGCCATAGCCGCCAGAAGGTCCAGATCGTCGCGGCCGTGCCGTAGAAACCACCGATGATGATGAACGCCTTGCCTGTCGGTGAATACCAGAGAATCCGGCCGGCGCCGCGAAGCGAATCAAAGTGCCACGAGAGTGCCACGACCACGACGGCCGCGACGATGATGCCGCACTTGACGAATACGTCGTTCCAGCCCGCCGACGAGAGGGATCGATAAGTCCCGCGGCGCGGCTTTTCAAACGCCGCCGAGATAAGACCTGTCGCTGTCGAAAGTACGGACACGGTATCTGCTCCTTGCGAAAGTCTGACTTCGCGGGTTGTCCGGGGCGGATGATTCACGGAAGGCACATGCTTCCGCGGCATCATGCTTCAGACAACGGATGCCTCCTTTGGTGAGTCGCTTTCTTCAACCGTCCTGCGCGCTTGGGCGCCTCGTACGTTGTTATACGACCGACACGCTCCTGCGCTGCTGCAGCCTTGGCGTCGCGCTGGCACTACAGCGCGATGCAGGCGGGTCCAGTCGTACGGCTACACCATTTGTCTTTGTTGCCGATCAACTTCGACGTTCCAGTCGAAGCCCTCGTCGGCGGGTGGGCTCAACGGCTTCCGCGTGTCTGTCGCGTTTGCCGTTGATTGATCTTATGCCGCGAGATTTCCTTTCGGCTACGTCGCCGTTTGTTTGTCACATATGTGCGGCGCGTCCGGACAACGTCCGCATACACTTCCCTGTTCGGTCGGTTTCGATTTGCGGGCTTTTTTCAAGCGCGCAAGTCTTACCTACCCATGAGATTATTCACCGGGTTTCTGAATCCACCGTGAAACAGCGATGAATTCGCTTTAATCTGGCATGAAAAAAACTTAATCTCGATTTTACACGAGACTAATTGCGATTTGAGCGCGGCAAACGCGCCAGCGGCAGCCGCACGATAAACTCGCAACCGCCATCCGGACGATTCGCCGCCACCGCCGATCCGCCGTGCAAACGGGCGATCCCGCGCACGATGGTCAGCCCCAGACCGACGCCCTTGAATTCAGAACCCTTCTCCGGCACGCGGAAGAAGCGATCAAAAACGCGGTCGATGTACTGCGGCGGTATGCCCGGACCCCGGTCACGCACCGCAATCACCGCATCGCGAGCGTCGAGTGTGACCACGATCTCGATCGGCTTGTCGGCCGGAGAGTATCGCGTCGCATTTCGTATGAGATTCGCAAACATCAGTCGGATCAGGTCGTCATTGCCGATGATGATCGGCTCGGATTGATCGCCGTCGGGCATGAGCAAATGCGGAACCACGCGCACGCCCCATTGCTGCGCCTGCGGCTGGCACTGTTCGACCGCCTCCAGTACGACTTCGTTCAGCGAAACCTCCTCGGTCGATGTCATCGGCAGGCCGGCCTCGGCGCGCGCCAGTGTCAGCACGCTGTCAACCATCTGGGCCAGCGAACGAGCCTCATCCTGCACGATCGCGATGAACCGCTTATAGTCTTCGACGGAGCGCGGCTTCTGCTGCAGCACCTGGGCTTCACCCAGTAGTACCGATAGCGGCGTCTTCAGTTCGTGCGACGCATGGCCGATGAAGCGCTCCTGCGCCATGAACGAATCGTGCAAACGATCGAGCATGCGGTTGATCGTCTCGACCATCATCGCGACCTCATCGCGACTGCGCGGTTGTTCAAAGCGCTGGGACAAGTCCTGCACGCTGAGGCGCTCCGCGATCTGTCGCACCTGGGCGATCGGCCGCAGCGAACGCTCCGACAAGAACCACGACGCCACCGCCGCCACCAGCAATCCGCTCGGAATCAGGATCAGAAAGAACCGCCGCATCTTGGCGGCGGCTTCGTTCACGCTGCGCTGATTCACCGCGACTTGCAGATAGAACGGCGTCGCGCCGGGCGCTTCCTGATACAGCGTCAGCAGCCGCACTTCGCCCGGATTACCCAACAGCGCCGCCGCGTCGTCATCGCGCAACGTCAGCCAGACCGGCGAGCCGAGCCTCCTGGCCGCGGCCATCTCATCGTTCCATGGCAGGACGATCCGTCCCAGATTCCGCGAGCGCTCCAGAATGCGGCCGTCCGCAAGGCGAAGCTGAAAATAATGGCCGGGGAAGCGGAACGGATTGATAAGTTCCAGCGGATTTTCCGCCGTCAGCTCCGTCGTCTGCCGCTCGGTTGAGATGAGAATCTTGTCGACCATGGCGACGGCGGCGTCCTGCAGGCGGGCGTCGAAGTCGCGCCGCAGATTGTTCTGCGAAACGTTGAAAATGATGACACATATCGTCGTGAGAATCGCGCCGAAGACCAGCAGATACAGTCCGGCGAGCTTAAATCGAAGTGTCTGAACGTGACGCCACAAGGCTGGGCTGCCTCCGATTTTGAGGCCTGCATCCGCCGCCGGGCCGCGCCCGGCGCGGTCAACGCGCCGGGAGTTTAGTCTCCGGAATCGTCGAGGCTCATCTTGTACCCCGTGCCGACAACGGTATGGATGAGGCGCCGGGAGAAGCCTTTGTCGATCTTCCGGCGCAGCATGCTGACATACACATCGATCACATTGCTATCGCTGTCGAAGTTGATATCCCAGACGTGCTCGCCAATGACCGTGCGCGTCAGCACGCGGTCGGGGTGCCGCATGAAATACTCCAGCAGCGAAAACTCTTTCGACGTCAGCTTGATCTTCTGCCCGGCGCGCGTCACCGAGCGCTTCAGCAGGTCCAGCTCCAGATCGCCGAACTTCAGCAAAGACGCTTCCTGCGCCTGACCTCGGCGGAGCAGGGCGCGGATTCGAGCGATCAGTTCATCGAATTCAAACGGCTTCGTCAGATAGTCATCCGCACCTGCGTCAAGCCCTTGCACCTTGTCACCAGTCGTTGACAGCGCCGTCAGCATCAGCACCGGCGTCTTTCTGCCGCGCCGTCGGATGTTGCGGCAGGTCTGAATCCCGTCCTGATCCGGCAGCATCACGTCCAGTATCACCAGATCGTACGGCTCCGAGCAGACGCGCTCTTCGCCGTCGTGACCGGTCTCCGCCACATCCACGACATGGCCCTGTTCGATCAGGCCCTGGCGGATAAAGCGGACCATCTTCGGATTGTCTTCGATGAGCAGTATGCGCATAGTTCTTTTGCATCGCCGTGCATCAGCCGACCGGCGTCCACGTGTCAGCATTCGAACGGAAATTCTCCGGAAGGCAAGCGCCGTCGGTATCAGGTTTTCGCGCTCGCTGATTGCGTCGCCTCGATGCGGCGGGAATAATTCGTCGAAAGGGACGCAATACCGCCATGAAAGTCGGTTCCATTGAAGCAATCGAATACACGGCGAACGTCTGCGGGCGCGGGGTACGCCTGCTCGGTCCGCGCGATCCGTACGCACGCTTCAACGATGCCGACACCAGAAGCCGAAGCCGCGCCGACGGATATGCGCCTTACTGGACGACCCCCTGGCCAGCGGCGGTGATGCTGGCCGAATATGTCATTCGAAACATCCCTGTTCCGCCCGGGCCGATGCTCGAACTCGGTGCGGGTCTGGGACTCTGCGCCGTCGCGCTGGCGATGCACGGATATCCGATCATCGCGACAGACTATGACGCCGAGGCCCTCGCGTTCATTAAGTCCAACGCCGAGTTGAACGGCGTCCAACTTACGGCCGTTCGTCGGCTGGACTGGCGCGCGCCGCCGAACGAACGATTCCAACACGTGCTCGGCGCGGACGTCCTTTACGACAAGAATCACATCGAGCCGGTCGCGGCCATGCTCAACCGGTGTCTACATGAAAATGGCGCGGCGATGATGAGCGATCAGCACCGCGCCGATGCCGCGCGTATTACAAACGTGTGCGGTGTCGACGGAATGACGGTCGATGCCGTTGATGTCACTTGTCAGGCCATTCAGCGGCCCGATGCCGTCGACGGCCGAACACTTCGCGGCCGCGTCTTTGTGATTCGATCGACTCGCGGGCGTGGTTCGTGACGAGTCGTAGGATTCCAAGCGAGACGCGCCGATCAAGACTGCTTAATGGCCTCAATCGCAACGATGATGCGAACGTCCTCGCCGAGACCACCGGGCATGTAGGTAATGCCGTAGTCGGCGCGCTTGATTTCAAAGCTGCCTTCAAAGCCGGTGCGATAACCGCCCCAGGGGTCTTTCGCGGCGCCGACGTGATCAAGTTCGACGGTGATCTGCTTGGTAACGCCGTGAAGCGTCAGATCGCCCTTCACCGCGTACTTACCCGTGCCTGATTTCTTGAACTCAGTGCTCTTGAAGGCGATGGTCGGAAACTGCTTGACGTTGAAGAAGTCCTGCCCGCGCAGATGGTCGTCGCGCTTCTTGTCGTTGGAGTCGACCGAGTCGGCCTTGATGGTGATGTCGAGTGCGTGGCCGGAGTCACCCTCGCCGAGCGTGAGCTTCCCGTCGATCTGATTGAAGCGGCCGTAGCAGTAGCCTACGCCGAGATGCTTGATGCGGAAGATGACGGCCGAGTGTGAATTGTCGATCTTGTAGTTGCCGGCATCGGCGTTTTCCGAGTTGGCGCTGAGGAAGACGCCCGAGGCGATGAACGATCCGAATGCCAGCGCTGCGATAAGTTTCATCTGCGAATCTCCTTTTAGTAGGGGTGGTCAAAGGCCTGTTGGTTTGGCGGGAGCATAGTCTCGGAGTCACGACGTTTCCAGCGAGTCGCGGCGGGCCTGGATGGAGCTATGACCGGGCGATTCAATGCCGATTCGGGCGGATCGGGGTTTTCCGACCTTTGGCAGGGGGGTAAAATGAGGCGTATCGCCAGCGCGGCCGCCGTCGCGCCGAACCTCATTGCCGAACAGTACGGTCCTGTTCAATACGTTGCTCCGTGGGGATGGCGGGGCATCGCGCGCGTCGTCGCCTGATCCGCCGGCGCGCCGCATAGTGGAGAGCGAGCATGAGTCATGTTTCGAAAGACGGCGGCGGCGATTCGTCGCTCGCGGCGGCGCTGCGGGCCATGATGCCCGACAGCGAACCGGACTTGCTCAAGTCCGATGCCGAAATCGAAGCCGCACTGGAGTCTGATGTCCTTATCGTCGCCGAAGCCGATGAAGCAACGCCGGAAGAGCAGCAGGTGATCGACGCCTGCCGCGCGCTGGCGATGGCGGGCGTTCGTCCGGGCGCGCGGTCGGTTACGGCCTATCTACGGGAAAAGCACGGCACGGCCCCGCGCAAGGAAGTCGTCGTGCCGATCGTGCGGCACTGGAAGGCAGCGCAATGGAAATCGGCGGCCGTGCGGGCGGCGTTTCAGGCCTATGCACGGCTTGACGCTGAAGAACGGGCGGCGTTTAAGTTGCGAATGGATGCTGACGATCACTCGCTGGCGGCCGCCGAGTCTCAGCCGGAGGCGTCACATGCCTTTGAAATCCGGATCCTCTATCGCGGCGGACGGACGCGAGTCGAAACGGCGGATCGGGCGACGGTCGCCTGGGTGAAGTTCCAAAACCTCATCGATCGTCACCCGGCCGATGTGGAGCGCCTTGAGCTGCATGAGCGCTCCAGCGCCGGACCTCGCGTCATCCGAAAATGGAAAACGGGTGGCAATGATATTGCGAGCTGGCAATAAGCCGGCGGGCACTCGTGAAGTGCGGCGTTCAAGGACGCTATCTCAAAGACCCGTGTGGAACTGGCGTACAGCCGGCTGGATGGGTCTTTAAGACAGGCTTTAATCGAGAAGGTTGACGTAGGGCAGCGGCTCCGATGCAAGAACGGCTTCGACATATGCGTCGATGTCAGCGGCATCGATGCGTCTGTCGCGGTTCATATCAGCCGCCTCAAGCTGCCATGATGCCGCCGCTGCCCCGGAAATCAGCCCGGCAAGCTCCGCAAAATCGCCGCCATCGACGCGGCCGTCGGCATTGAGATCAAGCCGAGGCCTGGCAAGCAGCGGAACGCGCAAGGCGGCGTTGTAATAGGCATCCGGCTTGAGGATGTGCAGACGCGCCTGTTCGATGACGGCGGCTTTTCTTGAAGATGCAGCGGCGCGCGAGGCGCCGTCAATTTCATGCCGCGCCCCCGGACCATTCATTGAATCAATGATGACGGCCGACGGCGCGTCGGGCGTTACGGCCCGCACATGTAACACGCCGCCGTGCGAGGCTTCGACGCGGTGCTCGGAAGCCAGCAGCACTGCCAGCGCGTCGCCATTTTCAAACAACGCCCATTGAGCGCCGCCGAAGCCATTCTCGATGTGGCGGCCCTCATCCCACAGGCGATTGACGACGACCGTACCTGGCAGACGGCTCAGGCCTGCCTCCAACGTCAGACTGCCGTTGAACAGTGCCGACTTGTCGTCGCGGTCGTTGATGCTCCACGCACCAAGTTGCTCATGATCGGCGGCGGAGCCGTCGATGCGGCACGGCGTAAAGCGGCGTCCCGAAACGTCCGACGAATTGCCATTCGTGCCGTCCGCGATGGCGACTGTCGGTGAGCCGGGCCGTCGAACGATGCGGCGCGATTTCAAATCGTACACATATCCATTTGTTAGTTGCGCATAGGCCAAATCGGTGACGGCCGGCGGGCGATGGCGCTGGATGAACTGCTGCGACCGATGGGTGCGATGGATGAACGTGACCGTTCCTTCGCCGCGCACTTCGGCCGTCAGATCGGGATGGACGCAGAGCGCCGTGCGATAATCAAGCCCGACGCCGACAAGGTCCTGCTGCGCATCCTCATATCGCCGTGCCAGCATGACGGCGAGCCGAGGCAGGCGTCCGCGCTCGGTGAAATGTGTATCAAACAGGACGCCCGGCGTCAGGCTGAGGAAGTCGATCGAGAGCGTCAGCACGCCGTCATACGCATTTCGCAGCGCAGCTTCGGATCGAAGCGACCCGCGAAAGGCGTCGTAGATCACTTCACCGAGGACGGCCGCGCCGGCGCTCGTGCCGCCGATGACGCCGCCACGATTGTAAACGGCGCGGATCGCCAGCTCGGTTTGGGTTCTTCGCCAGTTCTTGACGTATTTCGATTGATCCCCGCCGCGAATCCAGACGATATCGGCATCCATGAGGGCGTCATGCGTCGCCTGCTCGTCGGCCGTCTCGCGATCAGGGACGACAAGATGCTTCACCGATGCCGCGCCGTTGCGCATGAAGACGCGCTCGACCGACGCATCTGGCTCCTCGTGATATCCGATGACCACGACGCGCCGCTCGCCCCCGTGTTCGATCATCCATTGAAACACGCCGTCGGCCCAGACGCCCTTGGCCAGACCGCCGCCACCTTCGGCGCAGATGTACCCGGCTGCGCCGGCGCGATGCGCGTTCGCCAGCGCCATCAGGCAAGCGATCACCATCGCCGTCGAATAACCGCGCGGCACCGGACGAGTGGAATGCGTGCCGTCAATGGTGCGGATGTGATTCATGTCAAATTCATGCGATGCGGCAAATCACGCTTCACCGAGCATTGCAACAATCGACAGACGATAACGCATCAGGACGCGGCATGCCACGCAGACGTCGTCGCATCCCGCGCGGCGCCGCCTCGTCGTCGAATGGATGAAATGCTGACTTACCTCTTATCGTCGTTCGGAGGCTGTCCGGGAATCTCGCGGCCGTGAGGATCGACATCTGGTGCGGTGAGGTCTTCAGCCAGCCGATCGTGCAGCTCTGGCGATAGGAAGTGCTCCACGCGCTCCGCCGGCATATGGAGATGATCCAGCGGCAGCTCAAAGTGCGTTTGCAGATATGTCTCCCACAATCGATGGCCGCGAACCAGTTGCGACGCTCGAACGACGCCCGTGTCCGTCAGTCGCAGCCCGGCATCGCCTGAAGTCGATGTGGATGCCATCTCAATCTGCCCATTTCGACGAAGCGAGCGCAAGGCCCAGCGAGCCATAACGGTGTCGCCCACGGCCCGGAGCACCTCGCCGCGCGTCATGGTCGTCGCGCCGCCGTGTCCGATTTCGCGCCGGCGATACAACACGCCGAGGATGTCCTCGCGAACGATCTGAAGCGCGACGGCCGCTCGATGATACGCGGCGGCCACCAGCCCATATCGCGGTGAGATCAGAATCGTCAGACCGAGCGCCGCACCCGCCACGACGGTCATCAGCGCCGCCGTGTTCGTGTCCGCTTCGACGCCGATCCATCCGGGTCCATAAACGACAAACACGCGCCCGAGTACGGCCGATCCACCGGCAATGAGCGCGCTCAAGGCGATCATGACGCCGAGCCGTTCCGTCAGCAGGTGCGCGCAGACGGGCGGCACAATCAGCATGGCAATGACGAGTATCGAGCCGACGGCTTCGAAATTCGCAACGGTCGTCACGGCGACGACAACCATCAGCGCGTAGTGCATGGCGTTGGCGTTAATCCCCAGCGTCGTGGCAAGCGCGGGGTCGAACGCGCAAATCCGAAGTTCCTTGTAAAACAGCACGATAAATAACACATTCACCATGAGCACGACGGCAAGATTCGTTGCTGCCTGAGGCATGCCGTCCACTGCGGCTTCGAGCGCGATGTTTTCGATGTTGCCGTAGAGAACGCACGATGCGTCGAGATCGACATGATCAGCCGCCTGTCGAATCAGAATGAGGCCGGCTGCGAACAGGATCGTGAAGATGACGCCCATCGCCGCGCCTTCCTCGACCTTTCCATACCTGCTGACGATCTGCGTGAGCAACGCCGTCAGCGTGCCGACGATCACCGCGCCGATAAACATGGGCACCGGCGCACGGCTCTCGGCGATGAGAAAAGCGACGGCCAGTCCGGGCAATACGGCGTGTGAGATCGCATCGCCCATGAGGCTCATTTTTCGCAGGACAAGATAATTTCCGGGCAGCGCGCACGAGACAGCGCTCAGCATCGCAACGATCATGACCCAGCCGTCGGTTGTCCAGTTCCAGGCGTTCATGCGCGAATTTCTCCGGCATGGGGAGATGGTGGAATTCGGCGCTCCTCGGCAAGCGCGCGCTCAAGCTCGTGAACGATCTGCGGCGACAGTATGTGTTCGACGCGATCGGCGTCGCGGTCCACCTGCGACGGGGCGATATCGGCGTACCGAATCAGATACAACTCCCAGAGACGGTGATTGCGCAAGACGCGATTGGCCTTTGTACGACCGGCCGACGTCAACGATGCGCGGCCGTCGATGTGCAACGTGATCTCATCGAGCCGCTTGCCGCGCCGAAGCAGTGTGTTCAGCTTTCGGCTTGACCAGCTTCGCGCGGAGAGCAATTCGTGATAGGCGAGAGAAGCGCCTTCCCCGTCGCGCTCTTCGGCCTCTCCCAGGGCGCGAATCAGGTTCTGATACGCGACCTTTCGTGCGAGCGCTTCGCGGCGATAGACAGCCGCCGCGACACCGCGCAGCGGCGCGAAGAACATGCTGATGAAAAAGATCGCGCCGGCCGCGAGGACAATCAACGCGCCCGTCGGCATGCGCGGCAGCAGCGCGCTGAAGCTCGATCCGATCCAACCACTGAGCGCGCCGAAAAAACCCGCCAGCGCCGTCATGCGCAGCAGATCGTCGGTCCAGAATCGCGCGGCGGCCGCCGGGATGATGAGCAGCGCGACGACAAGAATCAGCCCGACGGCCTGCAGCCCGACGACGGTTGTGATGACGATCAGCGTCATCATGAAAATGTCGATCAGCGCGACAGATCGCCCCTGCGCGGCGGCGAACTCAGCATCAAAGCAGACAATGCGAAACTCCTTGAACAGCATCGCCGCGCCGATCAGCGCGGCCAGCGCCACGCCGCCGATGAGCAGGGCATCGTCGAAGATCATGCCCGCAGCCTTGCCGTAAATGAAACGATCGAGTCCGGCCTGATTACCCGTTTCCATCCGCTGCGTCAGCGCCATCAGGACCATGCCCGCGCCGAAAAACACGCTGAGAACGATGCCGATCGCCGCGTCTTCCTTGATGCGCGGAATGCGCCGAAGACCCAGCACGCACAGAATGCCCAGCGTACCGCTAACCGCCGCGCCGACGAGCAACGGGGCCAGCGACTTCGAGGACGTCAAGAGAAACGCCGCGGCAATACCCGGCAGCGTCGCATGGCTCAGCGCATCGCCGACCATGGCCCGCTTGCGAAGATAGGCAAACGTCCCGACGACGCCGGCCGCCAGCCCGAGCAGGGCCGCGCCGATCACGACGACGCGCGTGTTGTAATCGGCCAGCGTGAGCGTTCGCGCGATCTCGCCCCACGTCGGCCATTCGTTGCCGTGACTCGTGATGGATCGTACCGAATCGCTCATGGGCGTTTACCGCCGCGGGCCACGGCCTCGGCCGCTTCGACCAGCAGCGTCAGCCGCCCGCCGTATGTCTTCTGGAGATTCTCATGCGTGAAGACGTCGGCCGTCGGTCCGAACGCCACGACGCGCATGTTGAGCAGCACAACATGATCGAAGTACTCCGGCACGGTTTGCAAATCGTGATGGACGACGAGTACCGTCTTGCCGCCGGCCTTGAGTTCGCGAAGCAGTTGCACGATGGCGGATTCCGTTGCCGCATCGACGCCGGCGAAGGGCTCGTCCATAAGATAGACCTTGGCGTCCTGCGCGAGGGCGCGGGCCAGAAAGACGCGCTGCTGCTGACCGCCGGAGAGCTTGCTGATCTGCCGGCCGGCATAGTCGGCCATGCCGACCTGCTCCAGTGCGTTCAAGGCGATTTCTTTGTCGCGCTTTCGCGGTGGCAGACACCAGGGAATCCTGCCGTAGCGACCCATCGTCACGACATCCAGCGCGCTGGCCGGAAAGTCCCAGTCGATGCTCTCGCGCTGCGGAACATAGCCGATCAGCTCGCGCGCCTTGCGATAAGGCCGGCCATAGAATCGGACACTGCCTGATGCACGCGGCACGAGATCGAGACACGCCTTGATGAGCGTGCTCTTGCCGGCGCCGTTTGGACCGATGATGCCGATGAGCTGCCCCTGGGGCGCGGCGTAGTCAATGTCCCAAAGCACGGGCTTGCGCTGATAGGCCACCGTCATGTCGTGGATGGACACCGGCGACGATGCGTCGTGTTCATCGCCGTTCGTGGTCGGCCGCCCCTGAACGCGGGCGTCGAATGTGATCGAACTATCCATGTGTGTCAGTTCGCCGCCCTGAGTTTCCCATTCAGTCCGCGCTCCGGCGCTTCGCCGCCGAGGGCGCGGACGATCGTCGTCACGTTGTGGTCGATCATGCCGACATAGGTACCCTCATACGTTCCCGGTGGGCCCATTGCATCGGAATAGAGAGTTCCGCCGATCTTCACGACATGACCCTTCGCGGCGGCGCCTTCGATCAGCGCCCTGACATTCTTATCGGATACGGAAGACTCAACGAACACCGCTTTCACCCGGCGATCGACCAGCAGCCGCACGAGACGATTGATATCCGCCACGCCGGCCTCGGATTCGGTGCTGATGCCCTGGATGCCGTGGACCTCCAGCCCGTAGGCTCGTGCGAAGTAGTTGAACGCATCGTGAGCCGTGACCAGCACGCGGCCTCGCTCGGAGATGGTGGCGATTCTCTCGGCCGCGTAAGCGTGCAGACGTTCCATCTCCGCGGCGAGCGTCGCGTAGTTCGCGCGATAGACCTCGCGACCAGCGGGGTCAAATTCACCCAGCGTATCGGCAACGCCCTCCGCGCAACGCTTCCACAGCAGCGGGTTCATCCATACATGCGGATCAGAGTGACCGGCGAACTCAGGCGGCGCGAGCAACTGCGACTCGTCGAGCACCTCGGTCACCGGATGCACCGGCCGCTTGCGGGCGACTTTGACGAAGGTGTCGGTCATGCGGCCCTCGAGCAGCAGTCCGTTGTAGAAAACCAGGTCCGCCTCGGTCAGCCACAGAATGTCGCCGCGCGTCGGCTGGTAAAGGTGCGGATCGACGCCTTCGCCGATGATGCCGCGCACATCGGCCCGCTCGCCGGCGATATGGCGAACGATATCCGCCACCATGCCGATCGTGCAGACGATCGTATGGCGCGTGGATTTCTCCGCGGCCGGCGCAGGCTCGCGGCAGGCCGCCGCCATGAGCGGCAAAGCCAGACCCGCAAGCACAAGGGCGATGGACCTGTTCCGTGCAAATCTCGTCATGACCATATAATTTAGCATAGGCTATATTTCAAGTCAAGCGGGAGGAAGATAGACAGCCCGACAAACAACTTTTCGATCGCTTGAATCACCGGTGGCGGCGCGATAAAGTCGGGCATGTCGGTCGGCGAGCGTCGCATTTCGGACCGGCCGTGGAAAATTCCGCCTTTTCGGCGGCCGGGCGGTGCCATTGTCGGCCGCCCCAGGTGTCATCGCCCATGCCAAAGAAGACAATAAGACGCAAGCCCGTTCGCTCGTCGGACGCCGCGGCGCTGTCGGCCGCGAACGGCCATCGCCGGACACGCTCCGACCACGCCCGTGAGATTGCTGAAGATTATGTCGAACTGGTTGACGAGCTTATCCGAGACAAAGGCGAGGCCCGCGCCGTCGACATCGCCCGACGTCTGGGTGTCACACAGGTGACCGTCACCAAAACCATCGACCGCCTGAAGCGAGAAGGCCTCGTCACTTCGGAACCCTATCGCTCGATCTTTCTGACGGCCGAAGGCAAGCGACTTGCCGATTTCACGCGCGCCCGCCATGAGTGCGTGCTTGAGTTTCTTCTTTCGATCGGCGTGCCGCGCTCCGATGCCGAGGCCGACGCTGAGGGCATCGAACATCACATCAGCCCGCGCACGCTTGAAGTCATGCGCCGCCACGCCAAGCGCAGTCGCTGACGCGCCGCGGCGGTGCCGGTTTCCCCAGAGATCACTGTTCTCCAGCGTTCACGCGGGCGCGTGCGCCGGATCGCAAAGCATCAACTGGTAAAACGCCACGTCGTGCCACTGACCCATTTTGTAACCGGCCCGTCGAAACGCCCCGACAAACTCAAACCCCAGGCTCTGGTGCAGCCGGATCGACGCATCGTTCGGTAGCGTCATGCCGCCAATCACCGAGTGGAACCCGCGCGCACGCAGCTCGTCGATCAGCGCACCATACAGCCGCTTTCCCACGCCTCGGCCGCAATGCTCGGCCTCGAGATAGATGCCCGACTCAACCGTCCACTGATACGCCGATCGTTCCCGCCACGGCCCGGCCTTCGCATAGCCCGAAAATCGACCGTCGATCTCCGCCGTCAGCCACGGAAACCGATCCACCGTCTCACGCCACTGCGCCGCAAATGCATCGGCCATGACCGGCTCATATGCAAAGTGAACGGCTGTTGATCGAATGAACGTGTTCGTCAACGCGGCAATGGCCGGGAAATCTTCAATGCACGTGGGGCGGATTAACATGGGCGGACGGCTCGATTGGGATTCGCAATTCATCACTTCCCCGGCCTCGGCACATGCTGGTCGATCAAAACAGGGTTCCCGTCGGGATCGATCAGCGAGAGGCTTGCCGGTCCTGTTGACGTTTCGTCGGCCTCGGACATCAGCGTGAGGCCCTGCTGCTTAAGCGTTCGCTGGATGTCGCGCACATCGTCGAAGTCCGGCAACGTCGCACAGGTTCTGTCCCAGCCGGGATTGAACGTAAGGCAGTTCTTCTCGAACATCCCCTGAAACAGCCCGATCGTGCAGGTCTCGTTCTGCAGGATCAACCAGTTCTGGGCCTGGTCGCCTCCGATCGCCCGAAAGCCGAGCTTTTCATAAAACGCGCGCGATGCGGCGATATCTTTGACCGCAAGACTGACCGAAAAGTTTCCAAGCCTCATGTGATCATCTCCTGGTGTGTGGCGGTTCGTGGAAACCGCGGCAGGCGTGGATGCACAACCGCCGGTGAAACAGAGAAAGACGCCGATGACGCATCGTATCATGGATGGCTCCAAATCCGAATCTGTGATTCCCGGCAGGTCCATCGCATGTTCCCAATCCGAGCCGCGACCGTCAGGAAGCGGTGGCTGTAGATGCGCGAATCGGTCTTGAATGGAAGGGTGGCTTCGCGTTGCAATGGTTGCACGTTGCTTTTTCGAATGAACATGCGATTGCCCTGTACTGCCCGGCCGCTTCGGGCCAAGCCGGCTCATGGTTCATCTCGATCATGATACAACCCACTGTGTGGAAGTCTTGCCAGATTTTGCTGATTAACGCGAGATCAGGAATCGGAGCAACCAGGAAACGGCAGTTGATTTCATCCTCGGCAACGACGAACTCGCACCCGGCGTTGCCGATTTGTCCTCGTGGGAATATGCCCGCACAATGACGGGTGGAGTGGACGCGCGCCGCGATGGTCCGGCGACCGCGCTCCCCAGAACACCATGCCCGATGCCCACAGCCAATCCGCAGCGCACGCCGACAGCCGCGATGCTCGCGCCGACGCGGTTCGCCTCCGCCCCGTCGCACTGGACGACTTGCCCGCGCTGTTCGAAATGCAGACCGACCCCGAAAGTAACGGCATGGCCGGCACCAAGCCGCGTACGCGAGAGGCGTTCTTCAATGTGTGGCAGCGCGTCATTGTCGATCCGGGCGTGACCGCGCGCGTGATCGAGATCGCCGCCGACCACGGGCCGGAAATCGTCGGCAACATCTCGCGCTTTCAGGCCGACGGGCACGACCATGTCGGCTACTGGATCGCGCGGGCCTACTGGGGCCGCGGCATCGCTTCTCGCGCTCTCACGCTGTTTCTCGACGAAGAGCGCCGCCGCCCGCTGCGCGCCACGGCCGCCCGCACGAATATCCGATCACACCGCATTCTTGAGAAGAGCGGCTTTCGGTGCGTGGGCTTCAGCATGTGCGAGGAAACGGATCGCTACGTGGCGCGGGAGATCGCGGAGTTTCTGCTGGAGTGAGCCGGGGCGACTGGACACGAGTTGAACTTTTCCTGGCCGGAATCCGCGTTTTTGATGCCGCCGATCGGGATTCCGTGAAGGTCATCGCCCGTTATACGGAATCGAAGCTAAAGGCCTCTCTTGTAGCTGAGTACGTGACCGGATAGTGAGAAAGCCGCCACCCGCCAACAAAAACAAGAGGGCGCTCGCAGGCTCGGGAATGGGTCGCGACCATAGCAGGGCCTCCTCATTCCCGGTAAGAAGATTCACGCCCGCACCGCCGACGTACAGCGTGTCCCCATCACGCCAAATCGACGATGCGATAGTATTACCCCAATCGTTTGTAATTCCGACTGACAGGTCTTCCCACGATACAGCAGTGCCGTGCCATAGACTCGCTCGCCTCAATCCGCCAGCATCGACAACTTTGCCAACCTGCATGTTATCGAACACGCCAAACGCTTCAGATGTCAAAAAACCGGTAGGGTGCAGGTCGATCCAGGAAGCAGCCGAACCCGACCACAGCGAAGCGTGCCGCGTGTTCAAGATTGAGATTTCAACCCAACCAACTTGATTGCCGCTATGGATTGCGTACGCAATCGAATTGTTCGCTTCCGGAGGATGAAGGTCTACCCAGCTTGCGGCGGTACCGTTCCAGATTGAAGCATGAGAGGAATATGTGCTAAAAGGAAAGCCAGGCGTCACGAATGCCGCACGCCCTGCCTGCACCCCATCGTACTCATCGTATGCAACAGACGAATTCGCTGTGGCTGGGTGGAGGTCGATCCAGGTTTCTGCGCTACCGCTCCATCGGCTCGCACGTTCCTGGCCCCCAACAGACGCTAAGCCGACTTGATGACCCCCTGCGATACCAAAGGCCGCGGAGCCACTCGCGCTCGGCGGGTTCAGATCCACCCATGACTCGGCAGAGCCGGACCAGTACCCTGCATGGCCCACCGGACCAATTCGAGCATAACCGACCTGCTGATTGCCTGAGGCCTTGACTGCGCGCGAATTACTGGCGCCAGCCGGGTGCAAATCGATCCAAGAATCGGCCGAGCCACTCCACATCCCGGCGTGCGCATCTTGGCCTGTGCCGGAAACGAATCCAACTTGAATCCCGCCAAAGCCGCCCATCACGGCTGATTCCGGCCACGCACCAATTGGATGCAATCGTGAGACGTTCCACCCTGGCGACGCAAATGTTGAACTCGCGCTTACCGCTATAAGCGACAGAACGGATATTTGAGTATGCCAAAGTATTGAAGGTCTGTGATCCATTGACGATTTCCCACTGCGCGACCTCAGTTCAAGAAGTCTCGGCCGACAACATGCCACAGATGATCTACAGTATATGGAAATCGGGGTGACAGTACGCCAATAAAACTTTTTGTCCAAGGAATCCGGGCCTGGTGGCCGG
>CAZRFP010000004.1:0-55295 GCA_964599535.1 uncultured Planctomycetaceae bacterium
CACTCGCGGATCGGGGACAGTATGTCTCGGCGCTGGCACTGGCGATGAAGCTGGAGGAACATCGACACGACTGGCTGAAGGACGAAGATGAGGCCGTGGTTCGCCGCGCGGAGGACAGTTTGCGCTGGACGCGCGTGATTGTGAATCGGCGCTGGGCCGAGTCGCTTCGCACGGCGGGCGAAGAAGAGCGGGCAAAAGCCGCGGAAGCGGCGGCGGACAAGCTGCTCGGCGACGATCCTTTCCCCCCACCGCCGGATCGATGGCTGCAATTGGCGGAGACAATCGTGGGGCTACCGGAATGGAATCAGATCGGTCCGTCCACTTCGCAGCCTGCGCGGGAGAAGCCGTGACGTCGCGCAAGAAAGATCGGACCCGCACGTCGCTTTCGCATCTGAACCGCCGTGGTCATGCGCGAATGGTCGACGTATCGGATAAGCCGGTCACGCCGCGCCGTGCCGTGGCGGCCGCGGAGGTGCATGTCAATCCGGCGACACTCAAGGCCATAACGGATGGGAGCGTGCCCAAGGGCGACGTCTTCGCCGTGGCACGCGTCGCCGGCATCCAGGCCGCGAAGCGCTGCGGCGAATTGATTCCGCTTTGCCATCCGCTCCCGATTGACTCAGTTGAGATCGACATTGCAATCGTGCCGCCTGATCGCATCCGCATCTCGGCGGTCGTCGGCGTTACCGGCCGCACGGGCGTTGAGATGGAGGCGCTGACCGCGGCATCCGTCACGGCGCTGACGATCTATGACATGTGCAAGGCGATCGACCGTTCAATTGAAATCGGTCCGATCCGGCTTGAGGAAAAGTCGGGCGGCCGTTCCGGGGCTTGGCGTCGGGAGCGTTGCCGCCCAATGTGAATCACGAAAAAAGCACTATGCCCACGCCTCGGGCAGCGTCAAACGGCCGGTGTTCGACGCTTTCAAAAGATATGAAACAGCGTGATGGGCATTGTGGCGCGCGCCGGAGAGTCACTACAATTTCGCAACCGCGCGCCGACGGCGGTTGGGATGTGACGCATGGAAACAACGATCGATCTGGCCAGCCCCGTATCGCAATCTCTCGATCGCGTCATCGCCATCTTCGATGATGAAGTGCGATCGGACCTTCCCTTTGTGAATCGGCTGACGGAGCAGGTTCGCGCGTATCGCGGAAAGCTGCTGCGGCCGAACCTGCTGCTGCTCGCCGGCGAGGCGACGGGCGAAATCACGCGCGATCATCTGGTTCTCGCGGCCGTCGTCGAGATGGTCCACATGGCGACGCTCGTGCATGACGACGTGCTCGACGAGGCCGACGTGCGCCGGCGCAATCCGACGGTCAACCGGCTCATCGGCAACGAAGGGGCCGTGCTTCTGGGCGACTTTCTTATTTCCCACGCTTATCACTTGTGCAGCAGCCTTGGCGAGACATGGGCCTCGCGGCGCGTCGCGGCGGTGACAAACATCGTCTGCGAGGGCGAACTGATGCAGATCGAAAATCGCGGGCGGTATGATCTTAGCGAGCGTGAATATCTGGAGATCATCCGCCGAAAGACGGCGGTGCTGACCGGCCTGTGCTGCGAGCTGGGGGCGACGGTGTCGGGCGCGTCGGTTGAGACGATCGAGCATCTTTCGAGCTATGGCACGGAACTGGGCATTGCGTTTCAGATCGTCGATGATCTGCTCGATCTGACCGGCACGGTTTCGCAGACGGGCAAGTCCGTCGGGCGCGACGCCGACATGGGCAAGCTGACGCTGCCGCTGATTCGATTTCTCGAACAGGCATCGTCGCAGGAGCGCGACGTAGTACTGCACCTCCTGATGTCGGGTGACCCAAACAAGAGTGAACAACTGCGCCGCCTCATCGCCAGCGCCGATTGCCTCGAACAGGCGACGGACGTCGCGCGGCGTTATGTCGCGTCGGCAGTGGCGCATCTGGCTGATTTGCCCGAGAGTGCGGCGAAGTCGAAGCTAACGGCGGCGGCGGAGTTCGTGCTGAGGCGCAGAGCGTAAATCAAAGCGGGCGCAGGCCGGTAGCCGCTCGGAGCGGCCTTGAAAGTCGTGCGGGCTTCGACATGATTTCCCGCAGATGATAATCGAGGAGTTCGAAGGCGTCCGCACAGATTGCAGACGCCTTGTCTGCCGGGACGGTTTTCGCGGGCAAGGTTTCGTCAGTCGGTATTGGGGAACTATCGGGCTTCGCGGGCGACGCAATAGGCGGCATCGGCATCTGGCCACCACAGCCTTCGCGAAGCACATTCAGTGTCGCAGCCTTGACACGCACTTTCTCAATGATCGCCGGTTCGCAGTCGCGGCAGATCGCCCCGCCCTGGCGAGAGCTGAAATAAACGACCGCATCCGCCAGCACCGATCGGCCGCAAGCGGCGCAGACTCCGCACTCCGGCGTCAGTCCGATTTCTCGCAGCATCAGGCGCAGATAGTCGACGAGCGATTCGATGGGCGGCGCGGCTTCGAGCCGGCGCAGCAAATCGATCAGCCCGTCGAACAGCATCGCGTGGGGATCGTTCACTTCGGTCAGTTGGGCGGTTACTTCGGCGGCGTATTGGGCCGCGTAGAGCTTTGACAAGTCTCGCCGCAAGTGAGGGAAGCCGTCTTGCTGCCGCCATTCAGTCAGGGCACCGAGGACGTCTTCGTTGCCCGGGCGCGACGAGTAGACAACGCTGCCGTGTTCGAGCAGATCGACGCCGACGGCGGTTCGGACGCGCGTGCCGCGCTTGATGCCCTTGGCGATGAGACGCTGCTGTCCGTGCTCGCGCGTGAAAACGACGATGACCTGTGATGTCTCGCTGTAGTCGAGCCGTCGAAGCACAATTGCGTTGTCTTTCAGCAGGCTCAAGAGTTCATGCTCGCTTCGATGGGTTTGTTTATTCGCCGGACGCCACGGCCTCTGGCAGATGCACGCGCAATCGGCGGATGCGGCGGTCGCCGGCTTCGAGCACTTCGATCCGCACGCCGCCTTCGGTCGTCGCATCGCCGGGCGATGGAACGCACCCCAGACGACTGAAGACATAGCCGGCGACGGTGTCGTAGGCTTCCTCGACCGGCAGCTCGATGTGCAGCGATTCGTTCAGGTCTTCGACGCGCACGCGTGCATCGACATCGACGGTGCGTTCGTCAATGTGCTCGATCTGCGGCGGCGGCGGCGCTTCGTGTTCGTCGGCGATGTCGCCGATCAGTTCTTCGACAATGTCCTCCAGCGTGACGAGGCCGGCCGTTCCGCCGTATTCATCGAGGACAACGGCGATGTGAACGCGGTCGCGCTGAAACTCTTTCAAGAGCGAAGACAAATCCTTCGTCTCGGGTACAAAGACGACTTGACGCATGATCTCGCGAATATTCAGCGCGGCAGGATCAGACGCGCGAAGCAGGTCCTTTGCATACAACATGCCGACGATATGATCGAGAGAGTCTTCGTAGACCGGCAGGCGGGAATGTCCCTCCGTCAGCAGCGCCTCTCGAACGTCTTCGTAACCGGCGCCGGCCTCGATGCCGATGATGTCGGTACGCGGGGTCATGATTTCCGCGACGGATTTTTCATCGAGTTCGAGTGCAGACTTGATAATCTCCTTCTCGGCGGGGTTCATCATGCCGCTGATTTCGCCCTGACTGACAGCGTCCATGATTTCCAGCTCGATCTGCTCGGACTTGTCCGAGCGCTCTCTTGGCGCGCCGGCGAGGCGGCGCACGAGCTCGTCGACCACGTTGACGACGAGAAGTAGCGGCAACAGCCCGCGCCGAATGATCTCCAGGACGGTTAGCGTCGTCCCCAGAAAGCGATCGCCCGCGTAACGCGCCCAGCCGACCGGAATGCCGACGGCAAACACGAGCAACCAGAGCAGACCGCCTATGATCGCGATCGACCAGCGCATGCCCGGCGTCGTCATTTCCGAGCAGACCTCGATCAGAAGTGCCGCGCCGAGGAGAATGGATGCATGTTGTCCGATCAGCGCAGAGCGGGCGTATGCGCGTCGCAAGCGAAAGAAGCGATCGGTCCGCTCCTCGCCTTCGTCGCCGTTAAGGACTTCAAGCAGTCGCGTGCGCGAAGCGCCGCGGATCGACGCGACGGCCGCGCCGAAGAAGACCGTCATAGCGGTCAAGCCGATGCCGTAGATCAGCAGTATCATATGCGTTTCGCCGCGCATTGCGGCGCTGTCACCTCATCTTGCATCGGCTTCGCGCGGCGAAATCGACGCTTTCAGGACCGTCTCTTCTTCCGGGCGCGCCGATGCGACGATCGCGCCGTCGGCGCCCATGACGATGCTGCCGATTCCCCCGACGACATCGGCCATCGCGAACGCCGTTGCATGGCGCGCGGCGCGCTCGCGCAACGCGTCGGCCACCATTGCATTCGATGCATGATGGAACGCCGTTGCAACGATCAGTCCCGCGCCGGATGCGGCGGCGCGTGCCCAGGCTTCCTCGTCGATCACCTCGTCGCCCGTCATGAGCGCGAGTCGACCGAGTAGGGTCTCGGCGGACGAAAAGCTGTTTCCAGCCGTGAAAGGGCCATCGGCCGCAAAACTCGTCTGGCGATGTGCAAGGCGGCGATCGCCGTCGGGGTCGATGAGCACCGTTGTTGCGTAGAGGCTCTGGCCTTCACACTCGGCTTGGCCGTAGGCGATGAATACGCCCCAGCTTCTGGCTCGCTGGCCCATCGCGGCAAACGTCGGTCCGCAGAGCCGTTCGACGAATTCGGCCTCGCCGCGCCGAACGCGGTCGACATCGGCGAAAGCCGGCAGGATGATGAGGTCGGGCGAAGGATCCGCAACGGCGGCATGATCGATGGCGTGCAAGGCGCGTTGTAGCGTCGCGGTGCGCGACGTCGGATGTGCCCTGAGTTGTATGACGGCGATGTTCATCGACGGTTATCGTTTGCGCCGAACGCGGGGCTTTGGCGCTTCGCCCGCATAGATTCGGCCCCATCCGAGTTGGGCGAGTATCGTATCCTCAAGGTCATGCATCCGCGCGGCATCGGATTCCGATTCATCATCATATCCGCAGAGGTGCAAACAGCCGTGTACGACATAGAGCAGAAGTTCGGCTTGCCAGTCGCCCCCCCGTCGGCGGGCCGTCCTCCGGGCGACGCCGCTGCAGACGAGCAGCTCGCCATCGACCATGCCATGGCGAGGCGTGGTTCGCAGGTCGAACGTCAGCACGTCGGTCGTTGAGTCTTCACCGAGCCATTCAGCATGGAGTCGGCGCATTCGAGCGTCGCCGATGACGGCGACATGCAGGCTTCCGCGTCGATATCCGCGTGACGCCAGCGCATGTCGTGCGGCTCGGCGTATGTGCGCCGTCAACACGTCGTCCGCGCCACTGACGCTGACATCGATCTCGCTGCGACGTGCCGACATGGACGATGATGAACGCCGCTTGCCGCTCATGCGGTTTTCGCTTGTGAATCCGACGACGACTTCGGATAAGAAATTCGCCCGTGGTGAATGGCCCGAAGGCTGCGGACGAGGCTTTGCTCGACGCGAGCGAGTTCCTTCAAAGTGATCTCGCAATCGTCGAACTGGCCGTCCATGAGGCGAGCCATCGTAATCTCATGGACGACGGCCTCAATGCGGCTGGGCGTGGGGTCCTGGAGGGATCGAATCGCTCCCTCGCAACCGTCGCACAGCATGAGTATCGCCGCTTCGCGCGAGCGCGGCTTGGGACCGGGATAACGGAACTCGCTTTCACTGACCTCACGGCCGTGACGGCCGGCGGCCTTGGCCTCTTGAGTCGCCATGTGGTGAAAATACTTGACGAGCGTCGTGCCGTGATGTTCGGCAATGAACTGATGCAGGACCGATGGCAGACCATGCTCGCGAGCCAGCGCAAGGCCGTCCTTCACATGCGCGAGGATGACAAGCAGGCTCATCGTCGGCGCGAGGCCCTGATGAGCGTTCATGCGCGCTTCCTGATTCTCAACGAAGTAGTTGGGCTTGCACAGCTTTCCGATGTCGTGGTAATAGGCGCCGACGCGGACAAGTAAACCGTTTGCGGCAATTTCCTCGGCGGCGGATTCGGCCATGCTTCCGAGCAAATGGCTGTGCTGCCAGGTGCCGGGGGCTTTTTCGATCAATTGCCGCAGGAGCGGCCGGCTGGTATCGGCCCACTCGAGCAGGGTTTGGCTTGTGGTCACCTTGAAGGCCCGCTCGATAAGCGGCATGAGCACCTGCACCATGCTGAGGCCGGCCAGTGTCGCGATGGCTGCATAGAGAGGATCGCCGAGGAAATTGACCTCGCCGTCGCCGAGATAAACGAGAAAGGTGCTTGCATAAGCGGCGGCCGAAGCCAGCCCACCGACTTCGAGCATCTTCATTCGCGTGCGGATTTCCTTCAGCATCAGCACGACGACCGAAACGATGCTGACCATGGCGATCGTCATGCCGAAGGGCGCGCCGAGCATCAGCGCCGTGAGCAGCGCGAGCGCGCCTGCCGCACCGAAGGCAAAGAGCTGCGTGTAGGAGATCGCAAGTATCGCAGCGGTCATGGAGACCGGCAGCACGCACCAGATGGGCGAATCGCTGACGCGGAGGATGACATACCGCTCGATAAACAGCATGGTGAGCAGTAGCAATGCCACGCCGATGGCCCGTGGCATACGATTGGCGATTCGGGGCTGCGTTCGCCTGGTGAAGATGGACAGGCCGACGGTCATCAGCAGCACGATGCCGATTTGTCCGAGTCGCTTGTTGCGCCACTGCAAACGTAGCGCGGGATCGTTGCTTCGCTGCTTGAGATACTCTTCATGTTCGAGCTTGAGCAGCGCGTAAGACTCTTCGCTGATGCGCCCCGGAGATACAAGGCGGTCGTCTTTTGAATACGTCACTTTGACCGGCTCGATGCTTCCGGCACCCTCGATCTCGATGCGCGTTTTGGCGGCGTCGAATGCGTAGACCGGCTGGAATCGATTTTCGCCGGGGGCGATGGCGCGGGCGAGAATAAGCCGGAAGATGCCGCGCACGCGCCGATCGGTGATGAAGACGCGCGAGGCGACGCGGTCGGCGAGCGCTTCGACCTGCTCCGGATTCGTGGCGTAGGTCAGCTTGGTCATGCCGACATTGCGATACTGCCCGGCGCCGTCGGCGAGCATGACGTGATTGGCGGAGCTTCTAACACCGCGCTCAACGGTGTCGCGTTCGATCAGGTTCTCCTCGAGCACCACCTTGGGAAATCGGTCGAGGCTCTGTTTGACCGGATCGCCGGAGGCGGTATCAACGGCCTGAATCAGTGCTTCGTATGTGGCCGAGTCGATCGGCCAGCGCGAGGCGTGCAGTTCGAGAAACTTCTCGTGGTTTTCCGTCGCCTTGACGGCCGATCGAAGTTCACGAAACTCGGTAAGGACGGCGTCGATCAACGTCTGATTGACGCGGTAGAAATTCGGCACGGCGTGCTGCGCGTCGGTACGGGCCTTCTCGGTGGCCAGTTCGTCGATGCGCTCGAATGTGACGCGCGAAAGGACCGGCTGCTTCAGAACTTTTCCGATGGAGTATGGGACCGGTTCGTCGCCGACGATGAGGATCAGCGCGGCGGCGACCCAGAACGCCAACGCGACGATGACGGAGCGATGTCGCAACGACTGAACCTGGCGGTCCCACCAGGTTTCGTCGGCACCGACCTTGCGACGGTTTTCCGAGGGCTTTGGACTGCGGGACTGACCAAAGTTGAACATAGTCAAACTCGCCGGGCGGCGAGCCAAATGCCACCGGCCTCACGTAAGTGCGGGCGAGCAGGCGCGACGCAAGTCGAGCCAAGCCGTTGTCTTACGCTGAAGGGCTGTACGGCCCTTCGCCGTTGATCGATCCTAAGTATCGCCACGGTCGCAACCGGCGGTGACCAAATTAAGGTTCGCCACGACATTGCGATCCGGCAACTGTTCAGGACGAGGCGGTAGTATACACCGTCCGAAAGCGCCCCGCCAGCAATACAACTCATTGCCTGGCATAATTTTATACGACACCCAAGCCGTCGTCGTTCAACATGTCGCTACAACCGGACCACACGAAAGACCACTACAGGCCCGATAAACAACCCACTTGCATTTGCCGGCCACGTGCTTGGAGACGTATCCGCCTACCCTGCGGCCCACCGGCATGGGCCTTGCGAAAAGATCGAAAATGCATGCGGATCCTTGCGCCATGCGCTCAAAGGGACTGGAGCCTCAACTCATATGAAAACGCACGTCATTCCAGCACCGACGAGCTGTCAGGCCGCGCCCTATGGCCGATGGGTGGCGTGGGCATTCGCGCTGCTGGGCTGGCAGGTACTGACGGCAACCGTCGCATCGATGATGTGATGTGCAAAAATACTTGCGCGACAATGGCGCTGGGCCGGAATGGCCCATCGGTTGACGCTGATGCGACATGGAACATACACTTCCGAAAACGATCGTCGCGGGCACCGCACAACTGATGTCTCCTCCCATCACGCTTATCACCGACTTCGGCTCGGCCGACCACTACGTCGCCTGCATGAAGGGCGTCATCCTTCAGCGTTCGCCGCAGGCCGCGCTAATCGACGTGACGCATTCGATTCAGCCGCATGACATCGTTCACGCGGCGTTCGTGCTTCGCCAGGTGTTTGAGCACTTCCCCGTCGGGACGATTCACATTGCCGTCGTCGATCCGGGCGTCGGCAGCTCGCGGCGAATTCTGGCGGCGCGTTATTCGGGACAGATCGTCCTCGCGCCGGATAACGGACTGTTGAGCTTTGTGCATCGCGACTTTGTGATGGAGGAACTGCGGTCGATTGAGAATCATCGGTTGTGGCGGACGGAAGTGAGCCGCACGTTTCACGGGCGCGACGTGTTCGCGCCGGTGGCCGGCCATCTGAGCCAGGGGATGCCGCTGGAAAAAGTCGGTCCGATGGTTCGTGAACTTCAACTGTTGAACATCGATCGCGCCAAGCGTCTGGACGGCGGCGGCGTCGAGGGGCAGGTGCTGTACGTCGATCATTTCGGAAATTGCATTTCGAACATCAGCGCGGCGGACCTGGGTTTTGTGAAGTCGCCGCCTGATCGGATGGTGGTTCAGGTCGGCCCGCTGCGCGTTGGCCGCTTGCACACGACCTATGCCGACGTGAACCCCGGCGAGATTGTGGCAATGATCGGCTCGACGGGCATGCTGGAAATCGCGGTGAATCAGGGCAGCGCGGCGTCACAGCTACGCGCGGCGCCCGGTACGCTGGTGATGGTGCGGTGAGCGGATTCGGTTGGATTCGGCGGTTTGGCGATTGGGTGCATGGGCGAGAGATCGATCTATCTTGAGCCGCCGACGACTCGCTATCCGCGATGAGTCAATAGAATCGCACCTTACTTTGAATCCGTTTTTTCTGGGCACTGTCCCATGAAAAAAGCCGACGACGACATTTCGCGCAAACGATCGTCCACGCAATACATCCGATCTCCAAGGGCTATATAATCTCCTCCGCCTGATCAAATTGTGTCAGCGCTTTGTCAGCAGGGTAGCTCGGGCCAGGTCCAGTCGGACATTTTCTCGCGCAGCGATTGATCGGTGAGATCGAAGTGCAGCGGCGTGACGGACACGAAGCCGTCCTGAATCGCGCGGCGATCGGTGTCGGACTCGCCGCCGATGTTCTTGAAATCACCGGTGAGCCAGTAGTATTCGCGGCCGTACGGATCGCTGCGGCGCTCGATGCGCTCGTCCATGGCCGAAGTGGACTGCGGCGCGACGCGCACGCCGCGCGGCACGCCGGGCTTCAGCTCCGGGATGTTCACGTTGTACACGGTGCCGGCGCGGAAGCCCTCGCGGCTGATCCGGTTCAACACGCACCGCGCGATCGCGGCGGCCGTGCGGTAGTCCATGTCGCGATACAACTCAAACGACACGGCGACCGCCGGCAGGCCCATGATCGCGCCTTCGACGGCGGCGGCGACGGTTCCGGAGTAGAGCACGTGTATGCCGGTATTGAGACCTGCGTTGATGCCGGAGACGACGAGATCGGGTCTTTCAGGCAGGAGCGAATTGACGGCCAGCTTGACGCAGTCGGCGGGCGTGCCTTCGACGCTGGTTCCGCGGAACTTGTCGCCGACCTGGACCGTGCGCCATAGCACGGGATGGCGGATGGTGATGGCGTGCGATCCACCGGATTGCACGGTTTCCGGCGCGACGACATCGACCTGGCCGAGATCGGTGAGGGCGTTGTACATGGCGAGGATGCCGGGCGCGTAGATGCCGTCGTCGTTGGTGAGAAGAATTCGCATGGGGGCGAATTGTAGGCGTCTGAGGGGGCGCATACAATTCACGCGAATGCAATGAGATTTGCAGCGCGCGGAAGGTCTAGTCGGGCGCGGTGGAACATTGGAGCGCCATCCGCGGGGAGCGCCACCGCTTCCTGACGGTCGCGGCTCTGATTGCGCGGCTCTGATAGCGCGGTTTGGATTGTATGGCAATCTGTTTGTTTACGATGTGCTGAACATTGACGGATGAGAGCAACGAACGCATCCCTTTCGCCTTCCCCGGCCATGATCGCGGTGCTGCTGTGCATCGGCGTGATGCTTTTTGTCGGCTGCGTATACAGCCCGCTCTTGACGGCCGGCTTTGCCGATGTGAACGACGGGCGCTATCTGTACGGACCCGTTCGCATCTGGTCGCCGCAGTGGTCGTGGAGCGCAGTCGCGCGCATGTTTCGGTTTGATCGCGTCCTCGATCCGGCGGGCACGGGCGGCTACTATCAGCCGCTGACGACGGTGTCGCATCGGCTGGATGCGTGGCTGACCTATCGCACGAGCTCAGACGGCGTCGGCGTTCAGGCGCTCGATTCGTTCGCACGAGCGTTTCAGTTTCATCTGACGAATCTGGCGCTGCACATTGCGAATGTCGGCCTCGTGTTTTATCTGGTTCGGCGGCTGTCGAAGGGGTTTGTATGGCCGGTGCTTGCGTCGCTGGTTTTCGCGTGTCATCCAGGGCAGGTGGAGACGGTTGCGTCGATAGCACAGCGCATGACGCTGCTGGGCGCGTTCTTCAGCCTGCTGTCGCTTGTTTGCTACGTTCATGCACGCGCGTCTCGTTTTGCAGCCACGTGGATGCTCTTTGCGACGCTGGCCTATGCGGCGGCGATGCTCTGCCGGCCGCTCTTTATCGCGTTGCCGGTCGTGATGCTCGCGCTGGATATCTGGCCGTTTCGGCGCGTCGGATGGCGGCCGTTTGTCGAGAAGGCGCCGATGTTCGCGGTGCTGATCGCATCCGCGGTCGTTCAGTCACAGGCCCGCGCGACGCTTAACGCGCCGAAACCCTATGTCGACGGCGGTGTTGAGTTGGTGACACACAATCTGGCGTCGCTGGCGGCTCGGATTGCGTGGCCGTTCGCCATGTCGCCCCATCAGCCGCCGGGCGTTTCGGTCGCGGGGCTGTCGCTCGGACCGGTTTTCGACGGATTTGTCATCGTCGGACTGCTTGCCGCGCTGATCTGGTCGCTTCGCCGAAGCAAGCCTGTTTTTGCGGCGCTGACCGGGGCGGTGCTGTTGATGACGCCTGCGCTGCTCGAAGCGCCCTATACGCTCTGCCTGCTGAGCGATCAGTATCTTTACGGCGCGCTGATCATCCCGGCCGTCGTCTTCGCCGCATGGATCGCGGAGCGCAACCTGCTGCTTTCGCGCCCGTCGGGGCGTTGGACGGCGATCGGTCTCGCGGCTCTGGTCGCGGTCTTCAGCGTACATGCCTATGCGATGACGCCCGACTGGCAGTCGAGCCGGACGCTTTATGAGCGAACGGTCGCTCTGCATCCAACGTGGATGCCCGGACACATCGGCTTGGTTGAGTCGCTCATCGAAGAAAATGAGTTTGACCTGGGGCTGCTTCGCGCTCGCCAGGCCGCGAGCATCGCACCGGAGAATCCGTCGATGCAGTTTTACCTGGGCACGATTCTGCTATTGAGCGACGACAGCCGCGCGGCCGAAGCGATTGAGCCACTTCGCAAGGCGCTGAATTCCGATCCGAACTGGATCACGTGTCTGCAGAATCTGGGCGTGGCGATGGTTCGCGCCGGCCAAGACGAGGAGGCCATCGTTCATCTTGAGAAGGCCCGCGATTTGCAACCGGGGTCGGCGGGCATCAGGCTTGGTCTGGGTCATGCGTATCTGAAGGTGCAGCGGTTTGCATCAGCGCGGCGCGAGTTTCAGGAGGCGCTGAAGCGCCGGAACGATCCGATGGCGCATCTCGGCCTGGCGATCGCCTGGGCGGCCAACGATGAACTGGATTACGCCCGCCGGCATCTGGAGGCGGCCGTCGCGAAGGACCCGCACTACGCCGTGAGGGCCGGTCGATCGCCCGAACTTCGCAGGCTGCTCGATGTACCCGGTTTTGACGGCTTGATTGAAATCTCCGACGATCCGGGCGCGGCGTTGAACGGCGCAACGGAATCTCCGACGGCCCGGCGCGCCAACGGTCTATAACCCTTTGCCGGCGGTCGACACGCATGAAAATGCGTCGGCATCCGCGCGGCAGCATTCATGAGCGATCGCCACACAGCCAAACCGACGAAGACCGCCGATATCACCGGCTCTCATGGTGTCAATCCATCGGCACTCACGTATCGCGGCGGGCGCGACTTTTCCGCGTGCGTGCTGCTCGTCGTGGCGACGGTTGTTCTCTACTTTCCAAGCCTGTCGGCCGAGTTTGTCACGCTCGATGATTACATGTACGTGGTGGACAACGAAGCCGTGCGCTCGCCGAGCATCGAGTCGCTACGGCGCTTTTTCACCGAAGTTCTGCGGCCGACGACCGTCGAGGGCTATTACCAGCCGCTTACGATGACATCGCTCATGATCGATGCATGGCTGACCGGCGGCGACGGGCGCGAGCCGTTTTACTATCACCTGACGAACATCATCCTGCATGGGCTGTGCGGCGCGGCGGTCTTCATCCTGATCCGACGGATGGCCGGCGGGCGCGCGATCGCGCTGTTTGTCGCGGCGATGTTTCTGTTTCATCCGGCGCAGGTCGAGTCGGTGTCGTGGATATCGCAGCGGAAGAACCTGCTCGCAACGCTCTTTGCCGTCGCGGCGATTATTTGTTATCTGCGGTACGGGCGAACCGGGCGGATGGCATCGCTGCTGTGGTGCGTGTTGTTTGTCGTCCTCGGAAATCTGGCCAAGCCGACCGTCATGCCGCTCCCACTGGTGTTCGTGCTGCTGGATGTCTGGCCGCTGCGGCGGCCTGTGATTCGATCGCTGGGCGAGAAACTGATCTTTGCGCCGATCATTGCGGCGGCGGCGTATGTCGCCTGGATGTCGCAGTCTTCGACCGCAGTGCTCGGAACGCCGAAGTTCGAGTCCCTCGAGGTCGTGGTCAAGTGGCTCGGTCTGCTCTGTTACAACTTGGTGCTATATCTGGGCAATTTGGTCTGGCCGGTTTACTTGTCGCCCTATCGGTCGATTCCGACTGATCTTTCGATATCCAATCCGGCCGTCGCAGTATCGATGACGGCCGTCGCGATGCTGGCGATTGTCTGGGCGATTTCGATCAAGTGGTCGACGCCGTTCTTTATCGGTGCGGCGGGTTTCGTCGTGTTGTTGTCGCCGGCGATGGGCGGGGTTCACTTTGCGGCAACGTGCGTCGGCGATCGGTTTCTCTATCTACCCACGATCATGCTGCTGATCCCGTTGGCGACGTTGCTGCAACGCTGGTCAACCGGTGCGCGTGGCGCTGCGCAGAGGGACACGTCGCGCGGCGCAAAGGTGAGTCGAACGCCCGTGCTGGCGGCCACGGGGTGCCTTGTGCTGTTGGTCTTCGTGGTGCTGACGCATGTTCAGCAGAGGGTGTGGGCCGATTCGCGGCAGCTTTGGTTTCATATTCAGACGGTCGCGCCCGATCTGCCCGAGGCGAATCGCCACGTGGCGGAACTGCATCTTGAGTCAGATGACGCGCGGGCGGCACTCGAATTCGCGCGAAGAGCCGTGGCCGCTGAGCCGGACAATCCACTTTACTTGTTGGCGCTGGGTCGTGCGTGTATGCGTACCGGCCGCGCGGTCGAAGCGAAGTCGCTGATCGAAAAGGCGCTTCGGCTGAACCTCGGTCGACAACAGGGCTTTGGCTACATCGCGCTGGCCGAAAGCCAAATCGTGCTGGGCGATATCGACGAAGCAAAACGTTGCATTGATCGGGCCGACGCGCAGGGTTGGAGCGACGCCGCGTTGATCGCGCGCATCGGCGAGACGGCCATGACCATCGCCGGAGACTGCGACGCGGCGATTGAGCTTCATCGGATGGCCGTCACCCGCGCGCCGGACGACGCCGGAATCCGATATGCGCTGGCCGATAGGCTGCGAATCTGCGGACGGTTGGAAGAGTCGCTGGTTGAATACGATGTATTCATTCAACAAAGTCGGGCGCGCGGAACGGATGTCTCGCAAGTTGAACGCGCGGTCGCCGCGCTTCGCGCTACGATGGATGCTGACGCAGGAAAACCAGAATAGGGCATCCATGAAACGTTCATCATCGCGGAGGCGTGAGCGTAAAATCGCAGAATCAAGATATACCGAGTCCTTTGATCAACAATGCGATTGAATTCTCGTTCATGCAAATACATGGATTATTCCGCAATACTGTCTCAATTGCGATACACGCCTGTCATCACGGGCGTAGGCACAACCATCCGAAATAGTGCATGTATTTACGTTCATCTTTTTTTTGGACTGCTCCTCATCTAGACTACAATGACAACGAGAGGAGGGAGATGTAACGGCAGCCGTGGAGTTGTGACTATTGAAGCCCGTCATCTCGCCCAAGGAACTGGCCCTTTCCATCGGAGTCAGCGAATCGACCGTTAAGCGATGGGTTGATGATGGCACGATCGTCGCGGAACGATCGTCCGGCGGCCACCGCCGGATCACCATCGAAGCGGCGCTGCGTTTTACACGCGAAACCCAGACGCGAATCGTCCGGCCGGACGTGCTTGGTCTTCCGGCGGAGGCAGCGATTGCTGAACTCTCCCCGAATGATCCCGCGAATGTCGAACAGCTCCATGCCGCGCTTTCAGCAGGAGACGCGACGACGGCACGCGGGCTGCTATACTCGATGTACCTCGGCGGCATGAACCCGGCTGCGATCTGTGATGGACCGATCCACAACGCCATGTCGCGCATCGGCAAGCTCTGGCAGGAACGAAACGGCGACGGCGTCTTCATCGAACACCGTGCATCGGACATCTGTGCTCAGTCACTCGTGAGATTGCGCGGAATGTTCACATCAGCATCGAGCGGTCCGATCGCGGTCGGCGGTGCAGCGCCAGGTGACCACCACATGCTTCCGACGCTGGCAACATCGATCGCGCTTGAGTCGGCGGGGCAAAACGCCATAAACCTCGGCCCTGATACGCCGTTTGATTCGTTTCTGACCGCGGCGAACGCGCATCAGCCCGCATTCGTCTGGATCAGCGTAAGCGTCGTAGGCCATGCGCGGACACTGACATCGGGTGTTATGGCCTTGGCGGCACAGTTGAAGGACATGGGCATTCGACTGGCGGTCGGGGGGCATTCCGTCGATCAGCTTCGTCTGCCGCGCGAGTCGGGGATTTTTCAGGGACGTTCGCTGACAGAACTTGTCGCGTTCGCCAGCGGGCTTGCGGGGACTGTACGAGAATAAGAGTCAGGCGGATTGCGCGGCCTATGATTCTTCAGTTTGCGTTACGCCGGCGAAAGCGCGTGCGTGTTCTGCCGGTGCAGATGTATTGGCGAGGGTTGCGCAGAACGGTACGGACTGCTTGCGTGCGCGTTTGATTAGCTGTTTGAAGTGTTAGTCGTATTGACGCGCGGAGCGCCACCGCTTCCTTACGGGCGCGGCTCTGTTTGTTTGCATGGCTCAGTTTGTGGGCATGGTCATGTACAAGCGGCTCGGCTTGGCGTGGTTCGGATATTGCGGCGCGGATGGTGCCGGCGCAAAGGATGGGAACATGATAACGCGGTTGATCCTTACGGCGATGATTTTCGGCGCAGCCGTAGGTAGCGCGGGGTGCTCAACAACCCTGACACCCTTCGACGAAATACTCGCGGACCAGCCTAATCCTGAGTTTGTCAAAGTGGGTGATCAGTGGGTCCATTTCGAGCGCAAAGGCCAGGGCGAATCGCTCGTGCTGATTCATGGATTCGGCGGTTCATCGTTCATGTATCGTAAAGTGATCGGCGGTCTCGCCGATTCGTTTGATGTGATCGCCATTGATCTCAACGGGTTTGGCTACACGGAGCGGCCGCGCGATACGGCGGCCTATTCCCCGCGCGGACAGGTCGCGCTCGTCACCGGCCTGATGGATCGGCTCGGCGTGCAGGAGGCACACGTCGTCGGCCATTCGTACGGCGCGGGCATCGCGCTGTTGATGGCCGCCGAGCAGCGCCGCCGCGTCGGATCGCTCATCCTGGTCGACGGGGGCGCACCGCGCGAGGGATCGGCCGGTACATCTCCGCTGATCGTTCCCTTGCTTGCCAAGTTTCTTGAGTCATTTGTGATCACGGAAGAGAACTTTCGCAGGCTGTTGGAAAACAGCGTATTTAGGCCTCAGACCGTCACGGATGAAATGGTGCGCGGATACTACGAACGCCTGCGCGTCGACGGGCTTTCGGATGCGTTGCGCGGATTTCTGGCGGAAACGCCGGTGCTGGACTTTGACTTCGGCGCGGTGAAGGCGCCGGCTCTGATCATCTGGGGCGAGCATGATCGGATCATTCCGATCGCCGTCGGCGAGGCGCTGCATGGCCGGCTGAAAGGCTCAACGTTCGTCAAGTTTGATCGGTCGGCGCATCTGCCGATGGAGGAAGAGCCGGAGAAATTCGTTGAAGTCATCGAACAGTTCCTGAAACAGTAGATGAGGGTCCGGTACGACGACGCGGGTTGAGCGATTTGGTGAATCGGCGATCTCGTGTTTTGGCCATTCGGCGGCTTGATTCTCGACAGTGATGCAGCGGATTCAATTCGCACTCGCCGGCGCTTCATGCTTGGAATCGTCGGTAAAAAGCAATGGAGCGCAATTTGTGGAGAGCCACGCCGGTTCCTGATGTGAAGGAGACAGATTGCGCGACGAATTGCACGGATTTGAATCGTTGGGGGTTCTGCACCACAATAGCGCCCTTCTGGCGAAAGGGTGCTCTAAATGGCGGCACACATCAAAGGCGTCGTGCTGGCGGGCGGAACCGGCTCTCGGCTATGGCCGCTCACCAAAGTGACGAACAAGCATCTACTGCCGGTCGGCCGCAAGCCGATGATTTATTACCCCATCGAACAACTTCGCAGTGCCGGTATCGACGAGATTCTCATCGTTACCGGCCTTGAGCACATGGGCGATGTTGTCGGTCTGCTCGGTTCGGGGCGCGAGTTGGGCTGCCGATTCACGTATAAAGTGCAGGACGAAGCCGGCGGCATCGCGCAGGCCTTGTCACTGGCAGAGAATTTTGCGGGCGGCGATCGGCTCTTCGTCATCCTGGGCGACAATATCATCGAAGGCACGCTTCAGCAGGAGGCGGCCCGCTACGCCGAGCAGCCGTCCGGCGCGCGGCTGCTGCTGAAGGAGGTGCCCGATCCGCACCGTTTCGGTGTGGCGGAAATCAGCGGCGAACAGATCGTGGGCATCGAAGAAAAGCCGTCGCAGCCGAAATCGTCGTTCGCCGTCACGGGGTTTTATTTCTACGACGCGGGCGTGTTCGACATCATCCGCGGGCTGCGGCCGTCGAAGCGCAACGAGCTTGAGATCACGGATGTGAACAACGCCTATCTCAAGCGCGGCGAACTATCGTACGGTTTCATCCCCGGCTGGTGGAGCGACGCGGGGACTTTTGAGTCGTTGGCCCGCGTGAATCAGCTCATCGAACGGAGCGAAACGCCATGAGCGCCACGCCAAGCATGTGCGAGCGGGCGGCGCCCGAGACGCCGCGCCGGCTGCTGGTCACCGGCGGCGCGGGGTTCATCGGATCGAACTTCATTCGACTGCTCTTGCGCGACGATGGCGAATGGGGACAGACGCGCATCGTGAATGTCGACTGCCTGACTTATGCGGGAAATCTGGAGAACCTGTCGGATGTCGTCGAGGGCGAGGCGCGTTACACATTCGAACGCGTCGATATCTGCGAGACCGAGCGCATCATCGCACTGTGCCGCAAGCATGACATCGACGCGATCGTGAACTTCGCCGCCGAAAGCCATGTCGATCGCTCCATCGACGGCGCGGCGCCGTTCATACGCACGAACGTTCAAGGCACACTCAGCCTGCTGGAGGCATCGCGGGCCTGCGGCAACATTCGCTTTCTGCAGGTCGGCACCGACGAAGTCTACGGCACGCTCGGCGACGAGGGGCTGTTCACGGAAGAGACGCCGCTCGATCCGCACTCACCCTACAGCGCCAGCAAAGCCGCGGCGGATCATCTCGTGTCGGCCTTCTGCGCGACGTACGGCATGCCCGTGATCATCACGCGCTGCTCGAACAACTACGGTCCGTA
Organism: uncultured Planctomycetaceae bacterium; assembly: GCA_964599535.1. Taxonomy (GTDB): domain Bacteria; phylum Planctomycetota; class Phycisphaerae; order UBA1845; family UTPLA1; genus JADJRI01. The sequence continues at coordinate 18,432 of CAZRFP010000004.1, forward strand.
CCAGTTCCCCGAGAAGATGATCCCGCTGATGATCAACAATGCCCGGCAAGACAAGCCGCTGCCGGTCTATGGCGACGGACGGCATGTGCGCGACTGGCTTCATGTTGACGATCATTGCCGTGCGATCCTCGCGGCGCTGTCGCGCGGGCGGCAGGGTCGCGTATACAACATCGGCGGCAGCAGCGAGCGCCGGAATATCGACGTTGTGAAGACGATTTTGAAGATCATTGGAAAACACGAATCGCTTATTACGTTCGTGACGGACCGCCCGGGCCATGACTATCGCTATGCCATCGATTCATCGCGCATACAGCACGAGCTGGGCTGGCGGCCAAGCGTGGCGTTCGAGGATGGGCTTGAGCAGACGATTCGATGGTATCTGAACCATCCGGAGTGGCTGGACCACGTGACATCCGGCGCGTATCGGTTGTACTATGAGAAGATGTACGCGAACCGACGGCTGGATGGGCCACATTAACCGAGATGCGCGCCGTCGTTTGTTGATGCGGCCAAGTACCAAGATCAGGCGATAGGAAAGCCGTCGAAAGCCCTGTAATCCTTGACAGCCCCCCCTGTTCGGCGTTCTGATCTTGACTCAGTCGCATCGTGTGAATCGCTTTAATCCGGGGGAATCGAGGGACTATGTCCAGGCAAATCTGTGTCATCGGCGCGGGGCGCTGGGGGCGAAACCATATCAAGACGCTGCACGGACTTGGCTCGCTCGGCGGAATCGTCGAGGCCTCCGAGGCGGCTCGCGAGGAGATGCGGGCGGCTTATCCGAACGCCAATATTTTTGCGGACGTGAAAGAGGCCGTCGCGGCGAGGTTTGACGGCTACACCGTTGCCACGCCGGCCGAGACGCACTTCGACATCGCGAAGCTACTGATTGAAAATGAATGCCCGGTGCTGGTGGAGAAGCCGATCACGCTCAAGGCGGCCGATGCCCACGCGCTGAACCGCCTCGCCAGGGAGCGGAAGGTTCCGCTGATGACCGGGCATGTGCTGCTGTTTCATCCGGCCATCGCCAAGATCAAGGAGATGATCGACGGCGGGAAGATCGGCCGGCTGCAGTATCTCTACAGCAACCGGCTGAACCTCGGCACGGTGCGCAGCGAAGAGAACATCCTCTGGAGCTTTGCACCGCATGATATCTCGATCTTTCAGCATCTGATCGGCAAGCTGCCGTCGGAAGTCGTCTCGCGCGGCGGGGCGTTCGTGCAGCCGCGCATCCATGACAGCACGATGACGATCCTGACATATCCGGAGAACATCGTCGGCCACATCTTCGTGAGCTGGCTGCATCCGTTCAAGGAGCATCGGCTGGTGGTGATCGGGTCGAAGGGCATGCTTTCCTTTGACGACTCGTCTGATTCGAAGGAAGTGCTTTTCTACGAGAAAGGCATCGACTGGGTCAAAGGCGAGCCGATCAAGCGCGACGGTCCAACCGAGGCGATCCCCTATGAGAAAAAGCAGCCGCTCACGGAAGAGTTGAAGTATTTCATCGAGTGCATCGACGGCCGGCCGGTCGAGCGGGCGAACGGCGACAACGCGGCAGCCGTGCTGGAGATATTGGAGCGCGCGACGGAGAGCCTGCTTAAAGGAACGGCGGTCTCGATCGATGCGGCGAAGATCGAATCGGCTGCCGCTAAGCCGCCCTTCTACGTACATCCGACGTCGTTCGTCGATGACAACGTGACGATCGGCGAAGGGACGAAGATCTGGCACTTCTCGCATATCCAGACGGGCACGCGCATCGGCAGGAAGTGCTCGCTCGGGCAGAATGTGAACGTCGGCAACAACGTCGATATCGGCAACTATGTAAAGATACAGAATAATGTGTCGGTCTATGAAGGCGTCACGCTGGAGGATTACGTCTTCTGCGGCCCGTCGATGGTGTTTACGAACGTGATGGATCCGCGCTGCAAATATCCGCAGCGCGGCTCGGCGTTTTATCACAAGACGCTCGTCAAAGAGGGCGCGTCAATCGGCGCGAACGCCACGATCGTCTGCGGCAACACCGTCGGCCGACATGCATTCATCGCGGCCGGAGCGGTCGTGACGAAGGACGTGCCGGACTATGCGGTGATGATCGGCGTTCCGGCGCGGCAGCGCGGCTGGGCGTGCGAGTGCGGCGAATTTCTGCCGAAGTTCGAGCGCGAGACGGCGTGTCCGCGTTGCTCGATTCGATACACCCTCGCGGACGGACGGCTGACGCCGCTTCAATCATGACATGAGCCTGTCACATGCGCGCCCATGACCGCGTGTGAAATGGGCCGGCGCCTCTGAAGAGAAAAACACCACCTTATGTATCGCGACAAGAAGATCGGCATCGTCGTTCCCGCGTATAACGAAGAGACGCAGATCGAGCGAACACTGCGGACGATGCCGGACTTCGTCGATCGAATGGTCGTGGTCGATGATTTCAGTCCGGATGCGACGTCCGTGGTCGTGCGGCGCGTCGCCGAAGCCGACGCGCGCGTGCATTTGATCCGCCACGAGACTAATCGCGGCGTCGGCGCGGCCATCGGCGCGGGCTACGCGTGGTGTCGCGATCATGACATCGACATCGCCGTGGTCATGGCCGGCGACGGTCAGATGGACCCGGATGATCTGCCGGCGCTGCTCGATCCCGTCGTCGAGGATCGCGCCGACTACGCCAAGGGCAACCGCCTCGTCACCGGCGAGGCATGGAAGCGCATCCCGCGCGTGCGCTATCTCGGCAATTCGGCGTTGACGCTGCTGACGAAGATCGCCAGCGGCTATTGGCACGTAACCGACTCGCAGACCGGCTACACGGCGCTGAACCGCCGAGCGCTGCATCTGTTGCCGCTTGACGATATCTACCCGCGCTACGGCATGCCGAATGATTTTCTTGTCACGCTGAACATCTACAACATGCGCGTGATGGATGTCCCGGTGAAGCCGGTTTACGGCATTGGCGAGCGGAGCAACATTCGCATCCGGCGTGTCGTATTCACGATCTCGCTGCTGTTGTGCCGGTTGTTTGTGAAGCGCATGGTGCAAAAGTACATCATCCGCGACTTTCATCCGCTCATTTTCTTTTATCTTTTCGGCGTCGCCCTGCTTGTTCCGGGGGCGATTTTCGGTTTTCAACTGCTGATGACACGCTTGTTTTACGGGCCTGTCGCCACGACGAGCGCCCTGTTCGCCGTGTTCTTATTCGCTTCGGGCATGCAGTCGCTGCTCTTTGCCATGCTCTTCGACATGGAAGCTAATCGCGACCTGAAGGGCCGCTGATAGTGCCCGCAAGGCGCGTGACGCTTCGACCTCCGGCACATCCAACCCCTGAACGCACATCATGCTACAATAGTGCCGCGCGAGCGTGCGGTCGCTCGGCATCGGACGATCCGTGATTTGGGGATCAACTGCGATGGACTTGCCAGCCCTGCTTCGATTCGCCGTCGATAACGGCGCTTCAGATGTTCACGTCCAGGCCGGCGCGCAGCCGATGGTGCGTGTCAACGGCCAGATGCGCCTGCTCGACCTGCCGGTCATCCGCGACGAGCAGGCTCAGGGCGTGATCGTCGATCTGCTCGGACCGCAGCGCGACGAAGACCTGCGCGATCGTCTCGCGCACGGCATCGACTTCTCCCATCAGGCCGCCGGCATCGGTCGATTCCGTTGCACGGCGTACAGCCAGCTCGGCCGCCCGGGGCTTGTGCTGCGCGTCATCGCCGGCTCGCCGCCGACGTTGGAGTCGCTGAATCTTCCGGCGGTCGTGGAGGACATCGCACTGGAGGATCGGGGGATGGTGCTGATCACCGGCACCACGGGCAGCGGCAAGAGCACGACGCTCGCGTCGATGATCGACTTGATCAACCGCGTGCGCAATCTGAAGATCATCACGATTGAGGACCCCGTCGAGTTCGTCTTTGAAAACCACAAGTCGCTCGTCTCGCAGCTTGAAGTCGGGCAGGACACGCCCTCGTTTCAGCAGGGTCTGCGGCAAGCATTGCGGCAGGATCCGGATGTCATCGTCATCGGCGAGCTGCGCGATATCGACACGCTGCGCATCGCCCTGCAGGCCGCCGACACCGGTCATCGCGTGTTTGCGACGGTCCACAGTTCGACGGCGGCGCAGACCATCGAACGGATCATCGCCATGTTCCCGCCGAACGAGCATCGGCTGATGTTGTCGCAACTGTCGAACTCGGTCGAGGCGGTCATCTCGCAGCGGCTGGTGACGACGAGGGAAGGACATCGCCTGCCGGCGGTGGAGATTCTCCGCGGCACGCCGGTGGCGGAGAAGTTCATCCTTGAGAATCGGATTGTTGATTTGGCAGACTACATCGCCCGAGGCGAGGCAGGCATGCAGAGCTTTGATCAGCACCTGCTCGATCTGTACAACCAGAAGAAGATCACGGGCACGCAGGCGCTGCGGTGGAGCACGAATGCCGAATCCATGTCACTCGCCATGCGCGGGATTCGGCGCATCGGCGGCGGACCCAAGGCCTGACGATCGGCGGCCGGCGCGGCGGACCGCCGATATTTCAACCCTCGTCGTCAAACTCAAATGGCTTTCGGGCCATGTCGAGCGGGCGCGGACGGGCAACGCTGGCGAGGATGCCGAGCATCAGATAATTCGCGATCAGCCCGCTTCCGCCCATGCTGGCAAAGGGCAGGCCCATGCCCGTCACCGGCATCAGGCCGACCGTCATGCCGGTGTTAATCATCGTTTGTGCCGCGATCATGGCACACACACCCACGGCCATCAGCCGACCTAGCGGATCGGTCGTCATGGAAGCGGCCGTCAGCCCCGCGGCGATGATGACGAGGTACATGGCCAGAATGGCCATTCCGCCGAAGAAGCCCCATTGATGGCCGAGCACGGCGAAGATGAAGTCGTTGTGCTCTTCGGGCAATAAGTCGTGGCGAAAGAAGGCTCCTTCGGTGAATCCCTGCCCGAATGCGCCGCCGCTGCCAAGGGCGATCTTCGACTGGTTGAGCTGGTAGCCGGCGTTGAGCCGCCAGGTCTGATCGTCCGAGTTCTGATGAAACAGCGCTTCGATACGGGCGCGTTGATAGCGATTCATCAGCGGCGAATAGTAGAACGCCGGCGCCGCGACGAGGCCGAGCATCACGATAACGGCCAGATGGCGCTTTTTCGCGCCGGCCACGAAGAGCATGATGAAAAGCGTGGGGAGCAGAAGTATGCTCGTGCCAAGATCAGGCTCCTTGAGAATCAGCCCGACGGGAATCAGCGTCAGGATGAACGGCATGAGCAGCCCGCCGACGGAGCGATAGTTCGTGCGATAGCGTAGGTAGTATGCGAGCGCGACGATATAGACGAACTTGGCGTATTCCGAGACTTGAATGTTGATCGGACCGATGAGTATCCACCGATAGGTGTTGCGCTTGGGCACGATGAACGGCGACAGGTCCACCTTTCGCGCAACGAGCAGCAGCACCAGTGCGACCAGCGTGACGCCGAAAAGAAAATACGACCATCGGCCGATCTCGCGATAGCCGATGACCTGAATCAATCCGAATCCGATGATTCCGATCGCGAGAAACATGAGCTGCCGGAGCGTCTGCTCGGGCAAATCGCCCGCCCCGGCTTCGCTGGCATAGACGCCCATAAGACCGACGGCCGTGAGCACGACCGCGGGTAGTAGCATGATCCACGCAAGCGGCGGCATGATTCTGGGCTGCGGATCGATCATGGGGCGTGGCTCGAAAACAGTGCTTCGCTTTCGGTTCGTAGATAGCCGAGGTCGATCAGTGCCTTGAAGACTTCACGGCCGAGCGGTCCGGCGGCCTGTCCGCCGCCGCCGCCGTGCTCAACGATGACGGTCAGTGCGATTTGGGGTGCGTCGTACGGCGCGAAACCGGCAAACCATGCGTGCGTCGGCGGTTCGGACTTACCTTCGCGGTTAGGCGGCCACCGCTTGACGACTTCGCGCTTGATGCAGGCGTGCCGCCGTGAAATGCCCAACTCCTCTCGAGCCTTTTCGATCGTCGGTGCGACGATCGACCGGCGCTCACCGTCAACATCGAAGGTGTAGCGCGTCTCGATGGCGCGGGCGACGCACTGCGCGCTGCCCGTCTTTCCACAGATTTCGAGCGACTCCAGCCGCGCATGCTTATACGCCGTGCCGCCAGGATCGTTGACGCAGCGGAACAGGCCGTTGCGAACGGTGCGCCAAGCCGGCGGCGAGATGCCGCCGATGTCGCTTGGCGGGCGATACTTGCCGTCGTTTGCGATGAGCGTCGGATCGCGATATTGACCGGTCGCGAGCGTCGCGAACATGTTCGCGGCCTGCAATGGCGTGAGTTGCACTTCGCCCTGACCAATGGCGTAGTTTCGCCCGTCCGCCTGCCGGAAGTCGCGTTTGTGGCGCTCTCGGAGATAATCGCGCGTGGGCAGGATACCGACGCGCTCTTCAAGCAAGCCGGTCACTGATCGTCGCGGGGTGTTGTAGTCGGGGCCAAGGATGAATTCGCGAAAAAACTGTGTGAGTCGCCCGCCCTGTATTCGATCGCCGAGGGCGTAGAAGAAGATGTTGCAACTGTGCTGGAGCGCTTCTTCGGCATTGAGATTGCCGTGGCCGGGCAGGTGCTTCCAGTGCGTCCAGCAGTGCCAGTTTTTCGAGCCGGGCACGTAGCTGCCGTCGCAGTGAATGGTGCGCATCGGATCGATGAGGCCGTATCGAAACGCCGCGAGCATGGTCACCGGCTTGAGGATGGACCCCGGCTGATACTCCTCCGCGACGGCACGGAATAGCAGCGGGCGATTGCGCGTATCGTCGCGCAACGACTCGTAGTCGCGTCGAACGCGCTCCTGAGAGAAACCCGGCGCGCTGACCATCGCCAGCAGCTCGCGCGTTCGCACGTCGATCACGACGCAAGCCGCGCCGGTGGCATACGGATCGCTATTGATCGCCTCGTCCAGGATGCGGTGAATGCGCGCCTGCAGCACCAGGTCGACGGTCAACTGAACGTCCAGCCCGTCGCTGGGAAGCTGCGACGACTTAAGCCGACCGTCGAGGTACTTTTCCTCGTAGCCGCGTTTGCCGCGCAGCATGTCCTCGCAGAGGAACTCGATGCCGGAGACGCCGGCTTCATCGCCCGGTCGATAAGCGCCGAGCCAGTCGTCACCGCGCGGATCCGTCTCCATTCGTTCGGCGGAGACCTGCCCGAGTGTGCCGAGCGCGTGGCACAGCGGACCGGCGTTCTCGCTCCAGACGCGGCGGACCGACGGCTCTATGCGCATGAACGGCATCCCGGCCAGATTCACTTCGATCTCAGCCCGGATTTCGGGCGTGATGTCGCGGAGGATGGGGTGGAACTGCTCTTCCTCGCGCAGGCGCAACTTCTGCATCGGCTCGTCGAAGCCCTGTCGCCGCCGGGCCTCCCAGATGTGGCGGCGCAGCGATTCAACGGATTCGCAAATGGCGTTGCGCCGCGTGAGCACGCGCTTGAGCGGCGTCCCCGATGCGCGTTCCAGTGTTTTCCACATGCGCGCGACGCGCTCATGGACCTCCTGCTCGGCCTCTCTGGCGGGCATCTTCTTCAGGCGCGCGTCGGTTCGGCGCAGCCGTTCGGCCGTCTGCTGGATGTATGACTCGTTCATGCTCAGAACGCCGTAGTGGACCGTCACGTCGTGGGCTGGTTCGTCGGAAACGAGCGGCCGACCGAAGCGATCGAGTATGCGGCCGCGCAAGGGTGGGAGAAACTTCTTGGGCGAGACAAGTGCTTCGTCAGCCTTTGAGACAAACTCCTGCCCGCGGATGATCTGAAGCTCGAAAAGCCTGAATACCAAGACAGCGCCGAACACGATCGGCAGCAGGAGAACAATCTTCAGGCGACGTTCAAACATGAGCGAATAAGACCGCGATTCCGGGCGTGTGAACACGCTGAGCCAACGACCGGCCGAATCGGCAGGTTGCGACGCCGGCGCGCAGCACGTTGATTATTGGCGGAATCGATCGATTCACAAGTGTAGATTCGCGCAGCGATGATCCAGGCTGTGAATTGCCGCATCGGCCCGCTTCCGTGCGAGCGATCGAAGTGCGGCAGGCGGCGGTCAGGCATGGTGCCGAGGCATTATATCACCCGCGGCGCGCGGCCGCCGATGGGTAGTACGCAACGATCATGGGGAGGTTCGATCAATTCAGCGGGCACGGGCGCGATCGGCCAGGCCTACGCCGAGGACAAATCGCAACTGGCGAAGCACCCAATAGCCGTAAAGAGCGATGGCCGCGGTGTAGATGCCCTGCCAGAGCGAAATGACAAGCACGTCGCCGAAGCGTCCCCAGTCGTTGAGCACATAGAGCATGTGCGAGCCGATGGCCAGATTGAGGCTGAGCTTGGCGGCAAAGGTGATGATCAACTGCGACGTCATGCTCTCGCGAAAGGTCAGTTCGCGCATGTTCACGATCGCCAGTCCGATCAGCCCGAGCGTCAGCGCGCTGATGCCCAGATTCGAATAGCCGGCCTGGGTGTAGCTCGTACCCGCCAGATCGGCGACCAGTCCCACGATCCAGCAGGCAATCAAGGCATCGTATCGCCGAGCATGCATCGCGTAGTAAACAGCCAGCACGACCATCAAGTCGGGGCGGACGGCCTGAATCTCGATGAAAGGAACCAGCGCCGTTTGCAGTACAGCGGTGAGATAGAGCAGAAGTGCGAACGGAATCCAGCGCATCAGGAGCATTCTACGAGAAATCGGAGTCCGGCAAAGGGAGGAGGCGAACTCGCGTCATCGCGACGACGGCTCGGCCATCGGCTCGTCGCCGCCGCCGGCCAGTTGATCGCGAACGTCGGCGGGCGTGGGCGGGAGTTGTTGCAGATAGTCGCCCTGAAGTCGGCTGATCGTCTGGAGCGCGGCGCGGGCGATGGCGATGCGAACATATTCCGACTGGTTGGGATCGTCGAAGGCGCGCTTCAACGGACCGAGCGCGCCGGGATCCGCCAGCGCCTCAAGCGCTAGCGCCGCGAGACCGCGCACGCGCTGAATTTGCTGTTGCGGCGGATCATCCTTGATGCCGTCCATCGGCGAGTTAAACGCCAGCATCTTAAGTGCAAGGTCCAGGCCCTGTGGATGACCGAGACGGGCCAGACCGCGCGCGGCCTGCAGGCGCACCTCTGGCCATTTGCCGGATTGCAGCTTGAACCAGAAGAGCTGCTCAGCCGCATCGGTGCGCGCGTTGGAGAGCATCATGAGCGCGACTGCCGATTGATGGGGAATCTCGCTGTAGCCTTCGAAGATGAGGCGTTCGGACGAGTGTTTGTCGCCGAGCGTGGCGAGCGCTTCGAGAATCTGCAGCTTGGGCAGGTCTTTCTTTTCGCGTTTGAGCGCCGCCTTCAGCAGCCTGATCTGTTGAGGCTCTCCGAGGCGACCGAGGACGAACGCGGCGTTGGCCCGGACACGGGCGTCGGCATGATTCAGAAGATAGTTTCCGATCTCGCCGGTTCGACTGCGATCGCCGAACTTGTGCATCGCAAACAGCGCAGCGATTCGCACGTTGGCATCGGCATGTTCCGCCCGAGTCCGGACGAGATCAATCAGCTGCGTCGCGCCGCACTCGCCTGCCGCCATGAGCGCCGCGAAGCTGACGCCCGGGTAGGCATTTTCAATGTTAAGCGGAATGGCCTTCAAGACGATGCCTTCGGCCGGCGCAACTTCCTTGAAGGCTTCCAATGCCTGCATTCGATTGCTGGGACTTTGACCAAAGGCGGCTTCTTCGAGCACGCGGACGGCCTCGATCCGAAAGGCGGATAGTTCCACCGTCGAGAGCGGTTGGCGCGTCGCCTGAACACAGCCAAAGCCGGCGGCAAAGCTGATCGCGCAAAAAACTGAAGAGAGTGCTAAGTAACGAGCCTCCGTGCCCTGTCGATTCATGTCGCATCGCCTTCCGTGGTTTGCGGGGCGCGATTCCGGCCGCGCATTCGCAGTTGCAGCCAGTCGAGCAGGACCAGCGCCGTCAGACCGAGTGTGCCGACGGCAAACCAATCGCCCCATTGGGTATACAATGTCAATCGGCTATCCAGCATGGCGCGGTCCACCGAGAATGCCGGAGCGGTATCGGGGCGCTTTCGCCAGCGGCGTATCGACGCCAGATCGTCCTGTATCTGCCCGAGGAGCGCGTCGCAGGTCTGATCAAACAGACCGGCTGTCGTCGTAATACCGCCGCGCAGTCGATCGAGCCGTTGGTGATACAGACTGAACCCCGGACCGATCCTCCCGAAGGCCTCGGCCACATTCGCGCGTATCGCTCCGGTCAGCCGCTGCATCGCTTCGGTGAGGGCGCGCTGATCTTTGACGGAGGCGCGGAGCCGCTCGATCATGGCCGGCAGCTTTTCCAGCTCTCGCTCGATGCCCGCGAGTGCCGCGATCTGGTCCGCATTCAGTGCAACGCGATCGTGAATCTTGCCGTTGGGATAGATCATCGCGCTGGTACCCGTGTTGACGGATCGGGCAACGGCGATGCGATTCTCAACCGCGCGAAAGACGCCGGCCGCCAAATGCTGCTCCAACTGAGCCGAATGCAGGAACCAGCCGTCGTTGCTGATGGGCGTGAGCAGCACGATGTTCTTCCCGGATGCGCCGTCGCCGCGCGTAAATGAGCGGGCGATGTAGGGCATGATCTCTTCGTAACAGATCGGCGCGCCGAGGCGATACCGCCGCCCGGGATCATCGGCCGCGGCGAATTCGAACGTGACCAGCCGTTCGCCGGGGCTGAGCGAATAGTGCCGCCCGCCGCGCCCCCACGGCGTCAAGGCGTTGAGCCGCTCATAGAGCCATGGGATCGAATATCGAAATGGGACGAATTCGCCGAACATCACGAGATGACGCTTGTCGTTTCGGGCGACCGGCGCGGACTGTTTCGGCTGCAACAGATAAGCGGAGTTAAACCGATCCACGCGCGGCGGGATGGCCGTCGGCAGCCATTCGATGGCCGTTGCACCGGTCAGGATGTTCGCGCCGGTCGCATCGCAAATCGCCTGAAAAGCGCTGCGACACTGTCGAACAAAGTCCTGCAACCTTCGCAGGTCGTTTAGCTCCCAGCCGGCTGGATAGAAGCGTTTGAGATATTCCTGAAGCGTCTCGGGACCGGCCGCAACGAATTCCTCATTCCAATGGCCGTACACCGCTGTTTCCGGGAGGATGATCAGATCGGGTTTCTGCAGCGCGGCGGCTTCGGTCAATTCGACCAGAGCATCATAGACTTCAAATTCGCGCGGTCGCCGCTCCGCTCGATCGGCGCTGACGTAGTTTGGCAGATCGTTCTGAATCATCGCCACGTTCGGGCCTGGCTCGAGATCGGCAGTCGACGACTGCGCCAGGCCGTAAATGATCGTGCCGACAAGCGCGATCAGTACGAGCAACGAGCCGGCGGGCATGCGCGCGGACTTTTCCGCGCGATGGATGACGATGGGCTGGATCAGCAGATCGACGATCCAGCCGTTGCACATGGCGAGGACGAAGCTGACGCCATATGCGCCGACCACATCGCTGATCTGGATCATGGTCAGGATGCGATAATGGCTGTGGCCGAGCAGCACCATCGGAAATCCGAGGTGTCCGATGGAACGAAGAAACTCCAACGCCACCCATGCGACAGGCGCGGACAGCGCGACCGGGATGCCGCGTCGGCGATGCAGATGCCGCACCGGCCAGGCGACGAGCGGAAACTGAAACGCGAAGAAGAACGCAATCGCAAAGTAACCGGGCGGCGTGACGGGAAACATCCAGCGGATCGTGATGAGATAGAAGCCGAGTCCGAGCAGATAGCTCGCCACATAGGCCGTCCAGGCCTTCGCCGCGCGGCAGATGCTCACCAGCCACGGAACCAGACAAACATAAGCCAGCGGCCACCAGCCGACGCCGGGAACCGTCAGGCAAATCATCGGCAGCGAAAGCAGCGTCCAGAAGAGTACGGCCTTGCGCGATTCAAATTTCTGAAGGGGACCGACGATTCGCATGGTGGCGCTGTTACGTACGCGCGTTCGCACGCCGGCAGACTCCTTTGGATGACTTCGACTCATGGCCGGGGAGTGTAACACATGCGGCTGCGAAGCGTGAGACGCCGTTTCGCGAATCGCGTCACGATGAAGCGGTTCAGGCAAAGTGGACGCAATATACCGGCGGCAGATGCTTCGATGCGGCGTCCCATTTTTCGCCCTGATTCTCGGAGATGAACAACGAGCCGGTCGTCGTGCCGAAGGCAAGGCAGTCGCCGGATTCGTCTATGTCCATCGCGTGGCGATAGGCGATGTCATAGGCATGTTCCTGCGGCAGGCCGTCGGAAAGCACATCGAACGAATCGCCGCCGTCGCGCGTTCGCGTGACGACGAGGCGGCCATCGACGGTGATGCGCTTTTCGTCGCTCATGCCGGGAACAAACCAGGCCGTATCCGGCTCATGCGGATGCACGGCGCAGGCAAAGCCGAAGCCGGACACCGCCGGATGCTCGATCTCCTTCCACGACTTGCAGCCGTCAACGGTGCGGAAGATGCCGTTGTGGTGCTGCGCCCACATCGCATCCGGGAAGTGGCGGCAGGCCGCGACGATGTGCGGATCCTGCGTGTTTGGATTGTAGGCCTGCTCCGGCGGCAGGTACGCCGCGCGCATGCCGTCGGCGCGACAGGCCCACGTCTCGCCGGCGTCGAGCGTTTTCCAGACGCCACCGCAGGACACGCCAACGACGACACGCCGCGCGTCGCGCGGATCGACGAAGATCGAGTGTATGCCCGGATAGTCGTATCCCCCGCCGAACCACTCCTTGCGCGAGGGATGATCCCAGAGCGACCGCACCAGCGTCCACGACGCGCCACGATCGGTTGATCGAAACAGCCCGCCTGGAATCGTGCCGCACCAGAGCACGCCGGCCTGATCGGCGCCGCCCGGCGCGAGAGACCAGATTAATTCGAGCTTCCAGGGAATCGTGATTCCGCGCCCCGGACACTTGTCTGGCGATTCGCCGCCGGGCGGCTCAGGATATTGCGGCGCGGCGATCTCTTCCCATGTTTCGCCAGCGTTATCGCTTCGGTGCAGCTTGCCTCCGAAGTGTCCGTGGTGCAGTGCGGCATAGGTCGCGCCGTCGCGCGGGTCCCGCATGGCCAATACCACGTGATCGCCAAGAAAGGCCGTTCGTGCGACGCGCCAGTTCGAACCGTTTCGATCGCGCCCGCGCTCGAGGATGAAGAGACCCTTGCGCGTCGCGACCAGCAGCGTATTGCTCATGAGTGAGACTCCGTATTCTCAAACTTCAGGTGGTGCGTCGATTTCGCCGCGCGAGACGACCTACCCGCCGGAAAGCGCCTGCATCACGCGGACTTCGCTGGCATCCGTCACCGGATCGGTCAGGTGCCTGCGATCACGGATCGGCCGGCCATCGACGAAGACGATCATGTGGCGGCGGACTTCACCGTGCTCGTCGAGCACATAGCCGCGTGCCTTGTCATAATCGACGAAGACCGCATCGAGCACCTCGCGCACCGTGCGGCCCGGCGCTTCTCGCGGCGGGCATTGCACGTGGCGCTGGATGTTGTCGGTGAAGCTGACTCGGGCCATGTGTCGGTCCTTACCAACCATCGAACTTCAGCGCGAGATTCTATGGCGCGGCGACGGACGATCAACAGGCTCGCATTTTGCCGCCCTGAAGAACAGTCAACGGGCGACGGCGGCGGCCGTGTCAAGCAGCCGTCCGCGGTACTTTTTCAGCAGTGCCGCCAGTCTGTCATCCAGCCCCGGATGCGCTCCGTCGAATGCCACGCTGCCCGGCGACTGCGACAGCGCGACGAACCACTTCACGAGGTTCAGATAATCGCGCGTGTCGATCGACTCGGGCGCGATCTTATTCCGGTCCATGTCCATGTTGTGATAGTTCACTAGCGGCAGACAGATGCCCGTCGCATCGTAGCCGTGATGACAGTACGCCGTCGATTCGCACGTGCCGCCGTCCATCAGCTTGCGCTGATACTGGAACGACTTGTCACGCGCCTTGAGCCGGTCGGCCGCGACGTGGCAATAAGCCGTCGCCGCCGGCGTGAAAACGGTCGCCTTGTCGCCGACGCGAAGCACGGGGCCGTCGCCCATGCCGACGCCGGCGATGGCCTTGCTGTTTTCCACGGCAACCACGATGGCTTCGCGCGGGACGGTCTTGTCGGCGACGGCCGCGAGCGCCCCGGCGAAGCCCACCTCTTCGGCGCGCGTGAAAAAAGCATACGTCGCGACGGATGAGCGCTTGCGGCAGATTTCATCGAACATGGCGAGAATCGCCGCGAGACCGGCCAGATCGTCGCATGCGCGGGCGTGAAGGCGCGTGCCCTTGATCGTCGCATCGGGCAATGCCCACATGCCGGGGCTGTTCGGCTCGACACTCGACGCGACGCGCGCAATCACGCCATCGGGCGGACCCTCCGCGCCGAACGAGCGGGCGCTGGCAGCGGCCTGCCGGGCCTCGGCCTTGGTCGGCTTGTGAAGAATCACGTCTTCGATCGTGGCGGGAATCCACCGGCCGCCGGAGTGAAATCGAATCTTCGCTCCTTTGAAGAAGGCCGATTGCACCCAGCCGCGCCATTCGGCATGGACGCGGCGATGGTCGAGCATCCTGGTCGCGACGAAGCCGGGGTGATCCATGTGCGCCGCAAAGAGCACGGGGCGCTTGGGTCGTACGGCCTTTCGCGTCGGCATATATTTCACGAGCAGATTGCCGAATCGATCGCGCGACAGGCGCAGGGCCGATCGCTTCGCGACGAAGTCGTGGATGAATCGGATGACGTGCGTCTCGACAAAGGGCGCGGTCGGCAGATCAACAAGCGTCTTGAGAAGCGCGATGTGCGTAGCAGACACGACAGGTCTCCGTGGTAATGACGAACAAACGCCCGCCGCATCGGCGCGGCGCCGTGCCGAAAGTGTATACAACACCTCCGGCGCGGGCGAGCCTTCCGATTTTCTCGATGATTCGCAACGAATCCGCCGATCTGAATGGCATGGTGAAGGAGCTTATCCGAAAGGAACTGCGTCGCCGGCGCGAGGCGTGCTTCGTATTGCAACGACGCTACTATGACTCGCGCGGCTGGGTTCATGCCTATCGCATTTACGAGCGCGAGGCACTGGCGCGGCTGCCCGCGAGTGGCGCGGTGCTCGACATCGGATGCGGGCGCGACTTCGAATCTGCCGGCGCTTTGCTTTCTCGCACCGGCGATGTTCATGGAATCGATCCGGAAGCCGCGGTGGACGCATGGCAAGGCCGCGCGAAGCTGCATCGCGCGTCGGGCGAGGCGATTCCCTTTGACGACGGCCGGTTCGATCTGGTTATCGCGCGCTCGGTGCTGGAGCACCTTGATCGGCCGGACCGCGTCTTCGCCGAGATTGCCCGCGTGTTGCGCGTCGGCGGGACGTTTGTCTTTCTGACGCCGAGCCGGTTCGACTATGTTTCGATTATCGCCTCAGTCGTGCCGAATTCGTGGCATCCCGGCATCGTTCGATTTGCCGAAGGCCGTCGTGAACAGGATACCTTTCCCACGCGCTATCGAGCCAACACGCGAGCGGCCGTGAGCAGACACGCAACGGTCAGCGGCCTGCGCGTTGAGACGATTCGCTTTCTGCACCATTGCCCGACGTCGCTCATGTTCAGCCCGGCGATGTACCGCCTTGCGGCAATCTATGACAAGACCGTGTGCTCGCATGAGCGGCTGGCATTCTTGCGCGGGTGGATGCTGGGCGTGCTGCGAAAAGTGTGAGTTCAGCGCGGCGAACGGATCGGCTCGATCGCGCCGATCGATGGCGAGCGCGCGGGAGGCGAATCGGGCGGAGTTTGCGAATGTCCCGCGCCGATCAACGGACTGCCGGGAAGCGGCGCATAGGCCGCGCGAATCCGCTCGATGGCGGCGGCGACCGTGATTTTGCCGGCGATCAGTTCGCGCTCGATGCCGTCAATGTCCGGGCCGTCGGGCTTGGTCAGCCTCAACTCATCCACGGGACAGATCAGCGCGAGCGGACGACGCGCGGGATCATCGGCCTCGCTTCGGCCGCGCGGGCGCAAATCTTCAAACAGTCGCTGCGGCGTCGGCGCGGCGGCGTTGGAGCCGGCGCGGACCAGGCGCGATCGCGCCCCCAGATCGACCAGCAAACGTGGTGTCCTCAGAAAAAGATTGTTCTCGATGATGATCTGCACATCCGAGGCGCGGGAATCTTCAAACACAAGTGCGCGCTCGTTTGACCGTCCGCCGTCGAACACGTTGTGGACGATGCGCACGGGACCGCCGTCACCTCGATCGGCGCGAGGCTGCGGGAGCATCATCGTTGTGGCCGGTCCGATGAGAATGTTGCGTTCGAAGATCGCCCCGCTCGGCAAGGCGCCGACGAGTTCGCGCGTCTGGCGGCCGGGCGCGGGAAGACCGACGGCATCCGCGCCGCCGATGATCACATTGCCGCGCATCACTCGCGGACCGTTCGCCACACAGGCTTGACCGCCGCGCAGAATGTTGCCTTCGACTATGGCGCCGCTGCCAATGTCGAGGCACGTCGACGCGGCCATCGGCGGCGAGGTGTTGCGAACGAAATTGCCGGTGATTCGCACCTCGCGCACCAGCCCGCGATCGACATACAATCCCACCCGTTTTCCGATCATCAGGTTACCGCGTATCTCGGCCGGCCCGGCGGCAACGTTGACGGCCGCATCGAGCCGATTGCCGCGAATTTCGATGCGACGCCCAGCGCCCGGTCGATCGTTGCCCGGCGGGCTGTCTCCGCCGGCCATGCGCAAGGCGAATCCCTCGCGCGTCTGATGCGTTCGGTTGTCGGCGAAGAGAACATTCGCGTCGGCTCCAGCGTCGATTTCAACCGGACCGCAGTCTTCGAATATGCAGTCGGTGAGCCGCACGCCGCCAGTTTCGCCGTCGCAGTCGATGCGAATCGCAGGCGTCTTCAAATCGAAATCGCGCACGCCGCCGAGACCGATGAATCGCACATGCCGCCACGCAAGTCCCGGCAAGCGTTCGCCGGGCGCCGATCGCGCTACGCGAACGACGATCCAGCCGGGCAGTGCGCCATCGCGCGTGCGGATCGTGGCGGGCAAATCGGCTGTTGCCTCAAACTCCAACCGGCCGGCACGGTCGTCTCGCGGCTCAACGTTCAGCACCGGCCGCCGCGCCTGATCGGCCACGGCGAATTCAACGATCGCTCCGGCTTCGATGGTCACGGTCGCGCCGAGGATCGTCGTTTCATCGGTGATGAGGACTCGGCCGGTCCATCGTTCGTCATGGTCGATGATGCCGCGAACCCGGCGCACGACATCCTGGTCGTGCGGCGGGGATTTTGAGACATCGCCGATGGGCTGGGCGATCAGTTGTGATGCGGAAACCAGCGCGATTGCGAACACCGCGAAGCATCCGATGAGACGGGGTGTTCGCATGTATTGCCGTGTCCGTGGCGATCGCGATATCATATCCATACTCGCGTGGCGCATTGTCACGCCCTTTACAGGAACATTCAACATGATTCGCAAGACACTGCTCAGATTCGCGTTGGCGCTGCCCCTGATGTTTGCGATGCCCGTCACGACCGGTTGCGGCATCCTCTGCGACCGGGACGACGATTACGAAGAATGCATCGAAAACCTGATCGATCTGCTCGAAGAGCTGGAAGACTTCGATGACGACGACTTCGATTGGGACGACTTCGACGACATTGATGACTTCGACGATTTCGATGACTTCTGGGATGACTTCTTCGACGACTTCTTTGACGATTAAGTCGCCGTGCGGCCGACAGCAAGCGTGCGAGAATCGCAACGCGAATCACGCCCCGCGCGGATGGCCGCAAACGATCATCGGTAGCTCTCCAGCACGCCGCTGTAAACGCTTTCGTGGATGAGGCCTTCGTCCATCAGGCTGTCGAGCGACGTCTTCATGGACTGCATTCCAAAGCGCTGACCCGTCGTGATGGCGTTGCGCAAGTGGAACGTGTTGCGCTTTCGCAAGACGTTTCGCACCGCGTCGGTCGCCACGAGCGTCTCGGCCGCCACGCGCTTGCCGCCGTCGATCGTCGGGAGCAATTCCTGATGGATGATGCCAAGCAGTGATTCGGCCAGTAGCGTGCGGACGTGGCCGTCGCCGCCGTCGGGCGCGTATGAGAGCAGCCGCTCGATGATCTTGTCGATGGTGATGACGTGCAGCGTTGACATGACGAGCACGCCGGTCTCGGCGGCGGTCAGCGCGATCTTGATGGTTTCGTAGTCGCGCATCTCGCCGATGGCAATCACGTCCGGGTCCTGGCGCAGCGCCGCGCGCAGGCCGCGCGTGAAGCTGCGCGTGTCTTTGCCGATCTCTCGCTGGCGGACGATCGAGTTCTTGTTGATGTGGACGTATTCGATCGGGTCTTCAATCGTGACGACGTGCTTTCGGGCATTGCGGTTGATGTAGTCGATCATGGCCGTCATCGTGGTCGTCTTGCCTTGGCTGGTGCTTCCGGTGATGAGAATGAGGCCTTTGCGTGCCCGCGTCAGGCGCGTGACGATTTCCGGCAGTTTCAGCGATTCCAGTGGCACCGGATCGCACGGCAACAAACGAATAACCGCGCCGACGCAGCTGTCGTTGTAGCTGATATTGACGCGATGGCGATTGCGATCAACATCGGTGAGCATGAAGTCGATGTCGCGCTCGCGCTCGAATTCTTCGATCTGTTCCGGCGTGAGCAGGGCATAGCTGATATCGCGGGCCAGCTTCGGAGAGAGCACCTCCTTCGTCGCCGGCAGCAGCTCGCCCTCCACACGAAAGAGCACTGGCGAGCCGGCCACGACATGCACGTCGGTCGCGCGCCGCTGCCGAGCGGAAACAAGGATATCCTGGGCTTCCTTCATAAAGTTCTTCCTCCGGCCCCAGCCGAGTCGCACGCTCAAACGGGTCACCAACGATTATACCGCAAGATGCGGCCCTATCGCGATGCCAGGAGACAGCTTCTATTGCGCGGATTCGCCAAAATAGGGTTGGATGCCGAGCGTTTCCTGCAAGAGTGAACGAAAAAAAGTCTGTATTTTTCACAGCATTCACCGTAAACTGAATGCTGGACGATAGGGAATACGGATTACTCATATGAGCAGCGAAAGCACCCCCGCGGCGCCCTCGGGCGCGGCCCGTCGTAAGAAGTATGTTCCCGCGGTGGGACCGCGCCTGAAGATATTGCTCGCCATCATCTTTGCGCTGGTCGCTCTGCTGGGCGTCAATTCGGTCTATCTTTCCAGCGTTACGCTGCTCGAGTGGGCTTCTGGCCTGACGTATCAAGACTATTTTTACCAGTACATGTTCGCCGGCCATCTGGTGCTCGGACTGGTGATCGTCCTGCCGGTGATCATTTTCGGCGTCGCCCATATCTACAATTCGGCCAATCGCCCGAACCGCCGGGCGGTTCGCGCGGGCTACGCGCTATTCGCAACAGCGCTGATCCTGCTTGTTTCGGGCATCGTGCTTACGCGCATCGAGAACCTGATCGACGTGCGCAGCCCACTGATTCGATCGACGGCCTATTGGGCGCACGTCATCAGTCCGCTCGTCGTCGTCTGGCTGTTTATTCTCCACCGCCTCGCGGGGCGAAAGATCAAATGGAAAGTCGGCCTTGGCTGGGCCGGCGTGGCCGGCGCGTTTGTCGTCATCATGATCGTGCTGCATGCGCAGGATCCGCGGAAGTGGCACGAAGTCGGCCCTGTCTCCGGCGAGCGATATTTCTTCCCCGCGCTTTCGCGCACCGCCACCGGCAACTTCATCCCCAAGGAGGCCATGACCAACGATCAATACTGTCTCCAGTGCCATGCCGACATTCACAAGGACTGGTCCGTCAGCGCTCACCGCTTTAGTTCGTTCAACAATCCGGCGTATCTGTTTTCCGTGCTCAACACGCGCAAGGCCATGTTTGCTCGCGATGCCGATGTAAAGGGGTCCCGCTTCTGCGCCGGCTGTCATGATCCCGTCCCCTTCTTCAGCGGCGAGTTTGACAAGCCGCACTTCGACGATCCGAACTACGATCTCGCCAACGATCCCTCTGCGCAGGCCGGCATCACCTGCACCGTCTGCCACGCCATCACCAACGTCAACAGCGTCAAAGGCAACGGGGCCTACACCATCGAAGAGCCATTGCACTATCCCTTCGCCTTCAGCGACAACAAAATGCTCCAGTGGGTCAATCGCCAGTTGATCCGCGCCAAGCCCGAATTCCACAAGAAGACGTTCCTCAAGCCGCTTCATAAGACCGCCGAGTTCTGCAGCGCCTGCCACAAGGTCCATCTGCCGCCTGAACTCAACGCATACAAGTGGTTGCGCGGGCAGAATCACTACGACGCCTACCATCTCAGCGGCGTCTCCGGCCACGGCATCATCAGCTTCTACTATCCCCCCATGGCGTCGCACAATTGCAACGAATGCCACATGCCTACGTTTGCGTCGGGCGATTTCGGCGCGAGAGACTTTGACTCTGATGGCATCCTGAAAGTCCACGACCATCAATTTCCTTCGGCCAACACGGCCATCCCCCATCTCAAGGGCATGGAACCGTGGGTCAATGAAAAGCACGAGAAGTTTCTCGAAGGCGTCATGCGCGTCGACATCTTCGGCGTGAAAGAAGGCGGCACGATCGACAGTCCGCTTGACGCGCCCGTTCGCCCATCCGTGCCGACGCTGCACCCCGGGCGACCTTACTTGTTTGAAACGGTCATTCGCACGGTCAAGATGGGCCACCTGTTCACGCAGGGCACGGCCGACTCAAACGAAGTGTGGATGGACGTGTCCGTCGAAAGCGGCGGACGTGTCATCGGCCGCAGCGGCGGCATGAGGGGCGACGGCGAAGTCGATCCGTGGTCGCACTTCGTCAATGTCTTCATGCTCGATCGGCACGGCAACCGCATCGACCGGCGCAATGCCGAGGACATCTTCACGCCGCTCTACAATCATCAGATTCCCCCCGGCGCGGCCGATGTGATTCACTACGGCTTCGTCGTGCCGGAGGACATCTCCGCGCCGATCACGGTCGAAGTGAAGCTGCGCTACCGCAAGTTTGATACGACGTATGTCAGGCTTTTTCAGGGCGAGCAGTTCGTGCGGAACGACCTGCCCATCATCACGCTGGCGACGGATCGCGTGACATTCCCGATTTATGGCGTTGATGTAACTGCCGCGAACGAGCCATCCAAGATCGACCCCTGGCAGCGCTGGAACGATTACGGCATCGGCCTGTTCCGTAAAGGCGAAATCGGATCAAACAAGGGGGAACTTCGCCAGGCCGAAGCCGCGTTTGACGAAGTCGGACAGCTTGGCCGGCCCGACGGCGCGCTGAACCGCGCCCGCGTCTATATCAAGGAAGGCCGTCTCGATGAAGCCGTAACGGCGCTGCGCGAGGCGGCGGCGCACGATCCGCCTGCGCCGCCCTGGTCGGTTGAGTGGTTCACCGGGCTGGTCAACAAGCAGAACGGCCATCTCGACGAGGCCATTGCCAACTTCCGAAACGTGATCGAGATGAAGGACACGGCCGAATGCCGCCAGCGCGGCTTTGACTTCTCGCAGGACTATACGGTGCTCAACGAATACGGGCAGACGCTTTTCGAGCGCGGTCAGCAGGAGCGCGGTCCGGCGCGGCGCGAAGCGAAAGTGGCCTATCTGGAAGAGGCCCGTCGGCAATTTGAGAATTCGCTGTCGCTTGATCCGGAGAACATGGCGGCCCATTACAATCTCTCGCTCATCTTCGCCGATCTGGGCGACGATGCCCGCGCGCGGCACCATCGCGCTGAGCACGCAAAATACAAGCCCGACGATAACGCCGCGGATCGGGCGATCGCAACGGCCCGCATGAAGTACCCCGCCGCCAATCACGCAGCCGAAGCCGTCGTGATTTACGACTTGCAGCGTGCCGGCGCTTACGGGCTGCCGCAGAGCGGCCCGGCGATCGGCGCGACAACGCATGACCCGCCGTCGGATCATCGCGATCCGGTCCCGGCACGGCCGGCCTCGCTTCGATCCCAAGGCGGTGCGTCCTCCTCGATAAGCGCGGCGCCCTTGGCGCAGGATTAAGCTGATATCGCAAGACGAATCGTGCCCACGGCCGAACCCAACTCTAACGAGTTGACAAGAGAACGCGGCAATCCTCGCCGCACAGCATCGGAAACGCCGAATGACAACGCCTGAAAGCAACGCCCCTCCGGCCATGCCGCCGCTCAACGCCGAACCGCCGGACATCGAACGCGAGGACGACCTCGTTCCGGAAGACGACGCCATCATCGGCAAGGCCTTTCGCTGGTCGATCCTCGCCTTCATCTGCATTGGCGCGGCCGTCGGCGTCACGATCTGGTCGATCCGCCAGAAGCCTGCGCCGCCACCACCCAGGGAGACAACGTTCGTGGCGCCGCAGCGCGTCGTTCGTGCCGCCGAAGCGCCGAACGTCAAATTCACCGATATCACCGCTGATGCGGGCATCGACTTCTTTCATGAAAACGGCGCAGCCGGCAATAAGCTCCTGCCCGAAACGATGGGCGGCGGATGCGCGTTCCTCGACTTTGATAACGACGGACATCAGGACATCCTCTTGATCAACGGCACCTACTGGCCTGACGCAGCCGCCCCCGAGAATCGACCGCTGCCGACGATGGGCCTTTATCGAAATGACGGGAGCGGCCGCTTTGAAAACGTGACGGCCGGTTCCGGGCTTGATGTTTCGCTGATGGGGATGGGCGTCGCCGTGGGCGACATCGACAACGACGGCAATGTCGATGTGTTTATCACGTGCGTCGGCGGCAATCGGCTCTTTCGCAATGACGGCGGCCGATTTGTCGAGGTGACGGAGGCCGCGGGCGTTGGCGGCGATTCGAAAGACTGGAGCGTGGCGGCCGGTTTCTTCGACGCCGACAACGACGGCGATCTGGATTTATGGGTGTGCAACTATATTCGCTGGTCGCGCGAGATCGACTTCGCGGTCGACTACCGACTGACCGGCATCGGCCGAGCCTATGGCGCTCCGATGAATTTCGAGGGCGCGCATTCGACGCTCTATATGAACAACGGCGACGGTACATTCAGCGACGTTTCCGAGTCTGCCGGTCTGTATGTCAACAATCCGGCGACAGGCGTGCCGATGGGCAAGGCGCTGGGGCTGTGCTTTCTGGACCTCAATCGTGACGGTCTAATGGATGTCATCGTCGCCAATGACACGGTGCAGAATTTCGTTTTTCTGAACAAGGGCGGCAACCGCTTTGAAGAAATCGGCGCGGAAACCGGCATCGCCTTCGATGCGATGGGCAACTCGACCGGGGCGATGGGCATCGACGCGGCGCACGTCCGCAACGATGCATCATACGCCGTCGCCATCGGCAACTTTGCCAACGAGATGACATCTTTCTATGTCGCCGGCAACGATCCGCTCGCATTCACCGATGTTGCCGTGGCCGAGGGTGTCGGCGGTCCGACGCGCGCCGCATTGTCGTTCGGCGTGTTCTTCTTCGATTTCGATCTGGACGGTCGGCTCGATCTGCTGCAGTGCAACGGCCATCTCGAAGATGAGATCAACAAAGTGCAGCCCAGCCAGCACTATGAACAGCCGGCGCAGCTATTCTGGAACGCCGGTCCCGAGGCAAAGGCCTGCTTCACGGAAATTCCCGCCGCGGCGCTGGGCGACTTGGCGCAGCCGATCGTCGGTCGCGGCGCTGCATATGCGGATATCGACGGTGACGGTGATCTGGACGTACTGCTGACGCAGGCCCGCGGCCGGCCTTTGCTGTTGCGGAACGATCAGGCGCTGAACCATCACTGGCTGCGCTTGCGGCTGATCGGCACACGCGGCAATCGGGATGCGATCGGCGCGGTCGTGGAACTGGAGGCCGGCGGCGTCATGCAGCGCCGGATGGTGATGCCCACGCGCAGCTACGCTTCGCAAGTCGAGCTGCCGGTGACGTTCGGCTTGGGCAGGTCTGATCGAATCGATCGCCTGGAGGTGCATTGGACCGACGGCGTCATAGAGACGCTCCCGCCGCCGGAGGTTGATCGCACCATCATGATCCACGAAGGCGCTGGGGCTTCATCCAACTCACGCACGCTCGCCCGTCAATAAGACCTGCCGCACCGGCATCTCGTCGGTGCGGATGTGATCACAAAACCGATACTTGTCACGCATCCACCGCGCGTCGTTTCGCCCCTGCCGCGCGGTCCTAAATGCCGATCAGTAAACCATCGCAATTCTCTACTACCACTTTACGACGCCTCCGACTTGCCAACTCGCATCTCACGCGACACGATGCCAGCCATGTCCGCCCGCCTGCAATGGAGCCTCGTTCTCTGCGTCGTCGCAACATGCTCCGCTTCCGTGCTCATCTTCAGCGGAGAAGGGCCGATGGCCGGCGCGGTCGAACTCGACGGCTACGGACGATGGGCCTTTCCATTGCGAGCCGTCGCATCCCTTTGCACGATCCCCATCGCCACCCGCGACATCGCAGATATACGCGATATCGTTCCTCTCGTCGGTCTGGCGGTGGTGCTCATCGTTCTTGCGTTCGCCCGCCGACCGACCGGCGACGCGGCGAATCCGAAGCCCCCTTTTGCGGCAAATCTCGCGCTTCGATGGCTTGTCGTAACCGGCGCGATGGCCCTATTCATCGGTCTGCTGTCGGCCGCGGCCAATCAGACATGGGCGCTGTCGTGGGGATGGATCGTGCGAACCGCCGTCGGACTCGGATGGGCCGGCGTTATCGCACTGCGATTCGACGGTCGAATGGTCCGACGCGCGCTGGTCGGTCTTCTCGCGGTCGGCGTCGTATGCATGGTCCTGGCCGTGTTGCACCGCGCCGATCGGCACCTGAACCACTTCATTTGGCCAATAGGTCCGGTGACGCCGACGGCGACGATGGCTGCGCTTTGGGCGATCCTGGCCGCAGGTTTGGCCGTTGGCGCCGAATGGAACCGCCGCTCTGCCGGTAGCATCGCGTCTTGCGTGGCGACGTGCTGTGTCGGACTGTATGTCCTGATCGATACGGCCCGTCGCGGACCGGCGCTGGCGCTGATCGCGGCGATCGCGCTGATCGCAGCTCACTGGCTCTGGCGAACGAACGAGCGCCGCGCGGTGCGCATCGCCATACTAGCGTCGATGGCGGTCGGCATCGCAGGCGGCGCATTCTATGTTATGCGGCAGCTTGGCGACGCCGATCGCGTGGCGAGCGGAGCGGTCGGCCTGCGCTTTGAATACTGGCGGCTGTCGGCGGGCATGATGCTCGAAAACGTCTCGCTCGGCAGCGGGCCGGACACCTTCATC
This sequence comes from uncultured Planctomycetaceae bacterium, assembly GCA_964599535.1. Classification (GTDB taxonomy): domain Bacteria; phylum Planctomycetota; class Phycisphaerae; order UBA1845; family UTPLA1; genus JADJRI01. The sequence continues at coordinate 43,681 of CAZRFP010000004.1, forward strand.
GCCCGAATGACCGACGCCGTCGCGCCGCTGCGAGGCGTCTCGCCGCATGTCTACCACGGCAACATCGACGACGCAGCGCACAACGAGTGGATACAAGCGGCCGTGGAACTTGGCCTGCCCGGCGCGATCTTCTGGCTGATGATGCCGCTGGGTGTCGTCTATCTGGCATGGCAGCCGGCGCGTCTGCCGCCTGACTCTGGAGACGGCCGATTGTTGCGACGGCGTCACGTCTTCGGACCTGCGGGGCGCCGGCCGATCTCACTCGCACTCGGCGCGGGGATACTCCTGATCGTGATTGCCGAATGCTCCGGCGTTTTGCTACGCGGGCCGATTCTGCCGATCTGGCTTTGGACGTTAATGGGGTTGCTTTGCGCTGCGGTGCGGCCTACGGACTCGCTCTTTGCCGATGTGGCCGCGCCTCTGAAACGGTCGCCATCGGCGGCTCAACATGACGAACCGCGGACAGGCGGTCCTTTGAAAATCGCCATGCTCATCGCCGCCGCCGCCCTGCTCGTTGTCGCATATATGGATCTGTCCGCCGCACATCCCGACGCCCCGCAGCGCATGATCCGCGACGGCGCAATCGATCGTCGCTTGTATCCCAACGCAACGATTACGCTCTGGGGCGCGGCCGCCGACGCGGCGTCGCGACGCGCCGAACTTGAACGAACCGAGCCGTCGTTTCGCGCGGCCGTCGAACGGCAGCGGATGCTCTATGAGACCATTCCCGGATGGGGTGATACCTGTGCCCGCTATGCCAAGTCGCTGCTCGCGGCCGGCGAGTCGGACGAGGCCAGGCGCGTGCTGGACGAGGCCCTGCGCAGACATCTGAACGCCTTCGAACCGTCGGCCAATCTGCTTTTTGCCCGCACGTTCGCCGACGATCCGCGTGAGAAGACCTACTGCATCCTCCGCGCCCTCCGACATGCGGCCGTCACCGATGCCGCGGATGTACTCGAATCCGTCGTGGGCAATGACGAAGTCGCCGACATGATCGAGTCCGCGCGCCCGGACGCGCTGAAAACCGCGCTCGCGATGCAGCCGCTTGAATGGGACGATGCCTCCGGCGAAACGCTTCGAATTCACGCTTATCTTGAGCTTCGTGCCGGGCGCATTGCGAATGCGCTCGTCAGCCAGCGCGCCGCCGCCGCGCTCTATGCCTATCTTGAAGGACACAACAGCCCCTATCGGCGCGGCCACGCCGCCGAAACCGATGCCTGGTTGACGCTGGCCGTCATGCTGCACGACGCGGATCCCGGAAATGTCGACGAGGCCTACCGTGCGATCATCGCGGCCGAGCGCTTCGCCGTGCTTGGCATTCGACATGAAAAGGTGGCCGATCCCGATCCGAGCTTGGGCTTTGTCGGCGGCGAAGTCGTGCCGACGGAGTTTCCGGAGCGGCTCTATCCGCTCTGGCGCCTGTCGGCATTGCTGCATGTGAAAGCCGGCAATGAGGCGCTTCTCGACGGCCGCATTCTCTCGTACCTGCCGCGCGAGCGGTGGAGCGGAGAGGCCGTCGCCCGCGAGAAGCAAGTGATTCGCGAGACCGCGCTGCGAGACTTGTCCAAGTTGCCGTCATCTGCACGGCCGCCCCATTATGAACGGCTCCGCCAATCGATCGCGCCTCAACCCGAACCCCGAAAGGACTGACCGCGTGTTCAAACTCACATTCCACGGCGCCGCGCGCGAAGTAACAGGCTCCATGCACCTCATCGAGGCCGACGGCATGCGCATCGCCATCGACTGCGGAATGTTTCAGGGCCGTCGCGATGAATCGAACCGAAAAAACCGCACCTTTCCGTTTGATGTCAAGAACATACACGCCCTCATTCTCACGCACGCCCACGTTGATCACTGCGGCCGATTGCCGTTGCTGGTGAAGAACGGCTATGGAGGACGCATCTATTCAACCCCGGCGACGCGCGACTTGTGCGCACTGTTATTGCCCGACTCGGCGCACATCCAGCAGGAAGACGCCAAGTACCTCAACAAGAAGCGGGAGCGGAAGGGCGAGCCGCCGATCGAGCCTTTTTACGGCGATGACGACGCCGTGGCCGCGTTGCGGCTCTATCAGACCGTGGCCCTGAATCAACCGTTTTACGTGACGCGACGCCTGCGGGCCACATTCCTTCCCGCCGGGCACATGCTCGGGGCCGCGATGGTGCTGCTGGAATATGACGCCGACGACGGCAAGAAGACGACGCTGCTCTTTTCCGGCGATGTCGGACGCTTCAACATGCCCATGCTGCCGGACCCGTCACCCTTTCCGCGATGCGACTATCTCATCTGTGAAAGCACCTACGGCGGTCGAAAGCATCCGCCGAATGATGATCTGCGAGAGCAATTGGCCGACGTAGTCAACGACACCGTCAAGCGCGGCGGCAAGCTCATCATCCCTGCGTTCAGCGTCGGCAGAACGCAGGTGATCGCCTACTTTCTTCATCAATTGCTGAACGAAGAGAAGATTCCGCAACTCCCTATATATGTTGATAGTCCGTTGGCCGTGAATGCGACGGAAGTCTTTCGGCTGCATCCCGAGCTGTTCGATCGCGAGGCCCGCGCCTTCCAGCACGAAACCGGCGACATACTCGGTGCGGAATGCTGCAACTACATCCGCGACGTCGAAGACAGCAAGGCCATCAACCGAAGGCGCAAGCCCTGCATCATTATTTCGGCCAGCGGCATGTGCGAGGCCGGCCGCGTGCTGCATCATCTTAAGAACAACATTCAGAATTCGAAGAACACCGTGCTCATCGTCGGCTTTCAGGCGGCGCATACGCTCGGACGGCGCATCGTCGAGAAGCAGCCGCAAGTTCGCATTTTCAATCAAACGTACAAACTCAAGGCCAAAGTCGAAGTGCTCAATGGCTTCAGCGCACACGCCGACCGTGATGAACTGGAGCGGCTTTATCGCCCCATCGCGCCCGATTGCCGCCGCGCGTTTCTTGTACATGGAGAGGAAGACCAAATGCGAAAGATGAGCGACACGATGCGGGAGCGCGGCTTTCGAAATGTCGAAATGCCCGCGCCCGGCGATGCGTTTGATTTGAACGGCAATGCGCCGCTGAGCAAGTAAGTGCCTCGCGGTCATCGATCGGGCGGGCGGGGCGAGTCAAGCCCGGGCTTATGGCTCGCTCTACCCCGCGCCCACCCTCGCAGATCGATGCCACCCCAATTAAGACTGGGGAAACCGGCATGGGAATCAATGGGGGCAATTGCCGTTCCATGGTCGCGAATCAGGGTACTAGACTTGGGGCTTGGGAATTGGTGCTTTGGGAAGGAGCGATGGCCCCTTTCAACGAAGAATAGTGCTGATGTTATGGGACGTCAGTTTTCTGTGTGACTATCGCTCGATTGTATGGTTATTTTTACCCATTATTCCCCAGTTAACTGGTCCCGGAAAGACAGGGTGTAACCGCCAGAGCTGTACCGTCCCGACTACGAACACTCTGAAACATGCTCGTGCGCGCCCGCAACGGAACAGCCGATGACATTGCGGCATTTGAGTTATGACCGCACGCTCGCGTGGCCCTCCGTATAATGTCCCCATGTTCGGTACCTCTGCCGAAGTCAACGTACGAATGGACCGCCGTGCCGGAAGTCTCACCGCTCAAAATCGAACACGGTTCTTTTCGCGAGTCGTCCGCCTCGTGGTTGTTTTTTCACCGGCATGGGCCATCCTCGCTCAGTCTCCGACAACCCATGCAGATCCCGAATCCGCAACGACGCAGCCGACGGTTGTTCCAGATAAGCTCTCCGCGGAAGAATGCCTCAAGACTGCCGAACTGCTGCTGTCGAGCGACAACTTCCCCCGCGCCAGGCATTGGTATCAGGCCGCAGCGGATCGCGCCAAATCAAGCGCCCATCGGCAAGCCGCCAGAATCGCGCTGGATCAGCTTGAACTGCTCGGACAGGTGGCGCCGAAGCTGAGTGTTCGAGACTGGATTCAGGGCGGCCGACCGATCCCTCGCGCGCTCGAGGGCAAGGTGATCGTCATGTTCTTTTTCGAGATCATCGATCCGGAGTCGAAGCACGCCGTTGCGGAAATCAACGCCCTGCTCGAACGGCATCGCGGCCGCGACGTTGAAATCGTCGGCTTTGCCTGCGTACTCGGCGATGAGATTTATCAACAGCCGGACGACATCAGCCAGTATCTCTCCGATGAAGGAATCAACTTTCGCGTAGGCATCGACGACGGCGGCGTCATGACGCTGAACACATACAAGGGGAAGTCCGTGCCGCACATTGTCGTGATCGATCGCGCCGCGCGCGTCCGACGGATCGGCCTGCCGGCGGCTGATGTCGATTTCACGGTTCGCAAGCTGCTCGCGGAACAGGCGAACCACACACTGCCCGGCGAACATCGCATGATGCCGCAGAGCCGCGCCGGTCTCGAACTGATCGACACGCGCGCGCCGAGTCTCACATCCCGTGCATGGGCCAATACGCCGGACGAGGCGCCGCCGATACTGAACGCGCGCCCGCGACTCGTGCGGTTTCTCACAGACGACTGCGCCTATTGCCGCTCGACGATTCCCGCGCTCAATCGCCTGCACCGCGACTACGCGAATCGTGGACTGATGGTGATCGGCGTCTACCATCCGAAACCGCGCCCGCGCGCCGTCGGCGCGGATGACTTTCGCGCGATGGTCCGTCGCATGGAAATCGAGTTTCCCTGCGCGCTCGATGCCGAGTGGTCCTATCTGCGCAGGGCGTGGCTCGATGCGGGCGATCGTCGCACGCGCGAACCGCGCGATTACACGAGTGCCACGCTGCTCATCGACCGGCGCGGCCGCATCCGGTTTGTTCATCCCGGTCCCGACTTCTTCCCGTCAGAGAATCCCGAACGAGCGCGGCAGAACGAAGACTACGAAGCCGTCCGCGCCGCCATCGAGAAGGTGTTGTCGGAGTGACGTTTCCATCGCAAATCGATGCGCCCGCTGAGCCGACTCGACCCGTTGCCCGGCAGGTCGGCGCCTGGTGGATTGTCGCATCTTGCGCGGCCATTCTTGCGTTTTTCATTTTGGCGCTGCCGCGACTGCCCGCGGTTATTTCGCATGCCTTGCTTCCTCCGGGCGTTGCCAACGCCGCCCTGCGAGATGTCGTTTCCGACACGGCTGAGCCTTCGAGTCGGATTTTCTTTCCCGATCCCGACAACTACACGCGAGCCTACCGCGCAAAGAAAATCGCAGATGGCAACATCAAGACATGGCGACGCATGGAAGCCCTCAACGCGCCTAACGGCGTCGATCATCATTGGACCGCGCCGATGGACTATCTCGCTGCCGGCGCGGGGCTTCTCGGCCGAGCGATGGGCAAAGACGGTCATCGTTTCGAGATCGGCCTGACGCTGCTGCCCGTCGCGCTGGGAGTTTGCTACATCGCCGCCTTGATCGTGTTCATTCGCCGAATCGCAGGTTGGCCCGTTGTATTTCTTTGTGCATGGCTCGCGGCCGTGTCACCATCGCTACACCGCGTTTTTGAACTTGGGCACGTCGACCACCACGCGCTGCTTGAGCTGCTCGTACTACTGTCGATGATCGGGCTGGCCCCTCGACTTTGCATCACGGGGCGTTCGACATCCCCTCGCGAAGCACGCACATGCACCGGCGAATCGCTACCGCGAGCCGTTGCGGGGCTTATGCCGCTGGCAGCCGGCGCATGCATGGGACTCGCCATCTGGACGGCCGCGCAGGCCGCCATCTTCTGGAGCGCGATTTGCGCGGTTCTGCTGATCCACGCCGCGCGCGAGTCTGTTGACGGTCGAGCCGCCACGTTCACCGTCGCCCGGCGATGGATCGGCGGCTCGGCAATGGTCGTTGCAGCAGCGCATTGGATCGAAAACGGATTCAGTCTGTCATACATGGCGCTTGATCGCGTCAGCATCGTGCATGTGCTTCTCATGCTCGGTGCGATCATCGCACTGGGCATCATTCATCAACATGCCAAACGCCGCTCGCAACCTTCCTCGGCCCAAGCCGGCCGGCGCGCCGCCTGGTACGGCGGACTGGCGGCCTGCATCGCACTCATCGTATTCGGCGCCACACGCGCCTCGTCCGCTCTTTCCGGCGAAGAGCTTGCCCGATGGCACGCGCATGTCGCCGAACTTCAACCGCTATTCACCACCCTTCCCGGCGACAGCGCCCTAAACGGCTGGCCTGTGCTTTCACTCGAACCTTTGCACCGCCGCCTTGGTTACTTTCCCTACCTTCTGCCGATTGCGCTGCCGTTCTTCCTGATCGCCCGAAGCGTGCCCGGCACGATTCGAGCGGCACTCGCATTGACGGCCATCTTCATCGCGGCGGCATCCATCTTTCAGTTGCGATGGATTGATCACTACCCGACATTCGTCCTTCCCGTCGTCGTCATCGGCTTATACGAAGCGCTGCAACGCATTGCCAGTCGAGCGGATGGTCTGCCGCGCAACCGCGCGGCGGTGCCGTTCGTCGCGGCGCTCATCATTCTATCGTCCGCGACGATACCCTTTTCCACATACGCCCGCGCCGCGCTGGTGCATCGTGCCAACGCCGCGTCGAACGCTGATCCGATTTCGCTCAATCCGGAAACCGGCGCGATGCTCCGTGCCCTTGGGCCGCGCGAGGATCAGATTCGCACGGACTTCGTCGCCCGCGCGATTCGAGTCCACGAACAAAGCGAACCCTCCCCCGCCTCGCGACGAAACATCCTCTGTGAAGAAGGCGAAGGCCCCGCCCTGCTGTACGAAACCGGGCTGCCGGTCGTGGCCGCTCCTTACCACCGTGCGATCGACGGCATCACCGCGATGATGCGGTTTTTCGCCTCGCGCGATCCGGCCGAGGCCCGCGCCGAGCTCGATCGCCTCGGCGTGCGCTACATCGTCGTACCCTACCACGCCAACGAGCAGTTGATGAACTTCGAGCGCATCGCCTACGGAGAGCTGCGTTCATTCGATGAGCCGCGTGAGTGGATCGACGACGCCGGGCGTCCCCGCCGTGAGCTGCGCTATCGGCCGGACGTGACGCAGACGATGGCGTATCAACTGGCGATTCGCCCGCTCGATCACGGCATCCCCGGCGTTGAATTGCTCTACGGCATCCGCGATGATCCCCGTCGGCCCGATGCGATGAACGGCCTGCTGTTCATCGTTCACGACATCAACCCCTGACGGCGGCACGGATGCCGCGTTTGCGGCACGGCTCGGACAAGAAGCATGAGCAACATCGAAAAGGAAATTTGCGATCTGCGCGACGAGATCGCGCGGCATGACCGGCTCTATTACGTCGACGCCGCGCCCGAAATCACCGACCAGGCATACGACCGCCTCTTCGCCCGGCTCAAGCAGCTCGAAGCCGAGCGGCCGGACCTCGTCACGCCCGGTTCGCCGACGCAGCGCGTCGGTGAAACGCTCCTGGGCGGCTTTCGGCCGGTCGATCACGCCGTGCCGATGCTGTCGATCGACAACACCTACAACGAAGGCGACCTGAGAGACTTCGACGCTCGCGTCGCCAAGTCGCTGGAAGGCGCGCCGTACGAATATCTCGTCGATCCGAAGATCGACGGCGTCTCCGCGACGCTTCGCTACGAGCGCGGCGCGCTCGTACTCGGTGCGACGCGCGGCAACGGCCGAACCGGCGACGACATCACCGCCAATCTCCGCGCCATCCGCGCGATCCCCTTGCGGCTTTCCGGCGACGACGTGCCCGACGTGATCGAAGTGCGCGGTGAAGTCTACTGGCCGCGAAAGGCCTTCGACGTCTTTAACGCCCGGCGCGTCGAAGCCGGGGAAGAGCCGTTCGCCAATCCGCGAAATGCAACCACCGGCGCGCTCAAGTCGCTCGATCCGCGAGAGGCCGCCTCGCGCGGGCTGAGCTTCATGGCCCACGGCCACGGGGAAATCGTCGGCGCGTCGTTCGATACGGCGTCCGAATTCTTCTCGGCCGTTAAGCGCTGGGGCATTCCCACGTCGCCGCATCAGGCGGTCCTCGCGTCCATCGACGACGTCGTTCGCTTCGTCGAATCATGGGAGCCGAAGCGCCACGCGCTCGAATACGAAACCGACGGCCTCGTCATCAAGATCAACAGCTTCGCTCAGCGCGACATGCTCGGCACGACCAGCCGCTTCCCCCGTTGGGCCGTCGCCTATAAGTACGCCGCCGAGCAGGCCGAGAGCACGCTGCTGAATGTCGACTTCCAGGTCGGCAAGCTCGGCACGATCACGCCGCGCGCCGTCATGGCCCCCGTGCAGCTTTCCGGCACGACGGTGCGCCACGCCAGCCTGCACAACTTCGACCAGGTCGCGCGCCTCGGCGCGGAGCATGACGGTCTGTGCATCGGCGACACCGTGCTCGTTGAGAAGGCGGGCGAAATCATCCCGCAGGTCATTCGCATCACGCGCGCCGGCTCGCCGCGCGGAAAGCGCGTCGAGCCACCGGCGCAGTGCCCCGTGTGCGGCGGCGAGATCGCAAAGGACGAAGGCGGCGTCTACATCCGCTGCATCAATCCGGCCTGCGACGCCCAGATCAAGGAGCGTCTCAAGTATTTCTGCGGCCGCGACCAGATGGACATCGAGAGCCTCGGCGAAGTGCTCGTCGAGAAGATGGTCGATGTCGGCCTGCTGCATTCGCTGGCGGATGTCTATCGCCTACCCGAGCGGCGCGATGAACTGATCGAGCTGCCGTTTGAACACCAGCGCACCAGGGACGGCCGAACGGCGACGAGCATCGTCAAGCTCGGCGAGAAGCGCGCAGACAAACTGATCGAAGGCATCGAGAAGAGCCGCAAGCAGCCGCTCGCGCGCGTCCTGGCGGCGATGAACATTCGCCACGTCGGCGCGGCGTCGGCCGAACTGATCGCGGACCATTTCGGCGAGATGAACAAGATCGCAGACGCGAGCATCGAAGACTTACAGCAGGTGGACGGCGTCGGACCGGAGATGGCCGGCTCCATTCGTGCGTTTTTCGAGAGCGAGTCCGGCCGAAAAACGTGGACGGCGCTTCGCGACGCGGGCGTCAACATGACGCAGCCGCGCCGCGCCCGAAGCGATCACCAGCCGCTCGCCGGCAAGTCGGTCGTCGTGACGGGCACGCTGCAGGCGTTCGATCGCAAGGGAATCGAAACGCTGATCAAAGAGCTGGGCGGCAAATCGTCGGGCAGCGTGAGCAAAAAGACGGACTACGTCGTCGCCGGCGAGAGCGCCGGCAGTAAGCTCGACAAGGCGCGCGAGCTGGGCGTCAAAGTGCTCTCTGAGGCAGAATTCGTGGCGCTCGTTCAACGAAAAACGCCGTGAGAAATTGAACGACGTGGGCGGACCCCCGCCATTCACTGCAACGAGATCGGATCCACGTCGATCGTCACCGTCTTGACGCGCGCTCGAAACGTCCCTTCATCCTTCAACACCGCGATGCCCGACACCAGCGCCGACGCCGTCGGAAAGACCAGCAGCACATCGTAACGATATTGATCGCGAATCCGCTCGATCGCCGCGCGGCGCGGGTCCATGATCGTCACGGGAATGCGATGCCGATCGAGCAGCAGGCGCATGTCGGCCGCCATCTTTTCCGCCGCGGCGCGCAGCTTCGTGATGTGTCCGTCGGCGAGGATGATGCGCAGCATGCGCGTGAACGGCGGCAGGTCCAGCTCGCGGCGGCGCTTCAACTCGGCGTCGGCGAAGCCCTCGTAGTCGCCCTTGACCGCGTGCTGGATCGGCGCGGTATCCGCCGCAAACGTCTGAACCACGACGCTGCCGCCGGTCTCGGCGCGGCCGCTGCGACCGGCCACTTGCAGCACGAGTTGAAAGGTTCGCTCCTCGCTGCGAAAGTCGTCCAGCGCCAGCGCCGTATCGGCGCTGATGATCCCCACGAACGAAACAAACGGAAAATCCAGCCCCTTCGCGACGATCTGCGTGCCGACGAGCACGTCAAACTCCCGCCGCTCGAAGGCCCCGAGCACCTCTGAATAATCCGCCGCGCTCTGCATCACGTCCGAATCGACGCGGCGAATGCGCGCATTCGGGAAGAGCATTGCAATCTGCTCTTCCACGCGCTGCGTGCCCAGGCCGAACTTGGCCATCGTCCCCCCGCACGCCAGCGTCTGACAGCGCGACGGCACCTGAAGCGTCCGGCCGCAATAATGGCAATGGGCCATCTTCGTGTTCTGATGAAACACCAGCCGCACCGAACAGTGCGGGCAGACCATCGTCGTGCGGCATTTCGGGCAGAAGAGGTAGCTCGCATAGCCGCGCCGATTGAGCAGAACGACCGCCTGCTCGCCGCGATCCAGCGTCTCGCGAAGTGCCGCCTCCATGTCACGTGAGAGCAGGTGCATCCCCGGCCGGGCGCGATGCTCCTCCGCCATGTCGACCAGCCGCATCCTCGGCATGGCCAGCCCGCGCACGCGGCTCGGCAGGCGCACGAGGCGGTAGTGCTTGCGAATCTTCAGGTTCAGCCACGTTTCCAGCGACGGCGTCGCCGAGCCGAGCACGACGGGTACGCCCTCGATGTGGCCGCGCTTCACCGCCACGTCGCGCGTATGAAAGCGCGGCGCGGCCTGATTTTTGTAGCTCGGCTCGGCCTCCTCGTCGACGATGATGACGCCGAGATTCGGACACGGCGCGAAGACCGCGCTGCGCGTGCCGATCACCACCGGTATCTCGCCGCGCGCCACGGCCGCCCACGTCCGCGAGCGCTCCACGTCGCTCAAACCGCTGTGGATGGCGGCGACGCGGTCGAATCGCTCCTGCAAACGGCGAACCGTCTGCGTCGTCAGCGCGATCTCCGGCACGAGCATGATCGCGGTCCGTCCCCGCGCCAGCGCCCGGCGCATCGCCGCGATATAGACTTCCGTCTTGCCGCTGCCGGTCACGCCGAAAAGCACCTGCACCGAAAAGGCGCGGGCGTCGATGGCCGCGCCGATCTCGTCGATCGCGCGGAGCTGGTCGGCGTTCAGCTCGAAGTCCGGATCGGGCTTCCGATGGGACTCGTGCCCCGCGCCGTCAAATTCGCGGCGAGATTCGATCCGAATCAGGCCGCGCTTCTCCAGCGAGCGGATGACGGCCGGCGTGCATCCGGCGCGCTGCGCGAGCGCCTTGAGCGGGAGTGCCGACGACGCGGCCCGAAGCAGATCGACAACGGCGGACTGCTTGGGCGGCAGTTGTGCGACTGAATTCGGCGCACGCGCATCGCTCGGCGCGTCCGGTTCGCACAGCGTTTCCGTGCCATCGGATGCCACAAGTGTGACATAGCGCACGCTGCGCGTGCCGGCCTGCCGCTTGGCCGCGGCCGGGACCATCAGATCGAGCGTGCGGCCGAGATGGGAGGCATAGTACGACGCCATCCACTCGCCCAGCTCCAGCAGCGCCGGGCCGAGCAGCGGAAACTCGTCAATGGCACTCAGAACCGGCTTGAGCGTCGACAGCCACGGCTCGTCGCTGACGGAGATGCAGACGCCGGGCGTCGGCTTGTCGTTGCGTCCGAACGGCACGCTGACGCGCATGCCGGCATGAATCAGCCCCTGAAGCTCTTCGGGAATGATGTAACTCAGCGGCTTGTCGATCGGCCGCAGCAGCGCGACGCGCGCAACGGGTGCGGATCGCGCGACCAGCGGATCGAGCAACGAGGGCGTGGAGAAGTCGGCGCGGG
>CAZRFP010000005.1:0-51377 GCA_964599535.1 uncultured Planctomycetaceae bacterium
GTCCCAGCATCGTGTAGCCGGCTTTGAGCAGTTCGGCATAGGTATCATCATCCGGCGGCTCGTACGATTCAACGACTTTTCGATGCGATTGATTGCCGCTGCGCGGAAGATTCGGCAAACCCATCGCCGAATGCGGATTGATCAGTCCCGGCATGGCGACAAGTTCGCTCAAGTCGATCACGCGACTATCGGAGGGGTAGTCTACTTTCTTGCCAACGGCTTCAATCTTGCCGCCGACAATGACGATCATGGCGTCGGAGATGTCTTCACCGGAGATCGTCACAGCCTTCTTCACTTTTACGACGACGTAGCGCTCATCGCTTGCGACAGCCGTATTCGTAACTTGAATCAACGACGCTGCCAATGCGAGCGCGCAGACAGCCCGCCGCGCGCCGAGGCGGCAATGCCGTTCTAAAGAAAGTGAATGCATCGAAGTCATCGGGTGCGCCGTCTCGCTTTCACGTCGTAGGCGATCTTGCCGTTGACGATCGTCATCTTGCAGTATTCGCGCGGATCAATGGGACTGCCCGTCCAAAGCGTGATATCCGCGTCTTTGCCAGGCTCCAGGCTGCCGACTTCGTTGAAGATGTTCAGCGCCTCCGCCGAATAGCGCGTCAATCCCTTGATCGCCGCGTAGTGGTCGTTCATGCCGTACCAGCAGGCCATCGTGGCCTGATAGCACTGGTCCTCCTGCGGGATGACAGGCGCGTCGGTGTTAATGCCGATCTTTGGGATGCCCTGCTCCCAGAATCGGGCGACGCACCCGTGAATCACGCGGTCTCGTCCGTCAAAGTGAAACTGTCGCGGGCCGACGACAGGGATCATTCCGCGTTCTTTGACGAAGCTCGCCAGCTTGAATGAGTCGAAGGTCGAGTGGTCGGTCGCCACGTCAAGACCGAAGTGATCGTGAAGCATGGTGATCGTGGTCATATAGACCTGGTAAATTTGCGTATGCACCGATACGGGAAACTTGCGCTCGAACATGCCGCGAAAGTCATCCCACGTGATGTCGTAGGCTCGCGCTTCCTTTGTGCGGCCCTTCTCATAGGCGCCACGCTCCTCGTGGTAGGCCAGTGCCTTCTCAAGCGTGTAGCGCGTGTTCCAATTCATGAAAGTGCGGCCGACGCCGTACCAGTAGCGTTCCGGGTTTCCGGCCTGAGCGACCTTGAGCGAGCCCGGCGAACGGATGACCATTTCCTCGACCGAGTTTCCGAATGTCTTGGTGATGGTTCCAAAGCCGGACATATTGTTGCCGGAGCCGGGAATGAGCAGTACGGAAGTTACGCCGCCTGAGAGTGCGTTCTCCAGGTTTTCGTTGCGCGGATCAACGACATCGACGGTGCGCAATCCCGGGTTGGACAGATAGACGCCGTCGTTGAGATCGGAAAGCGAACCGGCGATATGATTGTGGGCGTCCACGAGACCGGGCATGACCCAGCCATCGTGCTCGATAACACGGAATCCTTCGGGAATTTCAACTTCGGCGGCCTTGCCGAGCGCCTTGATCTTACTGCCTTCGATCAAGACGACACCGTTGTTAATGACGCTGTCGGCGTCGTCCATCGTCAGAATCTTCGCGGCCTTGATCGCCAGGCGCGCTTCCGATGCAGCGGCATGGGATACTGTCGCGCTGATTTGCAGAAGAGCAAGAAACGCGCAACACAAGGCGAGGCCGGACACTGACATAGACCTCAGTTTCATCTGCCCACCTCCTTGCCATCGACAAAAACGCGAACAAGCCGCGTGCTTGGCGACAGCGGCGGTCCATCAAAGATCAAGACATCGCCCCGGCATCCGGGCTTCAGATGACCCACGGCATCATCGGCCCGCATCATCCTTGCGGCGTCGCCGGTCAGCGCCCGAAGCGCGGCGGTTTCGTCGAGGCCCTTTCGCATCGCGTACAGCGCGCGCAACGGCAATTGCCGTGCGGCGTCTTCGGCGTCGCTTTGAAAAGCGATCGGGATGCCCGCGCGCGACAAATCGACCGACTGCACTTCTTCGCGGCGGTTTCGCATGCGCGAAAGTTCCGTGCGCAGGATCACGCCGACGCCAGACTTGGCGATCTTCTCAGTCGTCCGCGAGGCTTCGACGGCGTTAAGCAGAACGAACGGAACCTTGAAGTCCTTCTCGAAAATCGGAAGAATCGCCTCAATCGTCGCCTTGGTGTCAACGTCCAGCACCAGCGCGATGCGGCCGGCGAACAGTTCGCGGTACGGTTCGAGTGATTCGTCTTTCTTCGGCGCCTCCGGTCCCTTCTCAGTTTTCTTGGCGCGTTTTCGCGTGATTTTGATCTCAGGAACCGTCTTCTCGGTGCGTTTGGCTTCGACATCGAACCGGAACCGGCCGCCGATGTCGATGTAGCCGGTCATGAAATCCTCGCGCGTGACGTCCATCTCGATCATCGCGCGGCCGATGGGAATCTCGACATCGATCTCAAGTGACAGATGCTTGTCACGAAATGTTCCCTTGACGCCGACCGATTCGCCGCCGCCGAACATGGCTTCCAGGCTGCCCTCAACGTCTTCGCCGGACAGCTTCAGCTTGGCGAGAAACTGCTGCGGCTCGGGCAGCGGCCCGCCGGAGATTTCACCTTCCCAGGTGCCTGTGATCGGATCGGCCGGGGGCTTCTCCGTTGTCACCTCTTCGGGCTTCTTTTCAGGCTCTTTCTTTTCCTCTTCCTTTGGTGCGCCCTTGGCGAGATATTCCGCCAGTTCCTTTTCATACTTCTTCCAGGCATCGTCGTACTTCTTGCCGGCCGCCAATGCAGAACGAACGCGATTGGCCGAGGCTTCGCCATCGGGACCGCCGACGGCCATCAGGAGACCGGCCGTTTCCTTGACGATCAATGTGTCCGGATCATCGCCTGCGGTGTGAATGGCCGAGATGCGCGCGCCGTTTCCGCCAGGGCGATAGGCCGAGGAAAATACGGTGGTGACACCGGATCGGCAGACGCGGTCAAACTCAGGCAGCGCCCCGTACAGCGCCCGCGCGATGGAAACATCGCCTGCGGCTGTCGATCGATCCCCTTCAAAGCCAAGATGCCCGCGCGCATCGATGAAACCCGGCGTCAGCACGGCATTCGGTCCGGCGTCGATCACGCGGGCGAACGGTGGAACCGGCGCCGTCGAGCCGGCCGAAACAATCCGCCCGTTCTCGATCAGCACGGCGCCGTTGTCGATCCACGCATCGCCGGTCCAGATGCGCCCGGCCTTGATGACCAGTTTGTCGCCGGCGACGCGGTCGGCGTTGAACTTCAATCGGCCGTTGACATAGACGCGGCGTACATGCGTGGTCGCTTCGAGCGGCTCGCCATTGAGTATGATGAAGTCCGCATCGCGGCCGGTCTGAATGGAGCCGACACGTGCATCAACGCCGAGAATCTTCGCCGCATTGGACGTGACGGATTCGAGCGCCTTTCGCAAAGGCAGGCCGCCGCGACGGGCCAAAGAAGCATAGAGCAGCAATTCCCCGTGCGGTGCGCGCTCGGGACCGACCACGGCGATGGGAAGTTCGTGCAGACTTTCAGGAATCTCCACTTCTTCCGGCAACGCATCCGTCGCTTCGCCGATGTCCCAGCCGGTAGCGCTCGGGTTGGCCGGCATCTCGAATATGATTGACGCCTTCGCATCCACCAGCAGCCCTGCCACCCGCGCTGCCTCTCGCGCGCCGGTCAGCACGAAGGCGTGCTTGCGCTCGGTGCAAAAGGCGACGGCCTGATCAATGTCGATCGCTCGATCAGCGCGGATGCGTAACATCGCTTTTCGTCGAAGCTGATCGGCGAGCGAATCAAGACTGATGTCAAAGTCCGGCCGGTCGGACGCCTTTGCGGCGCGACGGGCGTCGGCATACTTCAATGCGGCGTCAAACGACTCGCTGAGTTCGAGAAACTGCGTCAACCGCGAGGACGGCCGCTGTACCGTGTCCGGCTCGATCTTGAGATCGGAGGACGGCGGCACGAGCCAGTTCGGTTTGCGCGGCGGATTAAACGCCGAATCGCCGACGTTGATGACGAGATCGGTCATTTCATCCAGAACGGCCGCGCCGCCGGACGCACCGAGCTTGACGACGGCGCCGACGCCGCTGACGAGGCGATGGCGGCCTGGATTGAGATAAACCGTCGTAACGCCGCCTGAGAGTATGCGGTCGAAGTTTGTGTATGGATCGAATGCATCGATCGCGCGATATTGCGGTCCGACGCTGTCCATGCCCGCGTTCTGACCGGCGATCCAGGAATCGGCCGAGACGAGACCGGGCATGACGACGGCATCGGGCATGTCGATCACATCGACAAACGGCGGCGGGATTAGGTCGGTTCCGACGGCGGC
Source organism: uncultured Planctomycetaceae bacterium (assembly GCA_964599535.1). Taxonomy (GTDB): domain Bacteria; phylum Planctomycetota; class Phycisphaerae; order UBA1845; family UTPLA1; genus JADJRI01. The sequence continues at coordinate 4,326 of CAZRFP010000005.1, forward strand.
GATCTTGCCGTCCTGCACGAAAATCATGCCGCCGGGAATGACCCACTGCGCATCGGATGTCATCGTATAGACCCGTCCGGCGCGGAGCAGATATGTCGGACCGGCCGCCTGCACATCGGGCGCGGCAGTCCACGCGCACGTTGCGGCCACCAGCGCAAAAAGTACGGCACGCGAAGCATGGCACTTCTCGGCGCGGTGGGATGATCTGTTCGCGGATTGCGGCATGTATTTAATGACCATTCATCGCGATGCGGAATTTACCTTACTCATCCATATCCGGCCGCGGCGGGCGCGGGCCACGGCGGCGCGGGCGATCTTCGCCGCCGCGCGGTTCGCGCGGGCGCTCCGGTTCAGCGGGCTTGATTTCTTTTTCTTCTGAATCCGCCGTGTTCTTCGTTTCCGCGCCGGGCGCCGTGCTTGGACCTTCCTCTTCGGCCGGCGTCTTGAAGAGTTCCTTCAGGCGGATGTCCGCGGCGCGGTCGTAAACTTCTTCGCCCTGAATAAACACCTTCTCCACCCATGTCTGAACATCGAGCGGATCGCCACTGAGCACAAGGATGTTTGCATCCTTACCTGCTTCCAGCGAACCGAGCCGATCGCCCAAGCCAAGCATGTCGGCCGGCCACTGCGTGATCGACATCAGTGCCGTCTCGCGCGAGATACCCTCTCGTACGCAGCGCGCCGCCTGATACCACAGGTAGCGCTCGCCCAGCGACGAGCCATATTTCCGCTGCAGGGCGAACTTCAGACCTGTCCTGGCAATGACCGACGGGACAAACGTTTCCTTCTCGTCACCCGTCATCGGATCGGTCTCGCGGTGAACCAGATCGCCATCGAGCGCGACGGGCAGGCCGGCCTTCTTCAACTCGGCGGCCGCCTTGTAGCACTCGGAACCGAGCACGAGAACGGCCTGATCGAAGTAGCCGCGCGCCTTGGCCTCGCGAACGGCCGGCGCGATATCCATTGCCCTGCCGCAATAAGTAAATGCTCGCGCTTTGCCCTGCGTGAGCCGGAGGAGATTTCGGTCTTTTTCGTCGATGTCTTCCTCGCGGATCAGTTCGCGCCCGCGCTTTTGAGCCTCATCCGGCGGCACGTCGAGGTCTTTGCCCTCTTCGCGCAGCTTGTCTTCATAGCGCTTTTCGGCGAGCTTGGCCATGGCCTCGTCGAGCTTGATGAACGCCTCGCGCATCGTGGCCATCTGGAGCATCCGATCGAATCCGCTCTTGGGCGTAATGGACAGTTTGAGCGCCACGTGGGCCGCAGTGGTCATTTCTTCCGGCGTCATGCCGATCGGATGTACCACGCGCGACATGCCTCCGATCACGCAGTCGTTGCCGGGGATCACATGAATCGACGTGACGCCGTCGCGCAGAGAATCCTCAAAAAATAGCTGCGACGGGTCGATCGCGTCGTACACGTTTACGAACGGCGTCACCGGCGGCGATTCGTTGGGCTGGTCCATGCCGCGCCAGGTGTGAACATCGACCATGCCGGGAAAAAGGGTCTTGCCCGAGCAGTCAATCACTTTCGCATTGAAGGGAACTTCAACGTTCTGGCCGATCTCTGCGATGCGGCCGTCCTTGATGAGGATGCTGCCTTTCTTGATGTCCTTGCCGACAACCGGAATGATCTGTGCATTTTCCAACACGACGATCTGCGCCGGGGCCGCCGAAGCCCCGGCCAGCACAAGGGCGGCAATCAGCGCCGAAAGGCATCGCATCTTATCATGTCCTCGTTCTACCATCGGCATACCTTTCTTTCGCATCATTCCGCCGCGCGGTCGACGACGATGTGTCCACCGATCAGGACGGCCATCGCACGTGTCGTCGCTTCAAACGGTTCGCCGGACCAAACGACCAGATCGGCCGGTCGCCCCTTCGCAAGAGTTCCTGCACGCTCGTTGATTCCGAGCAGCTTGGCCGGCGTCGTCGTCACCGCGGCGAGCGCCTGCGCGCGAGACAGTCCGAAACGCACGGCATATGCAGCCTGCTGCGGAAGACCGGCCTCGCCGGTCATGTCTCCCGCCGAGAGTGCCATCGTCAGCCCGGCGCGCCGCAATTCGGCCGGGGCGCTGTAGCGATGATTTCGCGTCTCACCGGTGCCGGCGCGAAAACCGCTCGGGTAATCGAAGATCGGCCCATAGATCACGGGCACATTCAGTTTCTCCAGCGCGTCAACACAGCGCGGCGCGTCGGTTCCCTCTTCGAGAATAAACGTGAAAGAGAACTCATTCGCCACGCGCAGCGCCGTCTGTATATCGAGCAACTGCCTCGCCTGGACTCGGATCGGCTCTTTGCCCTTGAGCGCCGAGACGAGATGCGGAAGGGCCTCGTCAGACGGCGAGCCTTCGCCGCGCGTGCCGGGGCTTTCGCCGCGTTCGGCGGCCTGTGCGTCGTGGAACGACTTGCGGATCGTCCAGACCAGCCCCATGCGCGTCGTCGGTCGCCGCGTCATGTGAGTAATTTGTCCGAAAGGCCCGCGATTGAAACCACGGCGGTAGATCGGCTCGCGGCCGACCGACACTTTGATGCCGGTGGCAGCGTCGAGTACGCGCGCGGCGATCGGACCACCGGTGCGCAGGATGCACCCGCGGGCGCCGATGACGGCCGTCGGCTCGGCGCTGACGTAGATCGTCGTCACGCCGGATGCCGCCAGTTCGGCCAGCAGACGATCGTCCAAGTCAATCGCATCGAGCACGCGAAGTTCGGGCGTGCATTCGGTCTCCTGCTCGGGACCGGTGTAATTGCGAAACGCCGCAGCGTTCACATTGGCGTCGATCAGTCCGGCCGTCACGACGGCATCAGGCGCGTCAATGATTCTCAGGTCGTCCGGAGCGTCCATGCGCTGGCCGATCGCCGCGATTTCTCCGCCGCGGACCAGGATCATTGCTGGTTCGATGACATTATCGGGATCAAGATAGGCCTTGCCCACTCGAATCAGGCAATCGGCCGACGGCGCCTGTCGTATCTCCGCCGTCGCGCGGCCATCGGCATGAGCCGGTGGCGCCAACACGATCGCGATCAGCAGCGCGGCCGGCGGTGCGGCGAGCCGTCTGAATCGAACCGAGTTGATGAGTCGTTTCGCGCCGGCCATTAGTTCGACTCCTCTGATGCCGATGCCTTGGCACTTTCGCGAACGAACACGCGCTCGCCTCCGATGAATACTTCTTCAACGCCAGACGTCAGCCGGAGCGGATCGCCCGAATACAGCACGAAGTCCGCGTCCTTTCCGACTTCGATCGAACCCAGTCGATCGGCGACGCCCGCGACGCGCGCCGGATTCGTCGTAATCGAGGCGAGCGCCGCCTGACGTGAAAGGCCGTTTCTCATGCCGATGGCCGCGCCGACGCGCAGTAGTTCGGGTGCATAGCGTGGCGGTTGGCTGGTGAGGATGATCTCGACGCCGGCCTGCTCCAGCGCTGCCGGCGTGCGCGTGTAGCGCATCGGATCATGAAACTCATACGTTCCGAGGACGATCGGACATCCGAACGACTTGGCGTCATCGAGACGCTCTGCCGCAAGGTTTGCCAGCAAGGGGATGCACTTGACCGATTCTTCACGTGCGAAGCGCGCCAGCGCGCTGAGCGTCGCGGCGCTGTCCACTTCGACGAACGCCTCGGCTTCGCCCCGCGCCCAACGCGCAAACGGAGAAGCATCGGCGCGCTTCTCTCGAGCCGCGGCGATCTGCTTGCGCAGATATGTCAGCGCGCCCTGCAGCGAGGTCGGCGTGCGGCTGCCGTCGAGAAACACCGGCGATGCAAACGAAAGCTTCAGCGGGCCGGCACCCAGACACCGCGCGGAAACATCCGCGCCGCCGGTTTTAACGACGGCCGTCGTTCCGCCGATGAGATTCGTCGCGGACGGAGCGAGAAACACGGTCGTGATGCCGGCCCGAATGGCTCGCTCGAAATCCGGATGATTCGGATTGAACAGGCTCATCGCGTCCGCGTTCGGTTCGGACACGTTGGCCGCCTCGCCGATGCGCCCCATTGTGCCGAGCGTGACGTGCACGTCGACCAGTCCGGGGCCAATGTAGGACTTTGACCGATCGAGCGTGATGCTGCCCTCGGGTGGGCGGGCGCGTCGGCCGATCTTGGTGATCTTGCCGTTCTCGACAACGAGCGTGACGTTGTTGATGACTTCGCCGTTTTCGTTCAGATAACCGCGTGCCCGAATGCCATAGCTCAGCCCGTCCGCGCGCGCGATGGATGATGCCGCCAATGACGACAGGCAAGCAACGCTCAGTATGAAAGGCAAAAGTCTCATGCTTGCTCTCACGGCGCCGGGGGATAAACCTGCCGACCGCCGATGAAAACGTATTCAACAACCGAATCAGCCGACAGAGGATGGCCTTTCCAGATCACCACGTCGGCCAGTTTTCCTTTTTCGAGACTGCCGATCTTGTCGTCGGCGCCGCAAAGCCTTGCCGCTTCGATCGTGATGCCTCGCAGCGCCGCATCGCGCGACAAGCCATTTCCGACGGCGATGGCCGCATTTTGCGAAAGATACGCCGTTCGCGGCGAACCACCGTCCGTTCCCGTTCCGATGACCAGCCGCACGCCGGCCTCTTCGAGGCGCGCGGCGTTGTCGAATCGAAGCTCTCGCGCATGCGTGCGATCAAGCGATGCACTTGGGATGAACTCGTTCAGCAATACGGGCAGTTCCATGTCGGCCAGCCGCCTGGAGAGCGGAAAGGCGCCGCTGCCACCACTGATGGCCGCGTTGAGATTAAATTCCTCGATGAGGTTCAGCGCCTGGACGAGATCAGCGGCGCGATGCACCTCGAACCGGACCGGCAGCTCGCGCTTCAGCGCGCGGACCAGAATCTCCTGATCCGGATCGCGATCCGGACGATCGGGCTTCGACAGTTCATCGACTTTCTTTTCGTCCTTCTTCTCCGGCGCGGCCTTCGGATCAACATCGAGCGTGAGCCAGTCGGGAATCTCCGGCAAGTCGACGTGATCGTGTTCGCATTCGTGATCGGTTTCGTGATCTTCCGGGCAGCAGCAGACGACTTCAATCCACGGATGCTGCGGACACCGCGGTAAGGCCGTTTCAAAGGCGTACAGTTCGTTCGGCGAATCCGCATCGGTCGCATCGGCATCGGCTGAGTCGTTGGTCTCGTGACGCTGGTGTGCATCGTCGCGCGGCGGACGGGGACGGCGACCGCGGCGCTGGTCGGGCGGCGGTGGCGGCCGGTCCTCTTTCTTCTCAGTCTTGGGTTTGTCGCCTTCCTTTAACTTGACCGTTTTGCCGGCTTTGAGTTCTTTCTGGTACTTCTCAAGCTGCTCTTCATACTCTTCCCATGATTCGCGATACTCGCGAGCCGACGTAAGCAACTCCCGCAGCGCTTTCATCTCTCCATGACGCGCGACGGGTCCGACTCGTCCGACGCCAATTCGAATGACCAGACAAACATCGCCCTCCGTCGTCGCGGAAAGCGCGTCGAGGTCGCCCATTCGCACCAGCGCCGCAAGACCGGCAACGCCATTACCCGACGGCGGCTCAACGCAGACGGCCGTGACGCCTTGCCGGAGTGACTCTTCGAACAGATGCCGAGCGTAAGCATCGATGGCATCGCGAGCGTCGAGAGAGGCCTTGCCGCCGCGACTGGGTCCGCCGGGTGACATTCCGACGGCACTCCATGCGTCGATCAGGCCGGGCGTAACGTAGCGGCCCTTGGCGTCGATCCGGTTCGCGCGGCCGGCGCCCGGTCCGCCCATGCCGCCGCCTTCGGCGATGGTGGCGATCTTGCCGTCGCGAATCGTGAGCGTTCCGCTGTTCATCACCGTGTTGGACTTGTCCATCGTCAGGATGCGGCCCTCGGCGATGACAGTGGTGGAGGATTGACCTTCCGGTTGCGGCGGACGACGGCGGCCGCGACGCTCCGTGGCGGGCTGTGTCGTCGGTTCGGCGGCAGGCTGCGTTGTGGGAGCGGCCGCGGCATTCTCGTTATCTTGCAACGCCTCTGCCGACTTCTCTTCGTGAGCGGGCGGATCAACCGGCTCCGGTTGCGCGATGGCAATGACGGGCGAATAAGCAAATACAATGACGACGAAAACCAGCGCGAGACGACGCGCGTCGGCTAAAAGGCCATATCCAGAGAATGACTGATCGCCGAGCGGGCACGATTCAGCCGGCGCGGCCCCATTGCACCTTGCGGAAAGCGGCACAAATCGTGAACGATCAGCCAAGTCGCGTGACTCCTGTCGAATTCGGCGGACGCCCTCGCGTCGCGCGATTCTGGTCGTCGGGGAATCATGTAACCAAACGCAATGCAAGTGCGTTGTCTCACGCGCCTGTCTTGAGGAATAAAGCCCTCGGCAGGTCGCGAAAGAACCCCCTTCGCAATGGGGCGCACAGCAACGCCCGGACGCGTTCTGCATTCGGCGCGCGTTATCACCCCGTGGATTACTTCGGTCGGGGTCCCCTCGCGGATAAGCTCGAATATAACGTCCGCGAACGCGGAATTCAATGAAACAATCGTACGATCTCGCGGTGATTGAAGGGCTTCGAACCTCACGGCTGTGATACGAAATACGTCCCGCCTTCATATAGACAAATGACTATATTTGGAGGGAAGCGGATTTCAGGCTGGCCGTGGGTTATGGGGCGTAGTCGAATATGACAACACTCAGCAGGCTTGCAAATGCCGGAACATCAGCGGCCCGCACCGACGGCCTGACCGATCTCGATGCGTTCTTCCGGCGAATCCACCAGTACGATCACGCGGCCGCCGCGAAGCAGGCTGGCACATTCGGCGCTTTGTGACAACGCCGAGGCATCGTCATTCGCCAACACAATTCGAGACTTCGACGAAGTTGATCGAACGGCGCGGACCATGCGCAGCCGCTCCATCGGCCGCGATGCATCAGGCTCCGCCGCGGCGCCTGAATCCGAATCAGCACGCAGTCCCGCACGGGCCGACAATTCCTCAAATGACAGCCTGCTCTCGGCATAACGCACCGGCCGCATCGCTTCCTGCGAGGTATCACGAATCGTGACCACGTCGTAAACCACGCGACCGGATTCATCGACAACCGTTGGAAACAGGGACGGCTCGGTGCCGAGTCCGCGTGCATCAATCACGAGCCAACTGCGGCTTACGTCAGTCTGTTCGCTCTTTAGAACGACGCGCGATCCGCCGCGGCGCGACGTCTCTCGGCGTACCTGGTCATAAATCACGGTGCAGACGCCTTTCACGCCCCAAAGCGGAACGCGCAGCTTCACCTGGCATGTCGGAGGCGTGTCATCTGGACGCCAGTCGACCATGAACACCTTGTGTTCGCGGATTTTGCCCTGAATGGAGACCGTGCCGTTCTTGAGGCCGGATAATCGGCCCTGATCGTCGACCTTCAGGCCCATCGTCAGCGCCATCGCGTTGCGCGCGGCGACGATCGTCGCGCCGCGTTCCGCCATCTGGCGGTCGCGCGGAGAATCACTCTTCGCCTTGCCGACGCCGATCGCCGTCACATGGCCTTTAGCCCAGTCTATCCGGCCGAACTTGGTCACTTGCACATGCGGCGTCATGCCGGCCGGCAGATTGCCGCCTTGTGCCTCGGATCGCGCCGGACCGGCGAGCATGGCCGTCACCAGCATCGCACCTGCCGCACGTTTTGCCACACGCCAAATTTGAACTGACATCAGAAATCTCCTCGGACACGCCCGCATCGCATCGTCATTTGTTGATCGGCATGGATGCGTTCGGATTACCGGACGAGATCGCTTCGACGCCGCGCGTCGGTGCGTCGCGTCGGAACCCCCGTCCCATTCACATAAACGAAATATTGGAAACAAACGCCCAGTCGCCGTCCACAAAATTCGGAAAAACGACAGGGCCGCCCCGCTTCATATCGTACGATTGCATTGGCAGGCCTGCTCGGGGAAGCGGACCGATGGTCGTACGGCTCATTCCTTCGCGCAAACGGACCGCCCCCGCCGACAGAACGACGGAAGGCGCGATGCCGTCGTTTTCACCGCGCGCCGGAATACGCCGAGTCGCACGCTGACCAACGTCGCGCTCGACGCCATGCGGGAGACCGAAGTAACGATGTCGCAGACTCTCGAACAGCCGATTACCGAATTGTATGAAATGGAAGTGGAGCGGTTCATCCGGACGGCATCGCAGTCCGTCAACATGACGCTCTATCGCAATCGACGAGCCTCCACACGCATTCACCGGTCGATGCCCATTCTCTTTGCGCGCGTCGATCATGGCCCGGTCGTGGATCAATCCGCGACGCTTTATAACATCTCTAACGACGGCATCGCATTCTATTGCGACTGCGGACTGCCGACCGGCGCAATCCTGGCGGTCAAGCTCTTCTGGTCTGAAGCCCATGCCCAGAGACTGCCGGCCGTCGTTCGTCACTGCGACATCAAGCAGCAGGGATTTCTCGTCGGCGCGCAATTCGCGTTTAATCAGCCCGATATTCGCGAGATGGTCGACGCAACGCCGCATGTTTGGTATGGATGAGCGTGGTGCGCGCGGTAAACGAACCAGCGCCAAGCGTAGAGCGCGTTCACGCCGGAGAGACACCGGTGCCACCTGAACCGCGCCGCATTGCCCTTGGCTCTCACCCTTCGATCTTCGGGCGACCGAGTCTCTCCAACTCCGCCGGGTCGCGCAGGCTCTTGAGCGCGAAGTGATCGAGCGTTCTAGAATAATAATCACCGCCCATGCGCCCGACGGCCTGTAGTTTGGTCGGATCGCAGACCATGTCGTCGGCGGCGAGTACCGCATCGTCGACATGAACCGCGAGCACATCGCCAAAAACGGCCTGTCCGCCGCCGGGACCGTCTCCGAGCGGCACAATCTGGCGCAGGCGGCATTCCATGTTGACCGGGCTTTCCTTCACGAGAAAAGCGCGTACGCATGACGCAGGGATGGCCGTCAGTCCGCTCTCTTCAAACTCGCTGACGCCGTAGTCGTACTCCGTGCTGCAGATGTTCATGCGCTCGGCGATCGGTTCGGTGACGGTGGCGATGACGAACTCGCGTGTGGCTTCGATGTTTCGCAGCGTATCTTTCTTGTGGCCGTGCCGATTAATCGCCGGGCTGAACACGACAACCGGTGGATTGGCCGAGAGCATGTTATAAAAGGAAAACGGCGCGAGATTGGGCCGGCCATCCGGTCCGATGGTGGATGCGAATGCGATAGGCCTGGGTTGAACGAACGAGAGATAGAGGCGGTGCATGGCCCGCCATGAATGCTCGGTATTTGCCAGATCGATGAACATGGGAGCATTCTAGCCGGGCAGTCCGCAGCATGCACGATCGCAGTGTAGAGATTCTCTGCTACGATCGCATCATCGCACTTCATGACTGCTTGGAAACTGAAGTAGGCGGTACGGCTTCAGCGCTGTCGGCGACGATGAATCAGCGCGGCCGCGCCAAGGAGAACGAGGCTCAGCGTCGCCGGCTCGGGGATGAACTGCAATCCGGACAGTCCGCCCGGCAAGCCCGTCATGCCCATCGGCCGAAGCAGACCGCTCTCCGTGCTGAGCTGATAGAAGCGATTGACGTTGTTGACGAGGTTGTTGCTCGCGACCCATAGAAGGCCGGTATCGGGGTCGAACGCCATGCCGGCGGTGTTTCCGAGATAATCACCGTCGATCGCGATGGCCGAAAGGATCGAACCCGTCGATGGATCAAGTTGATACAGCGATTGATTGAACGAAGTATCCAGCGCCCAAAGCGAGCCGTCGGAATCAAATGCCAGCCCGGAGATATCGCCGCTGTCGATGATCGTGCCGACGATCGTGGCTTGGCCCGTGTTTGTGTCAATGGTGTAGAGCCGATCCGCTCCGGCGGTCTGCGCGCCGTAGAGAACGCCTGTCTGTGGATGAAATGCAAGATCGCCTTCGGTCACGTCGATTCCGAGAAAGCCGATCTCCGTCGCCTCGCCCGTCAGGCGATTCACGCGAAACAAGTGGTTCGTCGCGGCGTCGTGGACATAGAGCTGACCCGACGGCGAGAAACCGATACCGCTTGCCGTTGCGATGCCCGTCGGTCGCGGATTCGTGGCCAGGCCCGCCGGCACGGCCACATCGTAAAGCACGCCGTTGAAATCAATGCCCAGCAGTTCGGCGGCGCCGACCGGCCGCACATGAATCGCACAGAATGCCGCGAGGATGACAGCTAACAGGACGTGTCGAATTCGTGGCATGGACGATTCCAGTACACCGCGCCGAAGGCCATTGAGCCGCGCGAAAGCCGGTGAGAAACATCGCTTGGATGTCGAGCATGAAAGGGCCGAGCGTCGATGCCGCACCCCTTTCCCCCATATCGATCAAGTATACGGATACCGCACGACGCCTTCAAGACGAAAGCATTAGAAAGTGCGAGTCGCCGCGCGCGGATGAATGTCGTCGATTGTGCATTTTTCCGCGAACGCGATGTCATTCACCGACGGAAACGAGTCTGATAATCGACGATTGCGTCGCGATCCACAGCAACCCGTCCGGCGCAACCGCCATGCCTCGCGGCTGACTCGGCAGACCGCTGAAAAATACGCCACGATCCGCAGCGCGGCCTTCATCATCGAGAATGAACCGCATGATGCGTTGATTGCGATATTCGCCATACACGATCGCCCCGCCCTGGGCCTCGCCGTAGTTTGGGCTTGTCACGACGGCGATGCCGGCCGCGCCGACACTGCCGTCGGATTTGTCGATCAGCGGATCGCGATAGTTCGCGTGGCTCGCCGCGAACGCCGTCTCGCTGGGCGAATCGGCAAAGCCCTGAACGTCCGGCCAGCCGTAGTTCGCGCCGGCGACGATCAGGTTCACTTCGTCATGATTGCCCGGACCGTTTTCGTTGCCGAAGAGACGGCCCTCTTCGTCGAAAGCCAGACCAAAGGTATTGCGGACGCCGATCGCGAAGATCGGGCTGTTCTCACCGAAGGGATTGTCGGCGGGGATCGTGCCGTCGTCGTTATACCGAAGAATCTTCCCGACAGGCGTGCCCATGTCCTGCGAATTCGCCGTCACGGCCAGATCGCCGATCGAGACGTAGAGCTTTCTGTCGGGGCCGAATCGAATCGATCCGCCGTTGTGAATGCCCGGTCCCGCGCCGGGCAGCGTGACGATGATCTGCTCATCTGAAGCTGCGACATTTTGCGACGCGTCGAATCGCACGACGCGATGCTCGGTGATCTGATCGGCGCCGGATGAAATCGAATCCGCTGAACTTCGGGAGTAGTAAACATACAGCCATTTCGTGTTTGCGAAGTCGGGATGCAGCGCGATACCGAGCAGGCCGCGCTCGCTGCGGTTGTTCACGCGCAGGGTCGCGAAAGGCTCATCGAGGAGCGCGCCACCTGAGATGACGCGAATTCGGCCGCTGTTTTTCTCGGTATAGAACACGCGCCCATCCGTCGCGAACGCCAGATCGACCGGCGCGTCGGCGTTGGCGACGATCGTCTCGATGTTCAGCGCCAACCCGCCGTTCGGCGGAGGCGGCGGACAACTGCTCGCCAGGGCAAACGGCGACAACGAAAAAGTCAGGGCCATTGACATGAAGCGTCGGCGTCGCGACGCACGCGGATTGACTCGATTCAGCATGAGTTGCTCCCATCCGTCAAAGACGAAATGAACGCCCAGATTCTATTCACGGGCCGCCGCCGCGGACACCGAACCGTATGGAAAATAAGGAGGCACGGCGGAATTCCCTGCGCCGCGGCTCGCCTGTTCGAGTACAATCGCCCAGCATCGCCGCGCACCCCCGGGTATCACATGAGCATCGCCGCGCAGACTGCTGACTTTCGACTCATGATCCGCAGAGAACTGCGGATGCTCGGCCATGTCCGACTGACCGGTCGGCGCATGACCATCGGCCGCTCGATCGACTGCGACATACGCCTCGACGACGATGACGTTGCGCCGATTCACGCCCTGCTGCTGCGCGACGACGACGGCTGGCGCATTGTCGATCAGGATGCTCAGCGCGGCCTGCGCGTGAACGGGCGCAAAATGGAAGACGCTCCGCTGAATGCCGGCGACGTGATCGACATCCGCCCGTTTTCGATGAACTTCCTGGACGCCGCCAGCGACGTCGCGCTCGGCGACGATCGTTCGATCCATCTCAGCTATAGCGGCGTGGTGCCGACCTATGTGCGCGACGCGCAGGAGCCGGGCGTCGTGATCCAGCAGCGTCTAGAGGATCTGTACGCCATGGCGCGGCTGATACTGGCCCGAAAGGAAAACGGCTCGTTCTGGCAGATCATGCATGCCGCGATGCAGCGCTGCCTCGCAGCCGATCGTTGTGTGATCGTCGGAGTCGATGAGCCGGGGGCGCTCTTTCGGCTCGCGCCGCGCGCTCGCACGGCCGACATCGACAAGCCGCTGGGCGTCAGCCAGTCGATCCTTCGCGATACGGTGGCCGCCGGCAAGGGCATGCTGATCGAACAGGTGCTTCAGGATCAGCGTTATGCCGAGGCGCGCAGCTTGGTCGACCACCGCAGCGGATCGGTGATCTGCGTGCCGGTCGTGGTCGATGGGCGGACGCGCGCGGTGCTCTATGCCGACCGGGCGCTGACGCGCATGCCGTTCCAGCCGAGCGATCTGGACTTTGCCATGGCGGCGGTCGATATGGCCGCCGGCGCGGTCAGCGTTGATGAGTTGCAGGCGCGTACGCGCGACTTTTCGCGCATGAAGGGCCGCATCGAAGTCGGCCGCGAAATGCAAAAGATGCTGCTGCCCTCGCCGATTCCCCAGCCGACCTGGGGAGACGTGGCGGCACTGAATCAGCCGGCCGACCAGATGAGCGGCGACATCTACGACGCGCGCATCGATGACCAGGGTCGGCTGCTCGTCGCCATCGCCGACGTCTCAGGCAAGGGCGTGCCGGCGGCGTTCGTCACGGCCATTCTGCAAAGCTCGTTTCGGCTCGCGCTGCGCTACCACGATGACTTGCGGGAAATCATCAACGGCGTGAATGCAACGCTTCACACGAGCATCCCGTCTGACTGCTTCGCGACGATGATCATCGTGCGCTGGTCGACCGACGGCGAGCGCGTCGAGATCGTCAATGCGGGCCATCACGCGCCGCTCTGGCTGACGCGCGACGGGCGTGTCGATGAGTTTCCTTCGCGCGTGGGTATCCCGCTGGGAATCATGCCGGAGTGGGACGAATCCGTCGTTGAGCGGGATGCCCGCGGCGATTCGGTGCTCGTGCTTTGCAGCGACGGGCTGACGGAATGTGCGGACGAAGCGCGAAACGAATTCGGTCTGGACGGCGTCGGGCGCGAGCTGGCGCGGCTGGGATCTGCCGGCGCGGCGGAAATTGCCGCCGGGCTGGCGCAGCGCGTGCGCCAGCACTGCGCTCCGCGCGAGCCGGTCGATGATGTGACGCTGGTCGTTGTAAAGCGACGAGGATAGAAACGTTCGTTGATTCATGCGAATCGAGTACACAAAGCATCATCCGTCGCATGCGCGTCAGCGAGCGGCTTTTGACATGCGGCTTTCGCGATCGGTACAATCAACCCTCACGTGCATCGGTTTCACCGCTTTCTCGCCCGAATAAGGAGAATCTCCCATGGCCATCGGCAACGCCTTCAACTTCAAGAAATGGATCGACGAGCACCGGCATCTGCTCAAGCCGCCTGTCGGCAACAAGATCGTCTGGGAGGACACCGACATCATGGTCATGGTCGTCGGCGGGCCGAACATCCGGAAGGACTTCCACATCAACCCGACCGAGGAGTTCTATCACCAGCTCGAAGGCGACATGACGCTGCGCATCCGCGAGGACGGCAAAGTGCGCGACATCCCCATTCGCGAGGGAGACATCTTCCTCCTGCCGCCGCACATCCCCCACTCGCCCCAGCGGCCAGCCAACACCATCGGCCTCGTGATCGAGCGCCGCCGACCGCAAGGCCAGGAAGACCACATTCGCTGGTATTGCGAGCAGTGCGGCGAGATTCTGCATGATCCGCATTTCTATCTGACGAACCTCGGCACGCAGCTCAAGCCGGTCATTCAGGAATTCATCGCAAACGAGTCGCTGCGTACGTGCAAGAAGTGCGGCGCGAAGATGGAGATCACGCCGCCGCCCAAGGCGGACTGAGCCGCGCGTTTATTCATGAAGATCGACCTCCATACGCACATCCTGCCCAAACGCTGGCCCGATCTGCGCGAAAAATACGGCTACGGCGGCTTCGTCAGCATGGACCACCACGCCACCTGCCGCGCCCGAATGCACATCGACGGCAAGTTCTTTCGCGAGGTTGAGGCGAACACCTGGGACGTGCCGACGCGCCTGGGGGAATGCGACGCGACGGGCGTGCAGATGCAGGTACTCTCCACCGTGCCCGTCATGTTCAGCTATTGGGCGAAGCCGCGGCACTGCCTTGATCTGTCCATGATGCTCAACGATCACATCGCGGGCATCGTGCGCGAGAGGCCGGCGCGCTTTGCCGGGCTGGGGACGATCCCCATGCAGGACACCGCGCTGGCCATCGGCGAGATGGAACGCTGCGTTCGGCAGCTCGGTCTGTCGGGCGTCGAGATTGGCAGCAACGTGAACGACCGCAATCTGGACGATCCGGCGTTTTTTCCCATCTTCGAGGCCGCGCAGGAACTGGGCGCGGCCGTGTTTGTTCATCCGTGGGAAGTGATCGGCAAGGAGCGCATGCCGAAATACTGGCTGCCCTGGCTCGTGGGCATGCCGGCGACGACGGCGCTGGCCGTGTGCTCGATGATCTTCGGCGGCGTGTTTGAGCGGCTCCCGAGCCTGCGCGTCTGCTTTGCACACTGTGGCGGGTCGTTTCCCTTCACGCTTGGTCGAATCCAGCATGGTTTCGACGTGCGACCGGACCTGTGCGCCGTGGACAATCCGCGCCCGCCGAGCGAATACGTCGGGCGGTTTTACATGGATACGCTGGTCCACGACGCCGATGCGCTGCGCTTCGTGATGAACCGCTTCGGAGCCGAACGGCTGGCGCTGGGCAGCGATTATCCTTTTCCGCTGGGTGAGGCCATTCCCGGAGCGATGATCGAATCGATGACCGATCTGACGCCCTGGCAGCGCGAGCGCATGCTATGGGCGACGGCGGCGGAGTTTCTGGGGTTAAGTGTGGGAGCGGTGCCGACGCATGCCAATACATAGCGTCACGCAGATTGCTACAACTGCTTCGGGGCGTCCCGGTCTCAATCTCGCTCGCCGATGCCTGTTGATTTCAGCGCTAGTCATTGCGGCAATCGGTGCGCTTTCCCTTAGAGTTGGATTCGGGGGAAGCCTCATCGGCGTGTCGCTCATGGTAGAGGGTGGAACGATGGTCGCCTATGTCGGAGGCGATTGGCATTTTCCATCGCCGAAAGGCGAAAAGTCGGCCGGAGTCTGGAAAGCCCGCGGCGCGGCAGGCGCGCAGTTGCCCTATTATGTTCGGCATTTGCACGCTCCGATCATCCGCGCGACAAGAACGTGGAACATCGAGACGCTGCTCCAGTCTTTTGAACGCCCCAGCGTGCATCGCCCAAACGTCGAAATTGGTATGCCGTTATGGACTTCGATGGCAGTGCTCATCACTGCAATTGCCATTCTTCGGAACGGAAATCACCCGCAACGAAACGTGTGCAGGAATTGCGGTTACTCGCTTTTCGGCAATCAAAGCGGTGTGTGCTCAGAGTGCGGCACTCCGTATTCGCCGGCCGAGGTCAAAATCAAGGATGTTGAGGACCGCTCTCGGATAAGCTGATGATCTTTACCGCCCCAACGGCAGGACAGCCTGTCACATATGCACGTCGGATCGTCTGCTTATTTGAAACCGGAGCTATTCCGAAAATTCACGGATGACAAGCGTGTCGTTCTGGCCGCCGAAGCCGAAGGAATTGCTGAGGCAGGTTTTGACTTGTGCCTTGCGCATCTGGTTTGGGACGTAGTCCAGATCGCAGAGGGGATCGGGGTTTTGATAGTTGATCGTCGGTGGTAAGACCTGGTCGCGGATGGCCAGCACGCAGGTGATGAGTTCGCAAGCGCCGGCCGCGGCGATGAGATGGCCGAGCATGCTCTTGACGCTGCTGATGGGGACTTTCTTCGCGTGATCGCCGAAGACGCCCTTGATGGCGAGTGACTCGATCTTGTCGTTTTCGGCGGTGCCCGTGCCGTGAGCCGAGATGTAGTGAATATCTTCGATCTTGAGGCCGGCGTCCTTGATGGCCATGCGCATCGCCGCGATGCCTCCTCGGCCATCTTCGTGAATATCGGTGATGCGGAAGGCATCGGCGGTCGAGCCGTAGCCGAGAACTTCGCAGAGAATCTTCGCGCCGCGGGCCTTGGCGTGTTCCAGCTCTTCGAGAATGAGCATACCCGCGCCCTCGCCGAGGACGAAGCCGTCGCGCGTGCGGTCGAACGGACGCGAGGCGCTGATGCAGGCGTCATTCCGCGTCGAAAGCGCCGTCAGCCGGTTGAAGCCGGTCACGCCGAGCGGATGGATCATCGAGTGGCATCCGCCGGAGATCATCACGTTGGCATCGCCGCGGCGAATCAAATTGGTCGCTTCGCCGATGGCCTGCGTGCTGGCGGCGCATGCGGTAAGGGTGTTGAAGTTCGGGCCTTCGATGCCGAAGAGTTCGGCGATGTGGGCGGCGGCCATGTTCGGGTCCTGCTCGGCTTCGGTGACTTCCGAGAGGCACATGAGGGCGACTTCGGCCCAGCGGACGCTGTTGAGCGTTCCGGCGGCGTAATCCCAGCCGTCGACCGCCGCGGCGACGAAATGTTCAAAGTCGAGCGGACCCTCACCGCCACCGAGATAGACGCCGACGTGCGTGCGATCAAGATCGAGTTTTTCACCGAGTCGAGAACTATCCCATGCCATGCGAGCGGCGGCCAACGCGAACGTCGCCTGCCGCGAGGCCGTCTTGTGGCGTTCATAGTCTTCGGACGCGAGAAAGTTCTTCGGATCGAAGCCTTTGACTTCGGCGGCAAATTGCGTGGGGAACGTCTGGGCATTAAAGATGGTGGTCTTCGCGATGCCGCTTTCACCGGCGAGCACGCGCTTCCAGACGGATTCGATGTCGTGGCCGAGGGGCGTAATCCACCCCATGCCGGTAATGACGACGCGCCGATTCATGGCTGCCACCTCCGAAGAACGATCGCCGCCGTCTGTCCGCCCGACAGCGACGCCGCAATCGACACGGCGACATCGGCGCGGCAATCCGACGGATCGCCGCGAACCACGTTCAGTCCGCATTCGGGATCGACGGCGTCTGTATTGCGTGACGGCGGAATGACACCGCGATGAAAGGCCGTGGCCGTGACGGCGAGATCAATCGCGCCGGAACCGGCGCCGTTGTTGCCGATCGCACCCTTGGTCGCGAGCACGGGAATCTTCGCGGCGCGATCGCCGAAGGCCGATCGTATGGCGGCGGCTTCCGACAGATCGTGCTCGCGCGTGCCGACGCCGAAGGCGTTGATCAGGTCGACCTGATCCGTCGTCAGACTCGCGTCGGCGACCGCCTTCTTAATGGCGATGGAAAGCCCGCGGCCATCGGCCTGCGGCTTCATCCATCCGGCCGCGTTGGTGGATGCGCCGAATCCCGCGACTTCGGCGTAGATTCGAGCGCCGCGTGCCTTGGCGCGCTCCATCTCTTCGAGGATGAGCAATCCACCGCCCTCGCTGATAGCGGTACCGGTGCGGTCTTTTGCAAATGGTCGGCAGGCGGCATCAGGATTGTCGTTGAAGTCGCACGCGAGGCGGCCCAGAAGCTGCTGCCGCGCGAGACCCATCGGATTGAGCTTGCTCTCGGCGCCGCCGCAAATGCAGATGTCGGCCGCGCCGCGCTCGATCGTGCGATAGGCTTCGCCGATCGCCAGATGCGAGCTGGCTTCGCCGCAGGTGATCGTATTCGACGGGGCCTGGCAATCGTGAACAATCGTCACGTGGCAGGCGAGCATATTCGGAAGAAACTTCAGCAGCCAGAGCGGCGTGAGGTTCTGCATGCCTTCGCTGCCCCACTTCAACAGGCTGAAGGCTCGATTCGCGGGGACCGAGGGGTCTTCGACGGCCGTCGCCAGCGCGCCGGCCAGTTCGTTCAGATCGGCGCAGATGAGGCCGGCGCCGATGTTGGCGCCGAAGCGCGTTGAGTCGACGTTGGACTTTTCTGCTTCGCCGCGATCGACAAGACATTTGGTCTTAAGGCCCGCGTCTTTGACGGCGTGATAGGCGGCGATGACGGCCAGCTCGATATCGCGGGCCATGACCTTCGTCGCCTTTCGATATCCCTTTGGCACGCAGTCCTTGACTTCGGCGCCGGAAATCTCGCCGGCGATGCGCGCGGGGAAGAAAGATGGATCGAATGAGGTGATCCGGCGGATGCCGGACCTTCGTTCGACGAGGGCGTCGAACGTATCGCCGATGCCGATGCCGACCGGCGTCACAACGCCGATGCCCGTGATGACGACTCTTTTGCGATTCATGGCGTACGCATCCCGTCTCGCGCGATTTGAGGCCTATCCGCTCGCACCGGCTGCGGACGTGGAAACATTGTAGGTCGTGAGCAGCGATTTGAAATCTTCGGTGAAGACGAAATTTTCTTCCGGAAAGACCAGACCGCTGAGGTTATTATCGATATGCGAGAACACGATGTCGATTTCGGCCAGTAATTCGCCGTTGATGGTCACGCGGCCGGTGGTCATGGCCGCCTCGGGGGTGACGTTTTCAATGGCGGCGTCGTATTGCAACTGATCGCCGGGGCGGACCTCGCGATGAAACTTGGCCTGCTTGACCTTGGCGAGGATGACTTTTTCCTTGAATTGGCGCGCTTCGCCGACCAGGATGCCGGCGGTCTGGGCCATGCCCTCGACGATCAGACTTGCGGGCATGACGGGATAGGCCGGGAAATGGTCGTGGAGATGCTCTTCGGCGAGCGTGACATTCTTGACGGCCGTCGCGCGCACGCCGGATTGAAAATCCGTGAACTTATCAATCCAGATCCAACGCACGTTTTCACGCCGCCATCTTGGTCGCGAGGTAATTGACGATCGTCTTCACCGTGAAGAGGCTGGACATCTGATTGACATCCGGATCGGCCTCAAACTTGGAGAAGTCCGCATGGGGCATGGCGCTCTTGAGGGTCTCAAGGCCCTTCGGCGTGAGCTTACCGCCCTCGACGTATTCAGGATTGCTGACCAGTGATTCCGGGAAAAGCTCGCCGCGCGGAATCTTGATCGAGAACGTCTTCTCGAGCCGGAAGACGATATCGAGAAAATCGATCGATTCAGCGCCGAGATCGCCCGTCAGCGTCGCTTCTTCGGTGATCTCGTCGTCATCGACTCCCAGGGCATCGACCAGGACATCCTTTACCTTTTGATACACTTCGTCACGGCTCATCGCCATCGTCTTTTGTCCTCCCGAGGACTTGTCACACGTTGTTCGTCAATACGGCGGCCATCTTCAGCGCCGACGGACCGCCGAGCAAATCAAACTTCAATTTCAAATCCGAGACCAGACGATCATCGGTCTCGGCCAAAAGCGGATTTCGATCGGCCAGGCTGTAATGCCGCAGCTTGAGCCTGGCCTTGACTATTTCCTCGCCTTCAGGCGAGCGCCCGACCGTCTTGAACTCGCTCGAATCGTCGTCGATTCGAACGGCTTCGGACACGACTTCGAGCGAGCGGCCGGGCGAGACAAAGCTCTTGTAATTGACGTTTTTCGCTTCGTCCAGCACCACCATGCTTCGGCGAAAATCCTGTGTTGCGCGGACGAGCCACGCCGACGCCTGCACCATCGCCTCGAGCATGAGCACGCCGGGCATCACCGGAAATGTCGGAAAGTGGTCGGCCAGATATTCTTCCGCGAGCGTCAGCGACTTCCGCGCGACAATGCGCGTCGGAGGCTCCAGCGTGACGATGCGATCCAATAAGATGAACTTCATCCGGCAGACACTTTCCTAACCGCAACTCCCCGAAGCCATCGCTGGGAAGGCTTCAAGGCACCCTCCATCCCATCCGGAAAGTGCGGGAATCGCTCATTATCGAGCACCGACTTTTAGACCAAGATCGAGAATAATGCAAGCGCGTCGGTCGCTTCACCAGCGTAAACCGGCCGGCGATTCCACGCAACACGTTGAAAAACAAGCGCTTAGGCGAGGCCATGCCCACCATGCACTTCGCGTAATCATAACGAACGTGCAGCGACAATATGCTGCGACGAACCCGCACGCCCCTGATCAGATTGCCGCGACTCAAGGCAGGTCTTTCACCGGTGGCTCCGGATAACAATCCATCCGCCAATTTCGACCGCGAAGAACCCAATAGCTGTTGTTGTACGCCGACGACAGGTCCGCCTGTTTGTCCAGGTAGATCGCATCCGCGTGACCGTCGACAAACGCCACATTGAACCGATTACGCTTGGCGTGCCAGCCCTTCACGCCGAAGGAAACTTCATTCCATTTGGCCACTTCCGCTACGGCTTCTTCGAGGATCACCGTCTCCGACGCGCTGGGTACGCGCGTGCGCGGCCGGAAGTACGGGCCGTAGAAATGCTGATCGAAGCCCGTCTGATTGAGAAAGTCGATATGGTTGTTCAGGCGGTAGCTCGTTCCCGCTAGGTCGAAGACTTTTTTGCCGCGGTTATCACCCGACACGAAGAACGGCTCGAAATTCACCGGAGCGACGGGCACGCCGACATCGCCGGGGCAATCATAGAGCGCGAGCGTCGCATTCATCGCGTTGCCGAAGATATACTTGTTGAGAATGCGGTTCTCCTGTCGAAAATCGGGGCTGGCCATGACGCCGACGCCGGTCTTGCCGCCATACTCATACTCGCCATCGTACCACCAGTTGGTTTCAGCCTTGGGATGAATCGGCGCAGTAAAGCCGCGCTCGTCATCCATGCCGTAAGTCTCCATCGCCTGGCCCAGCCCGCGCATATTGGCGAGACATTTGGTCTTGGTGCCTTCGTTGCGCGCGGCGAACAGCGCCGGCAGCAGCACGGCCAGAAGCACGGCGATGATGCCGATGACTACGAGCAACTCAATCAGCGTGAACGCAGCCGCACTATTCGACTCACGACGCCTGAACGCAAAGCGACACGTGCCGCGCGATGCACCGAGGTGTCGACGAACATCGGCTGTCGTTGAACGATTCTCGATCATCGGGCCGATTCTCCGCGCGGGTCCTGGCGATCCAGCCACTCGTCCGGTCTCAGACGCGCCGAGCGGCGCGGCCGAGCCGCACGGGTAGTATAACCCGGCGGACCAGCTCAAGGCACGAGCAAAATGTCGACAAATGCGCCGATATCCACGGCGTCCAATACTCCGATCGGAGACGTCAGATCGGCGCAGTCGTCATAAAACGGTTCGAGGATGAAGGCCTCGACAAAGCCCTGAATGTCGGCGCCGTCGACGATACCGTCATGGTTGAAATCGCCGGACATTCCGCGAACGCCCACATCCGAAGCGCTCAGGCCGCTGCAGCCGGATGCGTTGCATGCGCTCACGAAGTAATAGAACGAATCGCCGACTGTCGCAGACGCATCGTCGTAAGTCGTACCAATGACGCCGCTTTCGAGAAGCGTCGCACTGCCGGGCGCATCAACCGTGTTTCGCCACACTTCGTAAAACAGCGCGCCGTCGGATTCACTCCATGAGATGCCGACACCGAGGCACGCGCCGTCGGTCGCACTCACGCCCGTGGGGGCGGCGGGCGTCTGGATCGGGTCTTCGCACGACATGCCGCGCACCGTGACCGCGTCAACCGCGGCCTCGACGACCGATCCCGCGGCGGCATCGTCCGCGATGAATCGCACGCGGAACTGGCTCGTCAACGGAACCACGCCGTTGATCGCGTACGTCTTATAGAACCAGCCGCCGTTCACTTCCGGATTCGGCGATGTCGTCGTCGGCCCGACGACTTCCAGCGTCGTCCACGACAGGCCGTTGTTCGACGACACCTGCACCGTGAAGACATCGGCCTGCGGCGCAGCGCCGAACGTGTTCGAGTACCAGCGCGCGTAGCTGATCTCGGCCGTGTTAAGCCCGGTCAGGTTAATCGCGGGCGACGTAAGGACGGTCGAGCCGTTGTCGACGTCCGTGTCTCCGGCGCCGTTCTCCGTGAGATAGCACTGGCCGGAGCCGTCAAAGTCCGTCGGCGGATCGCCTCGGACGCCGCCGCCGACCGGCACGCCGCGCTCCCACCAGCCGCGGAAGGTCCCCGCGCCGTTGGGGAAGTTCGTCACGCCCCAGAGCTGATTCGTTTCGAAGTTGTCGTGGAATCGAATCTCAATAGCGCCAACGATCGCCGTGTGGAAATTGCCCGGCGCGCCGGACGGCGACGTCACCGTCGCTCCGCCGTCGCCCTGGGCACTGAAGTAATACCGAGGGTTGTTGGCACAGAGCGCGGCCGGCAGTGTCGCGATAAAGGCATCGCCGCCCGCGGGCGTCATGGGCGCCTCCACGAACGGCCCGTTGTCATAGGAGTAATGCAACCTGGCCGTTCCGGGCACGAGCGTCTCCGCGCCGTTCGTGATGATCACATCCACATTCGTGGCCACGCCCGGCGTCAGCGACGACGGCGCGCCGTTCGGCAATTGGATCACCAACGGTACCTGCGCCGGAAGCACATCGCCCGTTGCGATCAAGGCGTAGCCCTGCGTGCCCTGGGCGACATTCGCACCCGTAACGCGCACCGTCCAAACGCCCGATGCCGGTGAATTCACATGAACCTGCTCGACATTGTTGTTGTTATCGAACGAACCGCCCGTGACCGAAACGCCGCCCGAGAACACGTTGCCCCGGAAAACCTGCCCGATCGGCGATTCCACTTCCAGATTCAGATTATTTACCGCCGCGGCAGATGTGCCCGTGCTGGCTGATGCCGGCGGATCGACCCAGACGAGCGTCACGCGAAGCTGCTGCGAATTCGATTGGACGTTGAGCGCGTACTCTTGCGACTGGCCCGTCGACAGGCCGTTCGCGTTGCGGATATCTTCCATCACCGCCAGCTTTCGAGATTGGCCGAAGAAATGCAGTGCGTTGTCGGCCAACACGCGTCCCCAGCCTTCCGAATTGCTCGGGTAGCCGGTGATTCCGGTCATGTCGACGGCGGAATTGAGCAGCGTGGCCTTGATCAGCGCGCCGGACGGCACGAATCCGTCAGCGGAGTTGGCCGAGCCTGAAGGATAGAAGCCGTCCACATAATACTGCCGGACCAGCGCGCCGGTTCCGGCGACGGCCGGGCATGCCATCGACGTACCCGTGAGATTCGTCGTCCCGCAAGTGCTGACCGATGCGGACGTGGTGCCGCAACCGGGCGCATAGATTTCGGGCTTTCGGCGACCGTCGGCCGTCGGACCGGTGCCGCCGGAGCAATGGTTCTGCTGGTTGGGCGTGTCCTGCGACGCGCCGACGGCGAGCAGGTTTTTCGCGTTCTCCGGGTTTCGCAAGTTGCCGAGGTTCGTGACGGCGAGACAGGCGAGGTTGTCTTCCAACTGATAGTGAAAGAGGTCGAACCCGCGCGCCATGCTGTTGTAGCTGGTCGTGCCGTCGTCGCCCCAACTGTTGGTGTGGATTCGCGCGCCTTGAGTCGCATGTAGCGTGAGGGCATTGTTTACGGCCGTCTCCGTAAATGATGGAATCGGAGCATAAACCATGTTCCCCATGTAGGCCACGCCGCGCGTGTTGTCGTTTGAGCCGGCGTTTCCGACCGCCGTGCAAGACACGTGGGTGCCGTGCGTATCGCTGCCGCTGGTCGCGTTGTAAAACAATATTTTCCCGCCGGAGAGGGAACAATGCGTTGCGTAGGCTCGACCGTCAATGACGCCGACGATCTGCCCTTCGCCGCGAATGCCGTTGTCATAAAGCGGCGTCACGTTCAAAACGTTGCTCTGAACGATCCAGCGATTCGAGCTATTGCGAAACGTCAATTCCGATGCAGGCTCGATGTACTGAACTGAATCGAGATCAGCCAGCGCGGCGAAGCGATCAGGCGGCAACTCAGCGGCGATCTCGAACCACTCTCCGAATGGCTCGGCACGATGCAGAACGGAACCGTCGATCGCGGCAATGGCGTCGATCGCCTCCTTCGCATCGCCTCCGATGAAGACCGTGATAATCACGGGAAAGCGACCAGCGCCGATGACGGCCTGCATCTCGGGCGTTGAATAGACGCGCGTCGACAGTTCTGGATCAAGCTTCCATTCCGGCTTGAAATCGACGATTGACCGCACAAATCCGAGCGCCCGGAGCCGCGCGGTCGGCACATCGCCGATGCGGGCGACGTAGGCGTGCTTGGGGAGATAATCGGAAAGGGTTACCCCCTCGCCCTCCAGCGCCAATCGGCGTGCCGGCGTGATCGGACCGTCGAGCATCAGCACATAGGCAGCAGCCGAATTGAAAATAGCAGCGTCGTCGTCGAGCAAATTCGGCAGCGTGTCGATCGAGACCGCGCCGATGTTGAAATAAACGACGCCATCCTGTAGCTCGCCCTGCGACGCGGAGATATTCTGCGCGTTGACGGCAGTCGATGAAAGAACGATGGTTAAGATTGAAAACGCAAATGCGACGACCGAGAGCCTACACTCCAAAGCTGACATCTGGGTTTCTCCCACAACACCCCTGCGGGTACGCCGCGAAAGAGGCGATCACTCCCCGCTGAAAACTGGCTGGCATGTGCAACTATTGTAACTGATCTGCCGCCGTGAATCATCCCGTTCGCAGCGCGATTTTTCCTGCGCGACACCGATTTCATGCTGAAAGAGGCAAATCTACTCCCTTCGTCATTCGAAGAACGCAATTCCAGCCCAATATCAGCGATTCTCGATCAAACAGCGGCGTGCGATTTTCCGCATCGCCGCGTACAATCACTTGTCGCGGCAAGCCGAATCGCGCCCGACATCGGAGGACGCCCCATGCACCGAAAGCCCTGCGTCGTCGTGTTACCCATCGCATGTCTCGTACTGACCACATTCTCCGGCTGCGCATCGGGCGAGAAGGTCATTACGAAGGAAGAGACTTATCCGGACGGATCGATCAAGAGCCGGATTTCATATCACATCAAGAACGGCGAAGAAGTGCTCTGGGGCGAAGCGACGTACTACTATCCCAGCGGTCTTGTTGAAATCAAATGCGAACATGGCAACGGGCGCAAACACGGCAAGTACGAAGAATTCTACGAAAGCGGCGCTCCGAAGTCGGCCGGCCGCTTCGCCTATGGCAAGCGCGACGGCGTCTGGAGCGAATGGGATGAGGACGGCAACGAAACGCGCAGGCACTTTCAGAACGGCGAAGAAGTGAAGGCGCCCTGAGTAGAAGGCACCAAACACAGGCCGGCTCGCCATTCTGAGTGGAATCGCGGGCGAAACACGTTGCAAACAAGCCGGGCGTTCGTTGTCAATCAAGCGGCGCAGACCGCGCCACCGGCTACTCGACGACTTCAACCGGCGGCATTTCCGGGAAGATCAACCGCGCCAAGCTCACCATGGAGTTGATCGAAAAAGAAATGAGCGACGGGATGAATAACAATCCCAGCACGCTCCCGAACAGGGCGTCGATCAAAAAACTAATGGGCAGAAACCCCGGCAATAGAAACATGGCTTTCACGCCTCCTCATGGCTCATAGCGTTGTTTCGCGCCGACCGCGCGGCGCGGGAACTCTCACACATAACGGCAAAACCGTCGCCCGTGCGGCGAATGCGCGGGCACTGCCGCATGTTCAGCGTTGATACTCATCGGCGTACTCGAGCGTCTTGATGATGTCCTCGCCGCGATAGATCAACTCGCGGTGCGCCTTCGGCAGATGTTTTACTTCGACGCGAGAAGGCTCGAACATGCGCCCGACGTAACCGCCGTCTTTCAGAAAAAGAAAGTCGTCGAACGCGCGCTTGTATAGCTCCGGATCGGAGTGCATGCTGCCGCTCTGATCGAAGACGACGAGATCGCGATAGCCGCGCATCGTCGATTTCGTGAGAACGCCGTTGTCGGTCGAACGATATGTGCCGAGCTTCAGCAGCGACGAAATCGCCTCAAGGAAAGCGTCGCCATACGCCTCGCGCAAGCGCAGGAAGTGAATGGCCGCATCGCGCCGCAGATCCCAAATCTGCTCCTCCGAGAGCGGATATATCCGCCGATAATCAAACATGCCAACCGGCGGAGAGTATGCCAGATATTGATTGGCATACTCGTCAGGCACAAGGGCATGGCCCAGTTCGTCGAGCAGCTCAACCATCTGACTAAGCGCAAAGCGGCCGGGACTGTTGTTCAACGCCGCGATGATGCGATCCGGATCGTTCCAATGCCCCATGTTGCGAAGCGCGATGCTGGGTGATCTGAAGAAATCATCGTCGTACTCAAGAAGCGAGCGCACTTCGATGACGAATCGCTCGACGAAATCGGTGCGCAGCCCCGCGCTCGCGCCGCCGGCGTCGGCGATGACTTTGCGCAGCATGAGCAGGCGCGTCGTGGCCGTTTCCCATGAACTTCCGGGAACGTCGCCGGGAAAGCGATTTGGGTTCACGCGATTGAATGTGCGCTTCACGCGGTTGAGATCGAGCACTGGAAACATAAGCCCGATTCGCAGCTTGGCCAGGCGCTCGCACGGATGTTCCGAGCTTGACAGGAAAGGCACGTCAACATCGGATGAGGCGCGTTTCTGGATGGGCAGTTCGAAGTAGCCCAGAAAGCGCCCCTCGACGCGATCGGCTTTCTCGCGCTCCTGTGTCGGGAAACGCGAGCGAATAAGCAGGTGCGTCATGCTCTTTTCGCTGTTGAAGCGCTCGCCGCGCTCGAGGCCGGTCATGATCGAACTGCCCTCCAGACCGTTTCCGCTCTTGGTGAAGAAGGACGAGATCGGCGTGACCTGATTGGGGCGCAGCACGGTTGTGAAGGATGTCAGGTCGTTGGCATCACCCAATTGCGTCGTGCCGGGGGATTGAATGATGTTGCCCTGACTCGAGAAGAACGTCAGGGTGATGGTCGAGTTCTCCTCTTTTTTCTCGAACTCCCGGTCTTCCATCGCCTGTTCAATGCGCTCCAGAAAAACGGTCGTGTAAGTGCGCCGTGGATCATTCGGCCGAAGGTAGCGCGTCGCACGCTCGTCGATCAGCTCCTCAAGCCTTCCGCGAAGCGTGGACTGATTCGCTATTCCGAGCAGTTCGCGCTTGGTTTCGGCCGGTAGGAATGGATCGCGCAGAAACATCGTCAGTAGAACGCGAATGCGAATTTCTTCCCGTTCTTCGCGCGTCAGCGTCGTCGACGAGCCGGGGATCGGCGCAATAAGAAAGTCCTCAATGACGAGCCACGTACCGGCCGTGGCTTGTATTTCACTGATGGCGCCGGTCCCCGTCGCGACGATGAGTTGCTGATTCTCCTGAGAGATGAGCGCCGCGATGCCCTTGTAGGTGCGCGTGTTCGGACCGACCGGCACCGAGAATTCAGTCAATCCGCCGGTTTTCTTGATCTTGTGGACGATCAGATTTCGCTCGATGCGCTCCCACAGTTCGCGAAGGCTGTCAACCACTTCAGTGGTCAATGTGTGAGCCAGTCCATCCGGACCGATATAGCTGAAGCCGGTGACCTGCTGGCGCCCATCGAAGAACACGTCGTCCGCGCCGACCGAAAATGTGGTTCCGACCGTTGTCGCCTCATTGAAAAGGCGAATCGGCGGCAGCGTCGGCTGAGCAATCGTAACCGGCGGCGTGCCGGCGGGCAGCGCGCCGCCCGCCACCCCGGCCAGCGTCTGCGCCGTGAGTTGCTGATTGGCGACGGCAATCAACGAATTCAATCCGAGTTCGGTGAATACTGAACGCCGCCGAAACCGAGAGACATCGTGAACGCCCTGAATCTGGGCGCTCATGCGCGAAGCGATCGCGCCTTCGACGATCTCGCGATCGGTGAGGCGCACGGCCTCGATGCTGATAATCGCGTCCTCGGCCATGCGGCGTTCAAACTCGTCGGCCTGCGCCAGGAAGTCGATCAGCATGTCGCGCGGCAGGACGATATCGACGTCGCCAATTTCCGGATCGAAGTAGATGCCCGGTCGATCAAGGGCCGATGGCGGCGCGAATCCGGCGATTTCCATCTCGCGGTTGATGCGTTCGACAAGCGGGCGCAGCCGGTCGATAAAGGCGCCTTCGCGGATGATGTAACTGAAGCGGCGCGATTCCTTCAGCCAGTTCGCCCCTTCCGCCGATCCGTCGCCGTTCGTCAGGCCGAGCGCCTCAGCGACTTTTCGGCGGATCTGCTCGCGCTCGATCTTGGCGAGATCCCCTCGCCTGCGCGCGTCGCGCATCTGGGTCAGTTCGCCCTTGGCGATCCACTCCCAGTAGCCCGGCGATGTTTTGTCGTAAACAGGATCGCCGCTCTCGACGAGCTGGCGGGCCGTTTGCAGGATGCGCAGCGCGGCGCTGAAGTACTCTTCTTCGGTCACGTCGTGGAGCAGAAAGCCGATGACTTCGTGCTTCGGACCGCGGTAGGGTTCGGGAAAGAGATCGGCAGCCTCGATTGCGATCTGCCGATTCTCCGGCACGTTGCGCACGATCAAGTCCCGCGCGGCGGAGAAGCGATCGCCAAAGCGCGAATCGAGATAAGGCATCATCTCGTCGACCAGCGCCCCCATGTTGACGCGCTCCGCAGCCGATTCGGCCAGCGCCCGTTCGCTCGGCAGCTTCATCGGCAATGGAAGTCGGTCAAGTTCGAGCAGCGCAACCAGCGTATCGGCGGAGATGCGCGCAGAGAAGCGCGGCTCTGACTTCGGCGCCGCCTTCTCACCAGGGCGCAGTTCGATGGTGACGTTTTCGGCGGTCGTGCGCGTTTCGGAAGCCGGCGCATCGGTCAGGAGGATCAAAAGACACAAAATCGGCGCAAATGTGAACATGGCTCGATCCCCTTCTTTAATTGACTTCGAAACGATGACGGACTAGCGGGCGGCATTCTAGGGACACACTCTGATTGCGCCAATGCAATGTTCCGATCCGGGGACAATATCCTTCGTGGGGGCATCCGTAAGAAGTGCGACGCCTTAGGACGCCCGGAATCGACCCTACCTTGCGTCCCTAAGACCGATGTGGCGGTTTGCGCAACCGCGAATCAACGCCAGGGAGTGCCGAGAACGAAAACAAGGCGGCTTCGAGGCACAATGGGGGGGGGTTCGCGAGTGCAGGTGGAAAGACATCTGGCTGCGCGATATACTACCAGTGTAATAAGGTGGGCAGGGATGAATTTTGGAGTGGTTTTGTCGATTGATCTTGTATATTCAGCCGCAATCCTAAAAGAGTTACTCAAAGCGACATCGACGTTGCCTCCCCTCCCAACTCCACCTTTCAAGATAACCGTTGCCGTTTTCGATCCGTCTTCGCGCTCATTCGGATAAGCTTCCACCGCGAAGGTCGCCCTAGCATTAGTCGATTTGCCGAGGCGAAGCCGGAGTGTTGTAAGTCCTGCTCGGATAAGATGAAACCAAAGGCGACGTCCTCGCGGATAGCCGCAGGACAAATTGAAGGGAATCAGGGTTCCGACCTCATTCAGCGCGAAAGTCCGGCGTTTGCTCGGTGATAGCTCCTCCTTTCTCGGGGCCTATTGAGGCCTAGGATTATCAGGACGGAGCAGGCCTCGCCTGGACATTCGATATCGACGGCGAGCCGATGATTCATCGGGCGGCTGGTCGATTTCTGATGGATGCCCACCCGGCTTGGATTGCGGGTTCACTCGCAATTGCCGTTTGATTGAGGTCGATCATTCCAGCAACGAAATGTCTAAACGACTCGAATCGCTCATGTTTGTTCGCGAGCTTGGCACCGGAGCCGGTACCAAGGTCATGCTCATGCGCGATGTCCGCGACAACAAGCAATACTGCAAGAAGTATGTATCCGCCTCGGCTGAGAACTTCAATTCACAGGTCCGGCAGCTTAAGAATGAATTCGAGATCGGCATTCAAAATGACCATCCGGCGCTGCGCAAGAGCTACGAATACGGCATCGTTAAGCGAAAGCTCCGCGCCGTCGAAGCCTATGTGATCCTCGGTTATGTCGACGGCATCTCGCTCGATAAGTTCGCGGAAAACGCATCGCCCGATATCCTGGTCAAGATCTTCTGGCACGTTTCCGACGGACTGCTCGATCTCCACAATCGCGGATTCGTCCACGGTGATCTCAAACCGATCAACATTCTATGTGCCAAGAACGGCCGTCCGACGATCATTGACTTCGGCCAGGCCTGCCCGATGTACACGCGCAAGGAGCGCATCCAGGGCACGAAGGACTACATCGCCAAGGAGCAGGTTGAGCGCAAGGCGCTCGATCAACGGACCGATGTCTTCGGCCTGGGCGCGACAATGCACCGCATCTTCCTCGGGCGCACGGTCGAAACCGAGCTGAATTCGGCATCGATGGGCAAGACGGGCGTGAGCCTTTATACATGGAAGAACGAGCGGCAAGACCAGGCATCCGAGGCGCTCGATCCGGCGCTGCTGAAGTTGATTGAAGACTGTTGCCAGCCCGAGCGCGAAAACCGTCCGAAGACGATGCAACTCGTGAAGGACCGCCTTGAAGTCGCCTTCGAGCGCGTATCGAAAACGGCCTGACGCAAGCCGGCGTTCCGTCTGCACATCACACACCAGCTCAACCCGCTGTACTTATTTCGGGTCGCCATTCAACAAAGGCCTCGATCGCCTGATATTCGGGCAGCCCAAGTGCGTCGTATGTTTCAGCCGTGGCGCTGTTGCGGTCTTCGGCGCGCTGCCAGAATTCGCGCGTGTCCCACGGACCGGGAAACAGGGCGCGATCTTTCTGCGATTCGTGATAGAAAATGGCCATGCGCTTGCGCTCGACTTCATCGGGGGAGAGCGGCACGGCCATTTCGATTCGGTGCGGTTCCCATTCCTGCCACGCACCGCGATAGAGCCAGACGCGGCATTGCTTCATCCATTTCTGTTCGGACAGGCGCTCAACGGCACAGAGGATGGCCCGCAGGCAGACGCGATGGGTTCCATGCGGATCGGACAGATCGCCGGCCGCGTAAATCTGATGCGGCTGAATTTTCTCCAGCAGTCGCATGGCAATCTGAATGTCCTGTTCGCCGAGCGGGTTTTTCTTGACGCGGCCAGTTTCGTAGAACGGCATATCGAGAAAGTGCATTCGGCTCGTCGACACACCGGCGTAGCGGGCGGCGGCCCGTGCCTCGCTGCGGCGGATCAGCGCCTTGATTTTCTGGAGCGCGGCGCTGTCAACATCGCCGGGATTCTTCGACGCGACAAAGGACTCGACGGCCGACTCGATGCGGCGCACTTCTTTTTCGCTGAACAGTTCGAAGGCCCGTGCGAATTCCGCGACGAAATCCGCATGTCGGATCGCCTTCTCGTCAAAGACGGCAATATTGCCCGACGTTTGATAAGCGACGTGAACCTCGTGCCCTTGTTCGCAGAGCCGGATGAGCGTGCCGCCCATGGAGATGACATCGTCGTCGGGATGGGGGCTGAAGACAACGACGCGCTTTGGAAATGCATCCGCGGCGCTGGGTCTTGATCCGTCTGCCGTAATGACGGCATCAGACGGCGGAAGCGGGGCCGCAACCGTCGTCGGCGATGCAACATGCGAGGCAGTCGGGAACGGCAACGCGGCGCCAATCGTCGCAGGGTTGCATTCCGTACCGCGCGCGGCGGCGCGCGGCTTGCCGCCGGGCCAGCCGGTGATCGTGCTCTGGAGCGACTTGAACACGTCGATATTCACATCATACGCAGAACCGCGCGCGGAGAGCAGCTCTTGCAGGCCGTTTTCGTTGTAGTCTTCCTCGACGAGTTTGAGAATCGGCTTTTTCAACAGCAGCGCAAGCCAGATGACGGCGCGGCGCGTCGTGGGTACGTCCCATCGTCCGCCACTGTCGGAAATCGGACCGAGCAGCCACGGCGTCTTGATCGCCGTGAGTTCGCTCGCCGCCGCCGGATCGAGCACGAATCGAGCGTTGGGATGATCCTGCAGAAAGCTAGCGGCCACCGCGTCGGTCACGTCACCCTCGACCGCCTGCCGGACGATCGGGGCCTTGCCCTCGCCGAATGCCATGAGTCTGACACTTCGCGCGTCGAGAATCGTGCCGACGCCCAAGGTGATCGCCTTGCGCGGCACGTTCCATTCGCCGAAGAAGTCAGAGGCGGCGTCCATGCGCGTCACTTTGTCCAGCGTGATGAGCCGCGTTCTGCTGCGACGCCCGGAGCCAGGCTCGTTGAAGCCGATGTGACCAGTGCGGCCGACGCCAAGCAGTTGTAGATCAATGCCGCCTGCGTCGGTGATGGCGCGTTCGTAATCCCGGCAATACGCGGCGACGCCATCCATCTCCAGACGACCGTCGGGCACGTGCGTATTCGCTGGATCGATGTCGATGTGATCGAAGAGATGCTCGGCCATATAGCGTCGATAGCTCTGCAGGGCATCGGGCTGCATCGGCCAGTATTCATCGAGATTGAACGTAATGACGCCGCGAAACGACAAGCCCTCTTCGCGATGGAGCCTCACGAGTTCCGCATAAACGTCGACGGGCGTGGAACCCGTGGCGAGTCCGAGCACCGTAAGTCGGCCTTGGTCGGCGCGCTCGCGGATGAGTTGAGCGATCTCGCGTGCGACGGCGATGCTGGCATCGGCGCTGGTCTGATAAACTGCCGCGAAGCTGCCATGCGGGCCGTCAGATTGCCGACGACGGCGGCCAAAGGGTATCCGGGTGATTTCCGACATGAGCGTTCCTCGCAATCCGTTGCCTCGGGACGCCGGCGTGCGTCATGGCAGCGATGGACAGCGCGCGGGGCGATCGGGCGCTTCGCGGGCAAGGGCGCGACTGACCTGAGCGATCATCGGCACGGAGCGGCGTACCGCTTCAGAAGGCCAAGGCCTTTCCGCTGAAGATTTCCCAGAATAGGCGGCCGGCCGGGGCGAAGAGGTTGAGCAGGGGTTGATAAACCCACAGCGTCGCGAACGCGCCGAGCGCCAGCCAGGGACCAAACGGCACGGCACGGCTCGACTTCCAAAAGAGCGTGGCGACGACGCCCAAGATCGCCAACATCGCCGCGAGGAAGAACGTAAAGACCAAGGCCCAGATGCCCATGACCGCGCCGATGGCGGCCATGATGAAGATGTCGCCGGTACCATAGGCCTCCTTGCCGAAGGCCAGCGTTCCGCCGATACGCACGAACCAGCCGATGGCGGCGGACCAGACGATAGCGCCCAGCGCATGCGTTGCGCCCTCACAGAAGCGTTGGAACGCGCTCTCGGCGATGAGGCCGCCCACGAGTTCGGACCATCCCGAATCGAGCCGTTCCGTCGAGCGCCAATACACGAAGATGCCGACGCCGACGGCCAATGCAGGCAAAAACGAAGCGCCTTCACGCAAGGCCATCGGACGTGCGGCGGAGCGCTCTGATTCAATCTCCTCGACGATCTGCTGATCCGATTCTCGGTGGACGATCGAGGCGAGCAGAAGCAGGAGCATGAGTACAAACAGCGCCGCGATCCCGCGCTGCACCGACGCTGCGACGGCCAATGCCAGACCCTTGTCCGGCGCGACGATCATCCACGCGGCCAGACCGATGATCAGCCCGACGAGCAGGATGATCGGCCACGGCTGGAAGCGCTGGTCGCCGGTTTTCAGATAGGAAAGCGATTCGGGCATGGGTGCGTCTTCGACCGGAGCGTTTGATTGGGCATCGGTCGGATTGTTGTCGACAGACTTGCGACGAAACACGGCAAACGCGAAAGCGCTCGCGCACCAGGTCGCACCCATGATGGCGCCGATCAGCGCGAGTGAGTTCGGGAGCCGGCCGCTCGAAGTCGTCAGCGTCGGCGCTTCGTCGATTGCTGCGGGAGGGCTGAGGGGGTTCGCGATGGCGAGCCACGCGGCCGTACCGATGACGCCGACGATCATCGCAAAATTCAGCACGCGGATATCGACGAGATAGGACTCGACATCCATCGCGGCCACGGCCAACAGCGAGGCGAAAAGCGTGTAATAGGCCAGCGCGATCGGCCAATCCGCGGCAGCCCGTCCGATCAGCGGCAGCAGCTTTCCCACGAACAGCGCATCCGCGAGCATGAGAAACAACAGCGCGGTGGCCGCTTCGATGGTCGGGTAGATGATGCCGATCGGCGTCGCACAGTTACGGCATTTGCCGCGCAGCGCCAACCATCCGATGATCGGTATGTTGTCGCGAAACGCGATGGGCTTTTCGCAATGGGGGCAGAAGGACCATCTCGGCTGGGCGATCGAAAGCCCGCGCGGCATGCGGAAGATCACGACATTGAGGAAGCTGCCGAGTATCGCGCCAAAGACGGCGGACGCCGCTATCCAGACATCTTCAACCGCCAAGCATGCGCCTCCGTTCGCGATTAATACGAATGGGCGTCATTGGCCTCGTGCCACAGTTCGATCGCCTCGACCACGTCGAGCGGCGAGAGAGATTCGGTGTCGATAATGTGGTCGGCCACTGATTGATACATCGGCTCGCGCAGGGTCAACATGGATTCCAATTCCGCCAATCCGCCGGTCGATGTGAGGTTCGGCCGGTTGTAGACCGTGTGTGGGTCCTTGCTGACTCTGGCCCATAGGACGGCAGCGGGCGCACGAAGCCAGACAAACTTCCCGAGCTTTTGAAGGAAGGCCCTGTTCTCGGGGTCAATGAGTGCCCCGCCCCCGAGCGCGATCACGTGGTTCTTCAGCTTTTTGAGCTTGAGGCAGGCTTCGCGTTCGCGAGCGCGGAAGCCGCGCTCGCCTTCGGTCGCGAAGATCTCGCGGATGCTCTTGCCGGCCACTTCGACGATCTTGGCGTCGACAGCGATAAAGTCGAAGCCAAGTCGCTTGGCTACGACCGGGCCGACGGTGCTCTTTCCGCTGCCGCGACTACCGACGAGGATAATATTCACGCCTGCTGTCCGTGTTCGCGCCTGACAATCCGCTTTGAGGCGACATCGACCTCGATCAGCGCGTATTGAAGTGACTTGGTCATCTGGCCGGCATTGATCGCAAGCGTCTTGCCGAGCTGTTCACACCACTCGCCCGTGACGCGCGGAGACTCGTGTATATGCCCATGAAGCGAGAGCATCGGCTCGTGCTTTTCGATGGCTTCGCGAATGGACTTCGAGCCGAACGACAAACCGCCGGCAGACTGATCGAGCTTTGATTGATATGGCGGCGCATGGGCCACGAAGACCCAGGGCGACGGCGGGACTTTCATGGACGCCATGTCGGCCTGAATGCTGGTTTGTCCATCGAAGATCAGACGCGACGCATTTTGCACCGGCCGGCTGAACTGATGATTCCAACGCGCGCCGCCGATCAGCGGAGGCACATCGCCCGGTCGATCCAGCCGCTCGTAGTCTTTGACATACCACGGCGTCGGCGGGGTGTGGGAGTAGCCGACAAAGTTCAGGCCGCCGATGCTCACGCTATCGGTGTAGTTGAGGATTCGGAGAAGACCGTCATCGGCCAGCTCTTTCATTGCGATGGCGCTGCTTCCCCAGTCGTGGTTTCCGAAGATGACCAGGACTTCGTCGATTCCAGACCGCTGGCGAATGTCGGTGATCGACTTGCGGAAGTGCCCACGGACGAAAGCTGGCTGCCCCTGGCCGAGCGTTTCGGGGAACATCGCGTTGTCGTCGGGCAGCAGATCGCCGCCGAGTATCAGTACATCGGGCTTGATCGACTCTGCAACGGCCGCAAGGCGGCTGTAATGCGGCGTGTGGCCGTGCAAATCTGACGTGAAGAGCAACCTCATGAGTCTTCTCATCACCTCGTGGTACCGCGTGGGTGCGGGCCATGACACTGAAAGCACCGAATCTTGCACGCAACCGGCATCAAGGTCAATCGCCCCGCCCTGCCTCGCCGCCAGGCTGACAGGCCATCGGAGCCGCCTCGCGGCGATGGACGGCCGCATCAACAAGCCTGCCGAAGTCGGCCGCCGTCGAATCCCGGCCGGTCCACAACCGAAACTGCGCCGCGGCTTGGCGGGCGAACAGGGTCAAACCGTCGATCGTCTGGCAACCACTCTGATGGGCATCGGCGAGCAGTCGAGTCTTGCGGGGATTATACACGCTTTCAAGAATGAGTTGATCGGATCTTAACGCGTCGGGCGGCATGGGCGATTCGCCATCGTTCGGAGACATGCCGACGGTCGTGCAATTCACAATGCAGTCCACCGGGAACGTTGACCGATCCTCCCACTTGCAAGCTCGACAACCGAGATCCGCCGACAATGCCACTGCACGTTCATCCGTTCGATTGGCGATCGTCACATTGCAGCCGGCCGCCACCAGTCCGAAGGCGGCTGCCCGCGCCGCCCCGCCAGCGCCCAGAATCAGGACGCTTCGACCGGCCGCCCGCTTTGGTCCTCCCAGAGCATCCGACAGTGCATCAACGATCGCCGACGCGTCGGTGTTAGCGCCGACCATGCGACCGCCTTTGTGAAAGAGAATCGTATTGACCGCGCCGATTCGAGCGGCGACCGGGTCGATCTCGCCGCCCTGCTCTGTCAAGAACCGAACGGCGTTCTCCTTGTGCGGCGACGTGACGCTGAAGCCGGAGAAATCGAGCCAGGGTCGCGCCAAGGCCTCAACCATGAACGCCTTAAACGGTTCGTAGCCTGCGATGACGCGGAGCGGCACATAGACGGCGTTGATGCCGTGTTTTTCAAATGCGGCGTTGTGTACGTCGGGTCCGAGCGAATGAGCGACAGGATCGCCGATGACACCGAACACGCGCGTTGTCGAATCGACGAATTTCCAGCGAAATCGCTCGGTCAGTTCGCTTGCGGGGATCTGTCCGGGTGCGGTTTCGTCGCCTCGGCGTAGCGATGCGAACGTCGCGAAGGCTCCGAACTTCGGCGCGAGCACGCGCGAAAGCAGGCCCTCCTCGCCCATGCAGATCGCCACGCAGGGAACGGGGCTGATCCGAATCAGCTCAAACGCCTCGAAGTTGTCACGCACGGTGCGCGCCCGCCAGGCCAGCTTCACGACCGAGCAGCGTTCAACGCCCGTCATGCGCAGCAGATCGCTTTGCAGGCTCGCCGGCCGCCCGCGATGGTCATGGCGCGACACGATGAGCGAACGACTTTCCCCACGTTCGATGACTTCGCGA
The DNA here is from genome assembly GCA_964599535.1 of uncultured Planctomycetaceae bacterium. Lineage (GTDB taxonomy): Bacteria > Planctomycetota > Phycisphaerae > UBA1845 > UTPLA1 > JADJRI01. Next base: position 41,365 of record CAZRFP010000005.1, read on the forward strand.
CCGCCGGACTGGGTAATGACATCGGCACGACACAAGGCGCTTCGCACGGCGGCGCGGGCTGCATCGCCGCGCTCGAGCGTGGTTAGTTCGATATCAATGTAGTCCGCCAAGGGACCGAGGCGATCGAGCCGATCCAGTCGTTCACCGTCGGGCGCGTGAGTCTCTCCGCCCTCTTCCGGGCTGCGGCAGGTCAAGATCATCGGCACGCGACCCGCCGCCGCATCAGTTAGGGTTCGCAATTCGTCATCGCTGACATCGTGAATCATGTCGAGGCGAAGTTCGATCATGTCGGCGCCGGTCTCAATGGCGGAGGCCATGTCCTCGCGGATCGACACGATGGAATCGCCGAAGATCGGAACGACCAGATGAGTCATCTGCAATGGGGTCCTTGTAAGCGGGCGAGCGCGACGGAAGAGCCGTGCCTGGGTATCCTGTGCGAGACTTTCGAGGCTGCAAGAATCTCGCGACAGACCATTCAGTTGTTCTCCGCCGATGTGGAACGCAGGTAGCCTTCCTGCTCCAGGATTCGCATCAGTGCGCGGGCGACGACGCGGTGACCGGCCGGCGTCCAATGAGGATCGTCGTCGAAGTACAGCGGAAACTCCGTCGCGTTCTTGAAATCGTCGAAGAGCGAATATATCGAATAAGGCGCGCGGGCTTTCACCTCCTCAAGCCAGAGAAACGGCATCTTCACATAGGGGCCGAGCGGCTGGTAGCGAAGAGCCTCCCAGTTGTTCAGGCACTCTCGGTCCGTGTATTGGAAATGCCGCGGAGGCATGATGAGAATAAACGGACACTTCAGCACGTCGCGGCAGTAATCATGAATCGCGAGGAGATTGGACTCCGTCTCGGCCATCAGCGCGCGGCTGCGCGCGAGCGGCTGGTTCACAATGAAGAAGCGGTCCTGCGGGATGATCTCGTTTCGACCGAGATAGTCAGTGACCTTCTGGCCGAGCCACCAGCGCTTGCGAAACTGCTCGACAAGGTGCGCTCCGCCGAGTTGATGGATCAGATAATCACCAGGCGGCGTGCCGATGTTCTGCGCGCCGTAGCGGCGGCGCAAGTCGTCGTGAAAATCGGTCATGTCCAGGCTGTAAATGACGAGATCGGGCTTGTATTTTCCGCCGAAATCCTTCAGGTGCGGAAGCGTAATAATCGGCGACGAGGACACCCAGCCGAAGTTGACCGTACGCAGTTTTTTTTCCGGATATTTTTCGCGCGTCATGGACTCAAGCAAGGCCACGTAGGTCTCGGCGGTGTCGTCGATCAGCGCGCCGAAGCAGAACGAATCGCCCATGCAGATCACGTTAAACGACTCATCGCTGAAGTCGCTCGCTTCAAAGTCGGAGCGAATGCCGTCGGAGTTGATCCACGGATAGGCGAAAGGGACCATTCGATGGTCTACGTCGGGTGTGTGAGTCAGTGACAATTGCCAGCGCACGACCCGCGCACCGACGCAATCGAACATCGCCATCGCCGCAACGCTGCTGATGATCAGTGCGACGACTTTCATATCGCGCCGATAGAGCAGGCGATACGCCAACCAGCTCATCAGCCCGATGACAAGCGTCGTAAAAAGATCGGTAAATGTGGCCCCCACGGCGACAAAGATAACGACAACGGCGATACGTTCCCGCGTCTCGCGCGAGATGCCGCGAAGTCTGGCGAGCGTCGGAAACAGGCTGCGGCGTGTGTCGGCCGGCTTGGGCATCGTGGCGGCGATTATACAGGCGATTCCGCGATTCGACTAATCCGCGCGGGCGCGGCGCCGGAGATTTCACCTTTGGCGGGGATCACTATAATCCGATCGCAAGCGGCAAGCCTGCGAATTCCGGTGCGGAGTACCATCGTTGGAGCCTGTCTACTTTCCGCAAAACGACTTCGAGCCGGCCATCAAGGGCATGGTCATCGGCGGCGTCGGCATCGTTCATGTGTTCCTCGCGCAGTTCGCCATCGGCGGTGGAATGTTGATGTGCTACTTTCAATGGATCGCGCAGGGGCGACACGCCGCGGCGCGGCCGGGGTCGGGGTCGGATGCGCTGGCGATCGGTGCCCGGGCATTTCTTGACGGCTACTTCAAACTGCTCGTGCTCATCAGCTTCGTGCTGGGGGCGCTGACGGGCGTCGCGATGTGGTTTACGACAATCCAGATCAGCCCGCGGACCATCGGCATCATGGTCGATGAGTTTCACTGGCTCTGGGCGACGGAGTGGACTTTCTTCTGCCTTGAAGTCGTCGCGGGCTACGCATTCTATCGCAGCGGAGCGCGGCTGTCGGATGCCGCGCGTATGACGCTTCTCGTGCTCTATACGCTCGCCGCCTGGTTCAGCCTCTTCTGGATCAACGGCATCCTCTCCTGGCAGCTTACGCCCGGAGGATGGACGGAGACCGGCCGGCTATGGCTCGGATTCTTCAACCCCAGCTTCTGGCCGTCGCTGATCTTCCGGACGATCGTTTCACTCACGATTGCGGCGCTGGTGGCCCTGATCGTCATTACGACGATGCGCGGCCTCGACCGCGAAGGTATGCGCCGGCTACAGAATCAGGCGGCGTATCTGCTTTCACCCATGCTGCTGATGCCGTTTCTCGGCGCGTGGTATCTCTCCGTCATTCCCCCCGACAGCCGATCGTGGGTACTCGGCGGCAGTCCGGCCATGACAATGTTTCTCGCGCTGGCCGTCGGGGCGTCCGCGCTGATCGGCGCGTATGCGCTCGTTGGATTGATCCGGCAGAAGCTGTTTATCAACGGTGCGACGGCTACGCTTCTCGTCGCGCTGGCGTTTGGCGCGACGGCCGGCGGTGAGTTCGTGCGCGAGGGCGTTCGCAAGCCGTATACGATTCGCGAACATTTGTATTCAAATTCGATCAAGCCCGACGAAGTGGCGAGGCTGCGGAAGATCGGCTCGGTGTCGAACGATCCGTATCCCCTGCGCGACGCGGATCGCTACCCCTCCGAGCAGCTTCGCCTCGGTGCGAAGGTCTATCGCTTTCAATGCGGCGTCTGCCACACGATCGACGGCGTCAACGGTCTGACGCACCTGGCCGGTTCGTGGACGATCGACCAGAAGCGCATGAACATCGCGAAGCTGCAGCACACCAAGACGTTCATGCCGCCCTTTGCCGGAACGCCGGAAGAACTGGAAGCGCTGGTTCAACTGATCGAATGGTCGCACGCCGACCGCCCCGGCGTTTGGCCAACGCTCGCCGTCGATGCGGAGCTGAATCAAATCGCCGAATGGCTCAGGGAAGCAGGCGACATGCCGTCCGCGTGGCAGGGACCGGCCTCATCGGAGCCGATGCGATGAACACTGCATTTCCATTCGGCTTTCCAGCGCCGACGGCGATGTACCTGGTGCTGTATGTCGTAACGCTGGCGGTGCATGTCGTATTCATGAACTACGTGCTGGCCGGCTCGGCGTGGCTGGCATTGTCGCTATTCCTGCGCCGACGAACGGGCGCGCGGGCGGAGGACTGCCCGGTCACGCGCATCCTGAGCGACTGGATGCCGTTTGCCATCAGCGCCGCCATCACGGCCGGCGTCGCGCCTTTGCTGTTCATCCAGATTCTCTACAAGGAGAACTTCTACAGCGCGAATCTGCTGTTGTTCCATCCGTGGATGGCGATCGTGCCGGTGCTGATCGCCGGCTTCTATCTGGCGTATCTGCTGAAGAGCAAGGCCTTGTCGCGCGCAGGCCCTTGGGGGCGTGTGGCCGTCGGCGCAGGGGCGTTTGCGTGCTTTCTATTCGCGGCATTTTCCTGGACGGAGAATCATCTGCTCAGCCTGGATCGTGATGCGTGGCCGGCGATGTATGGATCAGGATCGTTGCTCTACAAGAACGTGGACATCTTTCCTCGCTTGGGAATATGGAGTGCCGGAGCATTTCCGGTGATGGCGGTGCTATTGGGTTGGCAATTGTGTCCTGCGCTGCGCGAGATCCGTCGCGATGCAGATGCCGCTGACGTTTCCGAGCGAGCCTGCCAGACAATCGCACTCATCGCCGCAATCGGTCTGCTCGGCGCGGTCGTCTGCGCGGTCGTGTACTACTACATGCTTCCCGAAACGTTGCGATCGGCCGTGACGAGACCGCTGGCGCGGCCTTACTTGCTGCTCGCCGTTGTCGGCGTGATGGGACAACTGGGCGCGTGGCACTTCGTGTTTCATCGACGGCGACTCAGCGCCGTGCTGCTGGGCATCGCCTCCGCAGGGGCCGCCGCGACGATCCTCGGCGTAAGTGTGGCGCGTGAAGCGCTGCGGCTTGGTTCGATTGACTTGGAGCGGCTGTTCGATCATCACGCGGATGCGGCGAGCAAAGGCGGCCTTGCCGCATTTCTCGTGTTCACGCTGATCAACACGGCCGCCGTCGCATGGTGCATCACGATCGCACGGCGCGGCACACGAACGAACCAGAAGCCCATCTCATAGCAGTTCGTGATAAGACGGTTGGACAAACGTCTCGCCCGTATCCGCACCGCCGAGGCGGCGGCGCCACAACCGATGGCAATCGTGTTACGTCGTTTCGCATCGATGCGGGCATGACTTGGTGTTGATGCACGTCGGCGGCAGCATCAGGCGTATGACGGGAACGCCGTTGAGAATGTGCGACTCAAAAAGTTCATCCGCGTCGGACGGCGTGACGAGGCCGTACCACACCGCCTCCGGATAGACAACCACCGTCACGCCATGCTCGCATTGATCGAGACAGCCGGCGGCATTCACGCGGACGCGTCCTTTCAGCCCGTGGCGGGCCGCGAGCGATTTGAGCCGCTCGCGTATTGACTCTGAGTCCTTGGCCGCGCAGCAGCCGCGCGGATGATCCGCCGGACGGACGTTCGTACAGACGAAGACATGGCGTTCAAATGCAGGCACGCAACCAGCTCCCGTCAGTGCTTCAATCAGGCATCATAACGACGCTACCGCATCGACGTCTGCGCCTGGGGTACTCGGCAGGAACGGACCTTCACCGCGTTGCCAATCACGACGACGATGATGGAGACCGAGAATAGGTCCAATTGCGAGAAAACGGTTGGTTCCGACGGCCAAATTTGCTATAACAGCTTCAGGGCACATTCTCAGTTTCAAGGCGCGCTCGCGCCTGTGCGATGTTGGGCTGAAGCGGCCGCCACGACGGCGCGCCGCGATGAACAACGGGAGACGCCATGTCCGCCAAAATGAAATCACCGCCGACCACGACCATGCAGGCCAAGTCCTCACACACCGGCGGAGCGCCGGCCGTCGATGTCTCGCATGTGGCGCATGAAACGCTGCCCACGGCGCATCTTGATTTCAACCGAATCACCGACGAGCAGTTTCAGGCGGCGGCGGATCACATGAGTCTTGAGCCGGACATCCAGATGATCCTGCGCACGCCCTATCGCGAGTTGATCGTGCAGATTCCCGTGCGCATGGACGACGGCCATCTCGAGATGTTTCACGGCTATCGCGTTCAGCACAACGCCGTGCGCGGTCCTTACAAGGGCGGATTGCGATTTCACCATGAGGTCGATCTGAACGAGGTTCGCTCGCTCGCAGCGCTGATGACCTGGAAGACGGCGTTGGTGGACATTCCATTCGGCGGCGCCAAAGGCGGCGTGACGTGCGATCCGACGAAGATGTCGCGCGACGAATTGCAGCGGCTCACGCGCGAGTTCACGCGCAAGATCGACATGGCGCTGGGCGTCTACCGCGATATCCCCGCGCCCGATGTCAACACCAACGCGCAGGTCATGGCCTGGATCATGGACGAATACGGCAAGAAGCACGGCTATTCGCCGGCCATCGTGACCGGCAAGCCGGTGAGCCTCGGCGGTTCACTCGGGCGCGAACAGGCGACCGGCCGTGGTACGATGATCATTACGCGCGAGGCGTGCCGCGCATTCAAGATCGACTTGAAGGGCGCAAAGGTCGCGATTCAGGGCTTCGGGAATGTCGGCTCGTGGACGGCGCTGCTGCTGGCGGAGCAGGGCGCGAAGATCGTCGCGGTGTCCGATGTGAACGGCGGCCTGTACGTTGAGGGCGGCATCGACGTTCCCAAGCTGTTCGAGCACGTGAAGGCGACGCGGACGATTGCCGGATTCCCCGGCGGCAAGGCGATCGGCAATGACGAACTGCTGGCACTGAACGTGGACATTCTTGTTCCCGCGGCGCTGGGCGGCGCGATCACGCGCGACAACGCGGACCAGATTAAGGCCAAACTGGTGATCGAAGCCGCGAACTCGCCGGTTACGCCGCGCGCCGATGAGATGCTGCGCGAGCGCGGCGTGCATGTCGTGCCGGATATTCTCGTGAACGCAGGCGGCGTGACGGTCTCTTACTTTGAGTGGGTGCAGAACCTGCAGCAGTTCCGCTGGGACCTCGACCGCGTGAACACCGAGCTTGAGAAACGCATGGTCGAGGCCTGGAACCACGTCCACCGCAAGCATCGCGAGGACAAGCTGCCGCTGCGCATCGCGGCGTATTGTGTCAGCCTGGAAAAACTGGCGGAAGCGACACGACAGCGGTTCTGAGGCGGGGCGCGCTCATCGCAAGGCGACTGCGAATCAGATGTCGAACGGTTGAGGCAGCGCCTTATTGTGTGCCTGCCGCACTCGGTACACACACCGCTCGGCATCAGGCCGCGCAGGTTGTAGCCGCAGTTGCGGCAATGCACATCGACGGCGAGCGCGCCGGCGTCATCCACGGGAGAGTCTGAATGCTGAAGCGGCATGAATTCGAGCCGATCAGAAGCCGGCGCTTGGGGCGGTATCAGGCGAAGGCGTTGCCGCGGCCCATGTGTCACGCGCAAGCGCCGCTTGCTGCTTCAGCGCCTTGTTGAGCCTCAGCAGCAAGAACAGCGTCATGACCGCGAAAACGATGATGGCGATCATCATCGGTACGCCAAAACACACAATCCCCACGCCGACAACGGAACCTGCACCTGCTGAAGCCAGCAGGCCGAATCCGAATGCGAAGACAATTAAGACGACCAGCGTGACAGGCAGTGCGACCCGCAGGAATCCTGCTCGCTTCTTCAGAAACTTGTCCGGTATTCTTGCGGCAAAGTGTTCATAGAGCGCAAACTTGAAGTATTCGCCGACAATGGACGCAAGTCCTAGCAGGGCTACCAATATCTCGAACGGCAACTCGATAAACTCGGGAACAGAACTAAAAATGTAGATCAGCGACAGCAACTGGCTGGCAACAGCGAGCATGACGGCGATGCGTATTATTTTCCTGGCCCGCCCCATGCGAGCGTTGATCGCGCCTCCCGGCTCCGGCTCCGTCAGCAACCATGCTCCGAATACGCCGACCGCCGTCATCGTCAGACTGATGATCACCGCAAGTTCACGTACGAACTGGCTTGCAATGCCCCCGAGGAAGCCGATCAGAATCATCCACACAATAATGCGTACGCCCGTCGAGACCTTGCGCAGCCATTCCGGATTGGCATAGCGCAGAAGATCAACGCGCAATGAATGCGAAATCGGCGCGCCGCACTCGGAGCAAAGACCCGTCGGCATCAGGCCGCGCAGGTTGTAGCCGCATTGCCGGCAGTTGATTTCGACGGCCAGCGCGCCCGATGCGTCGACGGCATGTCGCGGTTCGGCGTTGGGGTCCATGGTCTCCGGCTCCTGTCATTGAGTAACGCTTGACGCGACAATCGTAACCGGATCAGCAAGTGGAATCCAGCATTTTCGCAGGACAAGACCGCGCGCTTAAAGCCACGTAATCTGAGCCGCACTCATGATCGCGCGCTAACGAACATGATGCGCATCCCCGCAAAGCGATATCTACATCCGCTTCTCAATGTCTCCCAGCGACTCGTCCAGACACGCCACCAGAAAATCCGCATCCGCCTCACTCAGGCACATCGGCGGCTTGATCCGCAAAACGTTTCCGTAAAATCCGCCCTTGCCCAGAAGCAGTCCTCGCGCTCGCGAAAGCTCCAGCACCTCCGCCGCTTCCGTATTCGCAGGCTCCTTCGTTGCACGGTCCCGCACCAATTCGACGCCCAGCATCAGCCCCAGACCGCGCACCTCGCCGATCAGCCGATGCTTGTCCATCAGCGCCGTCAGACCGGCCTTCAGCCGGCCACCCACTTTCTTCGCATTGGCCTGGATGCCGTCGGCGTCGATCACTTCGAGCGTGGTCAGGCCTTGAATCGCCTGCACCGGGTTTCCGCCAAACGTGTTGAAGTGCAGCTTGCCCACGAGCGCCTTGGCAATCTCGGGCGTCGTCGTGACGGCGCCGAGTGCCGTGCCGTTGCCAATGCCCTTGGCCATCGTCACCATGTCGGGCATGACGCCGAAGTTCTGAAAGCCCCAGTAGTGCTCGCCCGTGCGGCCGAAGCCCGTCTGCACTTCGTCAGCGATGCAGATGCCGCCGGCCTTGCGCACCTCTTCATACGCCACGCTCAAATACTCCTTCGGCGGCATGACGCTTCCGCCGACACCCATGATCGGCTCGGCGATAAACGCCGCCACGCGGCCGGGCGTCGCGAACTTGATCAGCTCGCCGATGTCCTTCGCGCACTTGATGTCGCACGACGGATACGTCAGTCCTAGGGGACAGCGATAACAATAGCCCGGCATCGCGTGATGCACGCCGAAGGCCTGCGGCGTGACATACTTCCACGTCGAATGCCCCGTCAGGCCCATCGTCGATTGCGAGCCGCCGTGGTAGCCGTTGCGCAGGGAGATGACATCGAAGCAGCCGGTGTTCATGCGCGCGGTGGTAATGGCCAGGTCGTTCGCCTCGCTGCCGCTGTTCGTGAAGTAGGTCACTTTCAACTCGCCCGGCATTCGATCGGCCAGCGCCTTGCCGTAGAGCGAGACGGTCGGATGGATGTAGATCGTCGTCGTATGCTGCAGGCGGCCCATCTGCTCCTGCACGGCCTTGACGATGCGCGGATGGCAATGGCCGACGGAGACGGTGACGATGCCGGCGAAGGCGTCGAGATAGCGCGTGCCCTTTTCGTCCCAGAGATACTGCATGTGCCCCTCGACGACCATGAGCGGTTCTTTGTAATAGCGAAGCAGCGCCGGCGTGAGGTACGTCTGGCGCATGGCCATGACTTCCTCGGCACTGGGGCCACTGTAGGGCTGGGGCGCATGGTTGCAGACGGGTAGCGATAGCGTTCGCGGCGTTTGGGACATGTCGATTGATCCTTTCGCTTGTCATTGTCCGATGCGCGGGCAGCGGCGTCAAAGGCGCGAGCGCGCGGGTGGCACGGGCCTGCCAAGCTTGAAAACGCGCCGGATAAGGCTCACAATAGAACGCAGAGTCGCAAAGCCGCTGCCTTCGCCAAGCCGATCCACGCTGCCGCGAGCTTGCGGCGCTCGCGACCGGGAGCCACTCGCCGATGAATGACATACCCCAGGATGCAATGGACGGGCCGATCAGCGGACGCGGTCCGGACAAGCTGCTCGCCATCGGGGCCTACGGCGAAACGGTCGCGGCCTATCGCTATCTCGTGCTGTCGGAAAAGGCGCCGTCGGAAGAACACCGTCGCGAGTTTGCCGACATGGCCGACGAAGAGCAGGACCACAAACAACGCCTGCAGAAGCTGGTGGCCGACATGTACCCAGGGCAGGATTTCGTGTTGACGCCGGAAGATAAAGACCTCGTGGTGACCGGCCCGCGACTGCTGGAGGTTCGCGACGAGCGCGACTTTCGCGAGGCGATGGAAATGATCCTGCACACGGAGCGGAAGACGGCGCGGTTCTACGCGAATCACGGCAAGTTCATGCCGGATGCGGGCATTCGAGCGCTGTTTCACGAACTTGCGGAAGAGGGGGCCGAACACTACCAGCGACTGAAGCGTCTGGCCCGGCAGGCCGGCGTGACAGACTTCGCGGAGTAGTCAGGCGGCGCGTTCGGGCTGTTCGGTTGTCGAAGTTGTGACATCGCGAGAGTGCCAGCGCATTGCCACGACTTGCGTGCGTGGCCACTTCATTGCAGCCAATTGAGGTTCTGCAGCCATAGCAGCCCGTGGCAGAACTCCCTTTTGTCGGCGTCAGCCAACTTTATGCGGCGT